>NZ_JBHSPB010000007.1:0-386668 GCF_042656465.1 Streptomyces gamaensis
CCCAACCCGACCAACCCACCCACCCCGCAAAGCAGTTACGGCCACCCGGCCCCCGGCACACCCGCCACCTCCCCCGCACCTCACACCCCACCGACCCCGCCACCCCACACGCCCGCCGCCAACTCCCCCGCCGCACCCCCCGGTTACGGCTACCCCCAGCCTCCGGCTGCTCCGCAGGCCCACGCGCCGGGCGCCCCCGGACCGTACCCGCAGGCCCCCGCCGACCCCCGTGACGGCGGCTGGCCCTCACCCGCCGCCGCGGACGGGCAGCGGCAGCGGACCGTGGGCGGGGCACCGCTGGGGTTCACGGCGTCCATGGAGCTGTCCTCGGAGCGGCTGCTGCGCGCCAAACCGAAGCCCAAGAAGCAGGCGGGGGGCTCCCGTTTCAAGTTCGGCGGGCGCAAGGAGGAGGCCGAGCGGCAGCGCAGGCTCGATCTCATCCGCACCCCCGTGCTGTCCTGCTACCGCATCGCCGTCATCAGCCTCAAGGGCGGCGTCGGCAAGACGACCACGACCACGGCCCTGGGCGCGACGCTCGCGAGCGAGCGCCAGGACAAGATCCTCGCGATCGACGCCAACCCCGACGCGGGCACGCTCGGCCGCCGCGTGCGCCGGGAGACGGGCGCGACGATCCGTGACCTCGTGCAGGCGATCCCGAGCCTGCACAGCTACATGGACATCCGCCGCTTCACCTCGCAGGCCCCCTCCGGCCTGGAGATCATCGCGAACGATGTCGACCCGGCGGTCTCGACGACCTTCAACGACGAGGACTACCGGCGCGCGATAGACCTGCTCGGCCAGCAGTACCCGATCATCCTCACCGACTCCGGCACGGGCCTGCTCTACAGCGCGATGCGCGGAGTCCTCGACCTCGCCGACCAGTTGATCATCGTCTCGACGCCGTCCGTGGACGGCGCGAGCAGCGCCAGCACCACCCTCGACTGGCTCGGCGCGCACGGCTACGCCGAACTGGTCTCGCGCAGCGTCACCGTGATCTCCGGGGTCCGCGAGACCGGCAAGATGATCAAGGTGGAGGACATCGTGGCGCACTTCGAGACGCGCTGCCGCGGTGTCGTGGTCGTCCCCTTCGACGAGCATCTGGCGGCGGGCGCCGAGGTCGACCTGGAGATGATGCGGCCGAGGACCCGGGAGGCGTACTTCGCCCTCTCGGCGCTGGTCGCCGAGGACTTCCTGCGGGCCCAGCAGCAGCGCGGCGTGTGGGGCGAGCACGGTGGCGGCACGGCCGTACCGCCGGTGCCGGGCGGCCACGGGCAGCAGCCGCAGCCGGGCGGCCCGTACGCGCCGGGCGCCCCGGGCCCGTACCAGCAGCCCCACAGCCCCTACGGGGACAGCGCGCCGCACCAGCCGCTGCCGCCGCAGCAGCACCCCCAGCCCCCGCAGCCCGGCGCCTGGCAGCCACCGCAGCCGCCCCCGCCGGGCGGTTACGGCTACCCGCAGCAGCAGTAGCAGAAGCGGGCGGACACGGCGAGGGCCCCGGGACGCGCCGTCCCGGGGCCCTCGCCGTCATGTCCGGCTCAGCGGCCGGCGGCGTTCGCCGCCACCCGCTCCCGCTCGTAGGAGGCCACCAGCTCACGGGCCTGCTTCACGTCGTGCGCCATCCGCTCCAGGAGCTCCTCGACCGAGGCGAACTTCTCCATGCCGCGCAGATAGGCCAGGAAGTCCACGGCCACGTGCAGCCCGTACAGTTCGAGGCCGACGCGGTCGATGGCGTACGCCTCGACCGTCCGCTCCGTCGCGTCGAACTGCACGTTCGTGCCCACCGAGATCGCCGCCGGCATGGCCTCGTCGCCGACGGTCAGCCAGCCCGCGTACACGCCGTCGGCGGGGATCGCGGTGTGCGGCAGCGTCTCCACATTGGCCGTCGGATAGCCCAGCGCGCGGCCGCGCTGCGCGCCGCGCACCACGACGCCCTCGACCCGGTGCGGCCGGCCCAGGATCTCGGCGGCCCCCGCGACATCGCCCTCGGCGACCAGGCGGCGGGTCAGCGTGGAGGAGAACGGCTGCCCGCCGCCCGCCGCCCCGCTCATGAACAGGTCGACGACCTCGACCTCGTAGTCGTAGACGGCGCCGAGCTCCTTGAGGAAGTCGACGGTGCCCGCGGCCCGGTGCCCGAAGCGGAAGTTCGGACCCTCCACGACGCACTGCGCGTGCAGCTTGTCCACCAGGACCTTCACCACGAAGTCGGCGGGCGAGAGCTTGGAGAACTCCACCGTGAACGGCAGGATCAGCACCGCGTCCACACCCAGCTCCGCCATCAGCTCCGCGCGCCGGTGGTGCGCCGCCAGCAGCGGCGGGTGGCTGCCGGGCCGGACGACCTCGCTCGGGTGCGGGTCGAAGGTGACCACGACGGCGGGCACCCCCAGCTCCCGCGCCCGCTCCACCGCACGGCCGATGATCAACTGATGTCCGCGGTGGACCCCGTCGTACGAGCCGATGGTGACGACGCTGCGCCCCCAGTCCTGGGGGATGTCCTCCAAGCCACGCCAGCGCTGCACTGTGCCCGCTCCTCGCCGAAACCCGAACTTCTGTCTGTCCTACGCAGGTCTAAGAGTGCCATGCCGCCTCCCGGTGCCCCGCATCGGCCAGGGCCCCGGCTGTCAGGTCGGCGGTGTCGACTCCGTCACCTTCCCCTCCCGGCCCGCCGCCGCTCTCGCCGCGCGGGGCCTCCGCCGTGATCCGGATCCGTGCCCGCGGACCCACCACGACCGCCCACTGCGCGGGCGCCGACCGCAGCCAGCGGCGCACCTGGGCGCCGAAGACCGGGATCTCCCGGGCGAGCTGCGCGAGCCGCCGGTCGAAACAGGCCGCGCCCTCCGGGGAGCGGGCCATCAGCAGCCCGACGCGGTGCACCAGATCGCGGGTACGGGCCTCGACGCGGTCGGGGGCCCCGCCCGCGACCGCCCGCAGCAGCGCGTCCAGCACCGTGACGTCGCGCTCGAACGGCCCGTACTGCTCGCGCTCCAGCAGCACCTCCAGCAGTTCCTGGCGCAGCGGGCGCGAGACGGGCGTGCCCGGCGAGGCCAGGACGGGCGCGAGCGCGCGGCGGATCTGCGGCGGGCGGCAGCCCAGCAGGTGCACCACGAGCGGGAAGAGCACCGAGCGCGCGGCGGGACCCGCCTCCAGCCGCCGGTCGACGAAGGCGGCGGCGTCGACCGCGCCCTCGGGGCGGTGCTCGATGTGCTCCTGGACGAGGGCCGCGGCCCGGCGCGCGAGCGCGGGCGTGCCGACGTCGGCGAGGGTGCGCAGCACCTCCCCCGGGCCGTCCCCCGGCTCGTACAGCCGGGCCCGGAACGCGGCGAGCACGGGCTCGGGGTGCGTGGTCAGGGCGGGCGCGAGCGCGCCGGCCGGCACGTGCGGGTCGCCGGCGGCGAAGCGGGCGACGGCCTGCGGCAGATACTTGCCGCGCGTCTCGCCGTCGCGCACCAGCAGGGTCAGGGCCGTGCCGTGCAGGGCGCCCTCGGCGGGGCGGGCGAGCAGGGCGAGCGCCGAGTAGCGCAGCAGCTCGCGGTCCGCGTCGATGACGACGCGGGGAGCGGCCTTGAGGCCGTACGCGGCGGCGGCCACGTGCCGCTCGACGCGGTCGTCGTGCGCCCAGCGGTCCACGGCACGGCACAGCGCGGACGGCTCGTCCTCGGCGAGGGCGCACAGCAACTCGTCGGCGAGCGGGTGCGCGGCGTCCACCAGGGCCTCGGTCAGATCGTCGATGGCGCGGCGGCGGTGGGTGTGCAGCAGGGCCTGGGCGGCGGTGGCGACCGTGGGCCGGACCCCGTCGGCGCCCGCCTCGCCGGGCGGCGTCTGGAGCGGGCGCCCGTCGCCGAACCAGCGGCACAGCAGGGGCTGCACGACGCACGGGTCCTCGGTGAGGATGCCCGCCACGGTGGGCAGGAAGCGGTCGGTCTGCGGGAGCTGCGCGAAGGGGTGGGGGCGCTCGGCGCCGGGGGGCGGCGGGTCGGCGGGCAGCAACAGCCGCAGCAGGTCCAGGCGTTCGGGCAGGCCCAGCGGGAGCCGCAGCCAGAACCAGGGGCCGAACTCGGCGAGCCCGCCCAGGGCGTTCGTCGCGGCGCTGTCGAAGCCGCCGGTCTCCCGCGCGCGGGCGGTCAGCCGCCCGGCGAGCAGCCGCAGCACCTCCAGGCAGGGTGTCGCGTCGGGCAGGCGCAGCAGCGTTTCGCCGAGCAGGTGTGCGGCCCACCAGGCGGGGTCGGGCAGGGCCGCGCGGCCCTCGTCCTCCGCCCGCTCCTCGCGCCGGGGCGGCGCCGGCTCCGGCGAGCGGGGCGCGCCCGCCCTCGGCGGCGCCTCCACCGCGTGCACGAGCGCGGTCAGGCGCTCGCACAGCTCGTCGGTGCCCGAGCGGCGGCCGAGCAGCAGCAGCGCCTGGACCACGGGGCCGATGCGGTGCCGGGGCACCGGCAGCGGGCGCGGCCGGTCCTGGCCCTTGCGGCCCCGGCGGGAGGTGCGGCGGGCGGCCGCCTTGGCGGAGCCGGGGGGCGGCGGGACGTGCCCCTCGGGGGGCGGGCCGCCGCCGGGGCGCGAGGGGAGGCGGGTCTCCGCGTCGGCGGGCGGGGCCTCCGGCTCGTACCAGCGGTGGATGAGCGTGTGCAGGGCCGCGTCCAGGTCCAGGTGCATGCCCTGCAGCCAGTCGGCGAACTCCTCGTGCGCGAAGCGGTAGCCGTTGCCCGCCGGGACGAGCAGGCCCTCGGTGAGCACGGCGGACGCCCAGCCGTTGCGCCACGGGAAGAGCTCCTCGAAGGACTCCCGCTCCAGCTCGCCCTGGCCCGGCCCCAGACAGCGGCGGGCCGCCTCGTGCACCTGCCCGGCCACGCGGGCCGCGAGCCGTCTGACGAGCGTGCCGCGCAGCGGGGGTCTGCGCGCGGCCGCCAGCCGGACCGCGATGCGCAGACAACTCAGGTCCAGATAGGCCGAGAAGACGTCCCAGCGGTCCGGCGGCGGGGCCTGCTCGCCGGCGCCGTCCCCGCCGCTGCCCCCACTGCCGTCCCCGCCGCCGGGCAGCGCCGCCCGTACTTCGGCGAGCAGCCGCAGCGTGAGCGGATGGGCCGCGTCGGCCGGCTGGATCGCCTCCTGGGGGACCTCGTACGCGGCCCGGGCCTCGGCGGCCTGGCGGGGCGTGAGGTCCGTCAGGTGCAGACAGCGCGGCAGGCCGCGCGGATTGGCCAGCGCGGTCGCCGGGGCCGGGGCCGCGTGCAGGGCACGGCGCGGGAAGAGCGCCCCGGCGGTCTCCCAGTACTCGGGGCGGCAGGCCACGATCAGCCGGGCGCCGTGCTCGTCCAGCCAGTCGACGCCGGCGGCGGTCCAGGCGGGCAGCGCGTGGGCGAGGACGGGCGGCATCTCCTCGGGGCCGTCGAGCACGATGAGCAGGGGGCGGCCCACGCGGTGCGCGAGCGCCGCGACCGTCTCCGGGGTGGCCGTGGAGGCGTCGCCGACGGTGCCCGCGGCCCCGGCGGAGGCGGTGACGATACGGCCGGCGGACTTCAGGGCACGGGCGACGGCGTCCCGGACGCTGCGGTCGCCCTCCTGCAGATCGGCGCCCCGCAGCCACAGCGTCGGCGCGGGCTCGGCGCCGCGGGCCCGCCGGGAGGCCAGCGCGCTCAGCTCGGTGGTGCGGCCGGTGCCGGGGGCGCCGACGAAACCGAGCACGACGGGAGCGGCTTCCCCGGCCCCGTCCTGCCCGTCGGCGGGATCCGGGCCGGCCGGGCGCCGCTTCCGCTTCCTCTCCGGCTCCTTCCCGCCCGGTGAACTCCCCTCGCCACAGGGCGCGTTGTCCGGATCGTCCCCCTCGGCCGCCGGTCCTGTCCCCGGCCCCGCGAGCGCGCCCGCCGCGCCCGGCGGCGCGCCGTCCGCGAGGGCGTCCTCCTCGCGGGCGGGCGGTCTGCCGCCGTCCAGGAAGCGCGCGAACTCCGCCTCGACGTCCGGGCGGCGGACCGCGTCCCGCCACGGGCGGGCCGTGGTGACCTGGCCGAGCGAGGTCGCCGTGAGCTGCAGGGCGCCCGCCAGGTTCAGATCCGGGCCGAAGGCCGGGACCGTGGCCGCGTTGCGCTCGACGAGCGCGGCCAGCGGGCCGTGCGGCGAGGCGTCCGCCGCGGCCCGCAGCGGGATCGCGAAACCCCCGGAGCGGCGCTCGGCGTGCAGCGCGGTACCGAGGACGGCGACCACCGCTCCCGACCGCGCGTCGAGCACGGGCCCGCCCGTGGCCTCCTCGCCGAGCCGCAGACCCTCGCGCTCCGTGAGCAGCAACTCCACGGCGGCGTCCAGGAGATGGAAGCGGTCGGTGGCCGTGTAGGTCACCAGGGCCTCGCCGACCACGCGGGCGCTCTGCCAGCTGCCGGCCCGCAGCCGCACCTGGGACCCCTCCGCGACCGAGGGCGACGCGGCGATCGGCAGCGGCGGCGCCCCGAGCCCCTCCGTGCGCACGAGTGCCAGGTCGCAGCCGGGAAGCGGGGTGACGGCCTCCGCGCCGACGAGGCACGTGCGGTCGCCGGGGGCGAGCAGCACGAGGCGGGCGAGACCGTCCACGGCCTCGTGGCTGGTGATCAGAGTGCCGCGGTCGTCCGCCAGGAATCCCGTGCCGCGCGGCCGCCCAGCGAGGTCTCGGATGCGGACCAGTGATTCGTCCGCATCGGTCCGCCGACCGCTCATCCGTCGAACCTCCCCGCCGTGCACGTAGCTTCGACGGTAGGCAGCGGATGATCGGCGGGATAGATCGCGACCGGAACGCGCCCCCTTCCACCCCCTCGGTTCACTCCGAGCGCCTGCCCATTGGAGTGAATTCCGAGTGTCGATTGGATAGAGAGCACTAGGGAGGGGGACCGTGGGCCGGACCTTTCGTCCCACGGTACGGAACGGCCCCGGTGGCCCGTCCGGGAGGGACGGGCCACCGGGGCCGTGACAGGCCGGGCGCCGTGACAGGCCGGGCTCAGCCGAAGGCCGCCAGGCTCTTCGCCCGGCCGCCCTGGTTCTCCACGAGGACGAGGAAGCGGCCGTCCGGGCCGAAGACCGCTATCGGGCCCTCGGTGTCGAACTGCGGCACCCTGATCCGCACCCCGTTGGCGAGCAGGCGGGCCTGCTCCTCGCCGACGTTCCAGCGCTGGAAGGCGGCGGCCGCCGCGTCCGCGACCGGCATCACGGTCAGCTCCTCCTGGAGCTGTTCGAGCGTACGGGCCTGCCCGAGCCCGTACGGGCCGACGCGGGTGCGCCGCAGCGCCGTCAGATGCCCGCCGACGCCGGTGTCGGCGCCCAGGTCGCGGGCGAGGGCCCGCACATAGGTGCCGGACGAGCAGACGACGGAGACCAGCACGTCCTGCACCGGGGTGCCGTCCTCGGCCTGCGCCGGGTGCACGGCGTGCACGGTGAAGGAGGAGACCGTCACCGGCCGCGCGGGGATCTCGAAGTCCTCGCCCTCCCGGGCCCGCTTGTACGAGCGCTTGCCGTCGATCTTGATGGCGCTGACCTTCGACGGCACCTGCATGATCGCGCCGGTGAGCTTCGCGACCCCGGCGTCGATGGCCTCCCGGGTGAGCGCCGAGGCGTCCGCGCGGGAGGTGATCTCGCCCTCCGCGTCGTCCGTCACGGTGTTCTGCCCGAGCCGGATCGTCGCCACGTACTCCTTCTCCGTCAGCGCGAGATGGCCGAGGAGCTTGGTCGCGCGCTCGACGCCGAGGACGAGCACACCGGTCGCCATCGGGTCGAGGGTCCCCGCGTGCCCGACGCGCCGGGTGCGGGCGATGCCCCGCATCTTGGCGACGACGTCGTGCGAGGTGAAACCGGCGGGCTTGTCGACGATGACGAGCCCGCTCGGGGTCCCCCCGGCCGGGGACCGGGGAGGAGTGTCCTGCCGCTTCATGCGCCCGCCGCGTCCTTACCGCCGTCCTCGCCGGCGTCCTCGCCCGGCTTGCGGTACGGGTCGGCCTCGCCCGCGTACGCGGCGCCCGAGGACGCCTCGCGCACCTTGGCGTCCGAGGCCCGGGCCTTGTCGAGGAGGTCCTCGATGGTCCGGGCGGTCTCCGGCAGCGCGTCGGCGACGAACGTCAGGGTCGGCGTGAACTTGATGCCCGCCGCGCGCCCGACCTCCGAGCGCAGGATGCCCTTCGCGCTCTCCAGGCCGGCGGCCGCGCTCGCGCGCTCCTCGTCGTCGCCGTAGACCGTGTAGAAGACCGTCGCCTCCCGCAGGTCGCCGGTGACCCGGGTGTCCGTGATGGTCACGTGCGAGCCCAGCCGCGGGTCCTTGATGCCGCGCTGCAGCTTCTGGGCGATGACCTCGCGGATGAGGTCCGCCAGCCTTTTCGCCCGCGCGTTGTCGGCCACTGGTCCTTCTCCTTCTTGTTGTCCATTGTGCTTGCGACGCCGGAGGTCCGCCCGGCGGCCGCCGTCAGTCGTCCTCGCCGTGGAACCGCCGCCGTACCGACAGCAGCTCCACCTCGGGACGGGCCGCGACCCAGCGCTCGCAGCGGTCCAGTATCTCGGTGAGGTGCCCCGCGTCCCCGGAGACCGCCGCGAGGCCGAGCCTCGCCCTGCGGTACAGGTCCTGGTCGCCGACCTCCGCCACGCTCACCGCGAACCTGCGGTGCAGCTCGGCGAGGATCGGGCGGACGACGGAGCGCTTCTCCTTCAGCGACCGTACGTCGCCGAGGAGGAGGTCGAAGGACAGCGTCCCTACATACATGCGTGACGGGTGAAGCCCACCCGGGAGGCGTGAGACGTACCGGGCCCCAGGAGCCCTGCTGGTCCCTCGAACCGTACACGCAACGGCCGGGGCCGATCGACGGAAATTTCCCGCCGACCGGCCCCAGCGTCGCGTTGCGGCGTCAGCCGCGCGGCTTCTCGCGCATCTCGTACGTCGCGATGACGTCGTCGACCTTGATGTCGTTGAAGTTGCCGAGGTTGATACCGCCCTCGTAACCCTCGCGGATCTCGGTGACGTCGTCCTTGAAGCGACGCAGGCCCTCGATGGTGAGGTTCTCCGCGATGACCTTGCCGTCGCGGATGAGGCGCGCCTTGGTGTTGCGCTTGACCTCGCCGGAGCGGATGAGGACACCCGCGATGTTGCCCAGCTTGGACGAGCGGAAGATCTCGCGGATCTCCGCCGTACCGAGCTCGACCTCTTCGTACTCCGGCTTCAGCATGCCCTTCAGGGCCGCCTCGATCTCCTCGATCGCCTGGTAGATGACCGAGTAGTAGCGGACGTCGACGCCCTCGCGCTCGGCCATCTGCGTGGCCCGGCCCTCGGCGCGGACGTTGAAGCCGATGACGATCGCGTCGGAGCCGGACGCCAGGTTGATGTCGGACTCGGTGACCGCACCCACGCCGCGGTGCAGCACGCGGATGTCGACCTCCTCGCCCACGTCGAGCTGGAGCAGCGAGGACTCCAGGGCCTCGACCGAACCGGACGCGTCGCCCTTGATGATGAGGTTGAGCTGCTGGATCTCGCCGGCCTTGAGCACCTTGTCCAGGTCCTCCAGGGACACCCGGCGGGTGCGCTTGGCGAAGGCGGCGTTGCGCTCGCGCGCGGCACGCTTCTCGGCGATCTGACGGGCCGTACGGTCCTCGTCGACCACCAGGAAGTTGTCGCCGGCGCCCGGGACGTTGGTCAGACCCAGGACGAGGACCGGGGTCGACGGACCCGCCTCCTCCACGTTCTGGCCCTTGTCGTCGAGCATCGCGCGGACCCGGCCGTAGGCGTCACCGGCGACCATCGTGTCACCGACGCGGAGGGTACCGCGCTGGACGAGGACGGTGGCCACGGCGCCGCGGCCGCGGTCGAGGTGGGCCTCGATCGCGATGCCCTGCGCGTCCTGCTCCGCGTTGGCGCGCAGGTCGAGCGCGGCGTCGGCGGTCAGGACGACCGCTTCGAGCAGCTTGTCGATGTTCAGACCCTGCTTGGCGGAGATGTCGACGAACATCGTGTCGCCGCCGTACTCCTCGGCCACCAGACCGAACTCGGTGAGCTGGCCGCGCACCTTGGTCGGGTCCGCGCCCTCGACGTCGATCTTGTTGACCGCGACCACGATCGGCACGTCGGCCGCCTTGGCGTGGTTCAGGGCCTCGATCGTCTGCGGCATGACACCGTCGTTGGCCGCCACCACGAGGATCGCGATGTCGGTCGACTTCGCACCGCGGGCACGCATGGCGGTGAACGCCTCGTGACCCGGGGTGTCGATGAAGGTGATCCGGCGGTCCTCGTCGTTGACCTGGGTCGCGACCTGGTAGGCACCGATGTGCTGGGTGATGCCGCCGGCCTCGCCCGCCACCACGTTGGTCTTGCGGATGGCGTCGAGAAGCCGCGTCTTACCGTGGTCGACGTGACCCATGACGGTCACCACCGGCGGACGCGCGACGAGCATCTCCTCGCCGCCCTCGTTCTCGCCGAACTCGATGTCGAAGGACTCCAGGAGCTCGCGGTCCTCCTCCTCCGGGCTGACGATCTGGACGACGTAGTTCATCTCGCCGCCGAGCAGCTCAAGCGTCTCGTCGGAGACCGACTGCGTCGCGGTGACCATCTCGCCGAGGTTCATCATCACGGCGACGAGCGACGCCGGGTTGGCGTTGATCTTCTCCGCGAAGTCGGTGAGGGAGGCGCCACGGGAGAGCCGGATGGTCTCGCCGTTGCCGCGCGGCAGCATCACGCCGCCCACGGACGGGGCCTGCATGGCCTCGTACTCCTGGCGACGCTGGCGCTTGGACTTGCGGCCGCGGCGCGCCGGACCGCCGGGACGGCCGAAGGCACCCTGCGTGCCGCCACGGGCACCCGGGCCGCCGGGACGGCCGCCGAAACCGGGACGGCCGCCGAAGCCGCCACCGCCACCACCGGGGCCACCGCCACCGGGACGGCCGGCGAAACCGCCGCCGCCGCCACCCGGACGACCGCCGCCGCCCGGACCGGCCGGACGGCCGGCGAAGCCGGGACGGCCGGCACCGCCGCCGGGACGACCGCCGGCACCGGGGCCGCGACCGCCGCCACCGGGGCCCGGACGCGGGCCGGCGGCGGGACGCTGCGGCATCATGCCGGGGTTCGGCCGGGCGCCGCCCGGACGCGGACCGCCCGGAGCCTGCGGACGCGGCATGGCACCCGGGGTCGGACGCGGGCCCTGACCCTGCGGACGCGGAGCGCCGCCGGGACCGCCCTGCGGACGCGGGGCACCGGGGGCACCGCCACCGGGGCGCGGACCGGCCGGGCGCGGGGCCTGCGGACGGGCCATGCCGGTGGAGCCACCGGAGGTGAAGGGGTTGTTGCCCGGGCGCGGACCGGCCGGACGGCCGCCGGGACGCGGGGCCTGGCCCTGACCGGGGCGCGGCGCGCCGGAACGGCCGCCCTCACGCTGGCCGGACGGGCCGGGACGGCCGCCGGGACGCGGGCCGGGGGCACCGGGACGCGGGGCCGAGGGCGCGGCCGGGGCCGGCGGCGCCGAGAACTCGGCGGCCGGCACCGGGGTGACCGGGGCGGGCTTGGCCGGGGCCGCCGGGCCGGGCTTCGGACCGGGCTTGGGCGCCGCGCCGGGCGCCGGGGCCGCGGCGGGCTTGGGAGTGGGGGCCTGCGCCGCCGGCTTGGGGGCAGCAGGACGGGGGGCGCCCGGAGTGGGGGCACCCGGCTTCGGCGCAGCCTTGCGCGGCGCCGCGGGCTTCGCGGCGGACTTGCCGCCGGACCCCTGCAACGCGTCAGTCAACTTACGGACGACCGGCGCCTCGATCGTCGAGGACGCCGAACGGACGAATTCACCAAGTTCTTGGAGCTTGGCCATGACGACCTTGCTCTCGACTCCGAACTCCTTGGCGAGTTCGTATACCCGGACCTTAGCCACTTCGCTCCTTCTAGGTCCGGGTGTCCGCCGGACCGTCGCTACTTCATGGGCGTACTCATCGCGTACTCATCGAGTGCTCATCGCAATCTCGACCTACTTCCGACTCGCGAGGTACCTGACCGCACGGTCACCCGTGCCGTGCTTCTTACGGTGTTGCCTGCCGGTGCTCCTGGCACCGGCCGGCCTGTCCGAGGTACTGGCGCAGCGCCGCGGTGTCGAGCGGTCCCTGGGTCCGAAAGGCCCGCGGGAACGCCCGGCGGCGGACCGCCAGGTCAAGACAGACCAGTGTGGGATGCACGGAGGCACCCCGGCCGGGCAGCGTACCGCGCGGATCGGGAACGCAGGCGCCCTCGATCAGCACGATCCGCAGCAGATCACCCTTGGCCGCTCGCTCCCGGCACCCCACACAGGTTCGCTCAGGGCATGCGCGGGCATGCGTCCGGCCAGACACTGGTTAAGTCTACCTCCCCGTGCCGACCTCACCCCTGGGGGGCAGTGATCGGCCACGTATACGTTTCGGCCAGAACGCCACGGCGGCGGGCCGCATTCCCGGACCGCCGTCCCGGGCGGGCTCAGCCGCGGTCGGCGCCCGGCTCGCCCTGCTCGGTGTCCGGGCGGATGTCGATCCGCCAGCCCGTGAGCCGCGCGGCGAGGCGGGCGTTCTGCCCCTCCTTGCCGATGGCGAGCGAGAGCTGGTAGTCGGGGACGGTCACCCGCGCGGAGCGGGAGCCGAGGTCGACGATCTCGACCTTGCTCACCCGCGCGGGCGACAGCGCGTGCGCCACCAGCTCGGCGGGGTCCTCGGACCAGTCCACGATGTCGATCTTCTCGCCGTTGAGCTCGGCCATCACCGCGCGCACCCGGCCGCCCATCGGGCCGATGCAGGCGCCCTTGGCGTTCAGGCCGGGGCGGGTCGAGCGCACGGCGATCTTGGTGCGGTGACCGGCCTCGCGGGCGATGGCCGCGATCTCCACCGTGCCGTCGGCGATCTCCGGGACCTCCATGGCGAAGAGCTTCTTCACCAGGTTCGGGTGGGTGCGCGAGAGCGTCACGGACGGGCCGCGCACGCCCTTGGCCACCCGCACCACGTAGGTGCGCAGCCGCGTGCCGTGCTTGTACTCCTCGCCGGGGACCTGCTCCTGCACCGGCAGGATGGCCTCCAGCTTGCCGATGTCGACCAGGACGTTCTTGGGGTCCTTGCCCTGCTGGACCACGCCCGCGACGACGTCGCCCTCGCGGCCCGCGAACTCACCGAAAGTGATCTCGTCCTCGGCGTCGCGCAGACGCTGGAGGATGACCTGCTTCGCGGTGGTCGCGGCGATCCGGCCGAAACCGGAGGGGGTGTCGTCGAACTCGCGGGGCTCCTGGCCCTCGGGGACGTCCTGCGGATCCTCCTGGGCCCACACCGTCACATGGCCGCTGTTGCGGTCGAGCACGACGCGGGCGCGGCGGCGGCTTCCCTCGGTGCGGTGGTAGGCGATGAGGAGGGCCGACTCGATCGCCTCGACCAGCAGGTCGAAGGAGATCTCCTTCTCTCGCACCAGACCCCGCAGGGCACTCATGTCGATGTCCACGGCTACGCCTCCTCTTGGCTCTCGTCGTCAGTGGCCTTTTCCGCGGCCTTGCGGTTGAACTCGACCTCCACGCGGGCCTTCGCGATCTCGTCGAAGGCCAGGCGGCGGGCGGTGGGCTTGCGGCCCTTGACGCCCGGCACCTGCAGATCCAGTCCTTCGTCGTCCACGGCGACGATGCGGGCCACCAGCTCGTCGCCCGAGGTCAGCCGGGCCTTCATCAGCCGGCCGGTCGCGCGCACGTAGTGCCGGTGCTCGGTCAGGGGGCGGTCGGCGCCGGGGGAGGTGACCTCCAGGACGTACGGGGCGCCGCCCATGGCGTCCGTCTCGTCGAGCTTCTCCGAGACCGCGCGGCTGACGTCGGCGCACTCGTCCAGCTCGACGCCCTGCTCGGAGTCCACGACGATGCGCAGCACACGCCGCTTGCCGGCCGTGGTCACCTCGACTTCTTCCAGATCCAGCTCCCGCGCGCTCACGAGAGGGGCCAGCAGCTCGCGCAGCCGCTCGCTCTGGGTGGTGCTCATCCGGGTGACTCCTCGGCCGCGTGTGCTGTTGTGGGAAAGTCGCGTGTCAGGTCAAAGCCTATCTGTTCCGGCAGCCCGCTGACGATTCGGTGCCTGGTCGGGGGCGTCCGGCGTGCTGCGGCTGCCCGTGCGGGGGAACGGAAGCCGGTACGCTCACCTGCGGTGATCATGACGAGCTCCGGCGGTTCCCGCCGCGGGGGCGGAAGCGGAAATGAGGACCGTGCCGATCACGACCACGACGCGCGGCCCGGACGGGCCGCGGCGACGCAGGGTACTCGCCGGGAGCGCGGCCGCGCTCATCGGGCTCTCCGGCTGCTCCGGCGGTTCCCCCGGCCCCGGGGACGACAGCGCGGAGCGGGCGCCCGCCGGGCGGCGGCTGCGCGAGGCCGCCGGCCGGGACACGCTCGCACTGCTGGCCCGCTACGACGCGACGGCCGGCGCCCACCCCGCCCTCGCCGCCCGGCTGCGGCCCCTGCGGGACCAAGTCGCCCTGCACGCGGGGGCGTTCGCGGCCTCCCCGCAGCCCTCCCCCGCGGCCGACGGGGTACCGGGGGACGAGAAGGCCGCGCTGGCCGCGCTCGCCGACGCCGAGCGCCGCGCCGGTGACGCCCGTACCGCCGCCCTGGACGCGGCGCCGCCCGAACTGGCCCGGCTGCTCGCCTCCGTCGCGGCCGCCTGCGCGGCCCACGCCTTCCTGCTGCGGGGCACGGCATGAGCGCCGCCCGGGAGACACTCACGGCCGCGCAGGCGGCGCTGGCCGCCGAGCACGCGGCGGTGTACGGGTACGGGGTCGTCGGCGCGCACGTCGGCGAGGCGCGGGCCGACGCGGCGCGCGAGGCGTACGACGCGCACCGGGCGCGCC
Organism: Streptomyces gamaensis; assembly: GCF_042656465.1. NCBI lineage: Bacteria > Bacillati > Actinomycetota > Actinomycetes > Kitasatosporales > Streptomycetaceae > Streptomyces > Streptomyces gamaensis. The sequence continues at coordinate 14,786 of NZ_JBHSPB010000007.1, forward strand.
GCGACGCGATGGAACGGACCGTACGGGAGCTGGGCGCGGCGCCCGAGGCGGCCGCCGCCGCGTACGCGCTGCCGTTCCCCGTACCGGACGAGGCGGCGGCCGTGCGGCTCGCCGCCGAGCTGGAGAACCGCGTCGGCGCGGTCTACGCCGCCCTGGTCGGCGCCGCGAGCGGGGCCCTGCGGCGCGAGGCCGCGGCCGCCCTGCGGGAGGCGGCGGTGCGCGCGGTGCGCTGGAGCGGGGACGGCGTAGCCTTCCCCGGGCTGCCCGGCGGGCCCGGGACCGGCTCCGCGAGCCCCTCCCCCGCACACAGCTGACAGCCCTCACGACAGGCAGCACGGCAGACCGACAGCACGACAGACGGACAGCACGGCAAAGGACAGCGCCAGGATGAGCATCGCCGACCACCGCTTCGAACCGCCGGAGCGGCTGGCCCGCAGCCTGGGTGCCGGCCCCGCCGACGAGACGGCGCACGCCTGGCTCGCGAAGCTGCCGCACACCGTTCAGGAGTACCTGGAACGCTGGGAGTTGACACCCGAACGGGTTGTGACGCCCGGCGGCCGCAGCAGCATGCTCGTCCTCGTGCGGCAGTCCGACGGCACCCCCGCCGCGCTCAAACTCGCCCTGCCCGACGGCCGGGCCGCCCTGGAGCACGCGGCGCTCACCGCCTGGCACGGCCTGGGCGCGGTACGGCCGCTGCGCGCCGACACGGAAGCGGGCGTACTGCTGCTGGAGCGGCTCTCGGGCGAGGTGAGCCTGCGCTCCCTGACGGAGCCCAAGGCCGTGCTGGAGGCCACGGCCACGCTGCAGCGCCTGTGGGTGCGCCCGCCGCAGGACCACCCGTTCCCGTCCGTGGCCGACGGCACGGCCCGCCTCGCCGGGGCCGTACGGGAGTACGGCGCGCAGCCGTGGGCCGCCGAGGCGCGGGCGCTGGCCGAGGAGGCGCTGGACCTGCGCGAGGCGCTGACCGCCGGCGGTCAGGAGCCGGACTGTCTGCTGCACGGCGCGTACGAGCAGGGCAAGGTGCTCGCGGGCAGCCGCGCGCCGTGGCTCGCGGTCGGCCCGCGCCCCCTGGTGGGCGAGCGGGCCTACGACCTCGCGTGGCTGGTCCGGGACCGCGTCGACACCCTCCTGGCCTCCCCCGGCTCGGGCGCCGGCGCCCGCCGCCGTGTGACACGGCTCGCCGACGCCCTCGATGTCGACGCGGAACGGCTGCGCGGCTGGACCCTCTTCCGCGCCACACACGCGGGCCTGTCCGCCCTGGCCCACGGCAGCCGCCCGGCGGGCGAACTCCTCCTGGAATTCGCCGCGATGCTTTGACGCCTCCGGCACGGTCGCGTGAGGCGGTGCCCCTGGCGGGGCGGCCGGATGGGGCGCCGGCGCGCCAACCCGGCGCCGCCCGGGGCCCGTTGCCCCGCGCGCACCCCGCCGCTACGCCCCCGTCAGCCGGGCCACCGCCTGCTCCAGCGGGAGTTCCTCGCGGCTGCCCGTGCGGCGGTCCTTCAGTTCGACGCGGCCCTTGGTGGCGCCCCGGCCCACGATGAGGATCGTCGGCACTCCGATGAGTTCCGCGTCGGTGAACTTGACGCCCGGGGAGACGCCCGTACGGTCGTCGACCAGGACGCGTACGCCCGCCGCGCCGAGCTTCTCCGCGGTCTCCAGGGCGAGTTCGGTCTGGGGGGCCTTGCCGGCCGCCACGATGTGGACGTCGGCGGGCGCGGCCTCGCGGGGCCAGCACAGGCCCGCGTCGTCGTGGGTCTGTTCGGCGAGCGCGGCCACCAGGCGCGAGACGCCGATGCCGTACGAGCCCATCGTGACCCGAACCGGCCTGCCCTGCGGGCCGAGCACGTCCAGGCCGAAGGCGTCGGCGTACTTGCGGCCCAGCTGGAAGATGTGGCCGACCTCGACGGCCCGCCCGACGGCGAGGCCGGCCCCGCAGCGGGGGCAGGGGTCGCCGGGTTCGACCACGACGACGTCGAGGTGGCGGCCGACGGTGAAGTCCCGTCCGCACACGACGTTCCGGGCGTGCCGGCCGGGCCGGTTGGCGCCGGTGATCCACGAAGTGCCGGGCGCGATCCGGGGGTCGGCGATGCAGGGCAGGTCCAGGCCCTGGGGGCCGACGTAGCCGCGCACCAGGCCGGGCCGGTCCGCGAAGTCCTCGGCGGTCACCAACTCCACGGCGGCGGGCGCCAGATGCCCGGCCAGCTTGCCGAGGTCCACCTCGCGGTCGCCGGGCACGGACACGGCCGTGATCTCGCCGTCGACCTTGACGAGGAGGTTCTTCAGCGTCGCGGAGGCGGGCACGCCCAGGTGCCGGGCGAGGGTCTCGATGGTGGGGGTGTCCGGGGTGTCCAGTTCCTCGACGGGGCCGTGCCCGGACGGGTCCGCGGGGGCGACGACGGCCGTGACGGCCTCGGTGTTGGCGGCGTAGTCGCAGCGGGGGCAGTCGACGAAGGTGTCCTCCCCGGCGGCCGCGGGCGCCAGGAACTCCTCGGACGCCGAGCCGCCCATCGCGCCCGAGACCGCGGAGACGACGCGGTAGTCGAGGCCGAGCCGGTCCAGGATGCGCGTGTAGGCGGCGCGGTGCAGCCGGTAGGACTCGGCGAGGCCCTCGTCGGTGACGTCGAAGGAGTAGGAGTCCTTCATCTGGAACTCGCGTCCGCGCAGCACCCCGGAGCGGGGCCGTGCCTCGTCGCGGTACTTCGTCTGGATCTGATAGAGGATCACCGGCAGGTCCTTGTAGGACGCGCACTGGTCCTTGACCGTGAGGGTGAAGACCTCCTCGTGGGTGGGGCCGAGCAGATGGTCGGCGCCCTTGCGGTCCTTCAGGCGGAAGAGGAGTTCGCCGTACTCGTCCCAGCGTCCGCTGGTCTCGTAGGGCTCCCGGGGCAGCAGGGCGGGCAGCAGCACTTCCTGCCCGCCGATGGCGTCCATCTCCTCGCGCACGACGCGGGCGACGTTGTCGAGCACCTTCTTGCCCAGGGGCAGCCAGGTGAAGACCCCCGCGGAGGTACGGCGTACGTAACCGGCGCGGACCAGCAGCTTGTGGCTCGCGGTCTCGGCGTCGGCCGGGTCGTCGCGCAAGGTCTTGAGCAACGTCGTGGACATGCGCTGGACGTGGGCCATGGCGGGTCTCCCGGGCAGGGGTGCGGTTGGGTTCCCAGGAGGGTAGCGGCCGCCGCCGCCACCGGCGCAAACGAGTATTCCGCGGCCGGGCCGTCGGCCCCTCAGTCGAGCAGCGGCAGTTCCGCGCCCATCACCACGTACGGGCTGGGCGCGCTCGGGAAGTGCACGGGCCGGGCCAGGTCGCGGTAGCCCAGTTTGCGGTACAGGGCGCGGGCCGGGCTCTCGACGTCGATGGCGGAGAGGATCGAGCGCGGTTCGCTCGCCCCCGCGGTGATGGCGGTGATCAGGGTCCGGCCGATGCGCCGCTTCTGGAAGGCGGGGTGGACGTGCAGTTCGGTGATGACGAAGGAGTCGTCGAGCCACTCCTCGCAGCCGGTGGCCCGCAGATACGGCTCGACGACCGTGGACCACCAGTGTCTGCGGTCGTTGGGCATGCCGTAGACGAAGCCGACGAGCCGGCCGGTGGGTGTGGTCGCGCCGAGCGCGCGGGCCCCGGGGCAGGCGAGGTGCCGGAGCACGATGTGGCGCCGTACGCCGATCTCCTCCGCCGTGAGGCCGAAGGCGAGCGCCTGTACCTGGAGCGCCTCGTCGACGCGCGCGGCGAGGTCGAGGGGGCCGACCACGATGTCATCCATGCCGGGAGGCTACCCGTACGGCGGCCGCCGCCGGGGGGCGGATCACCAACGCCGGATCACGGGGGCTCCGGAACAGGACGCCGGAACAGGGGGCTAGAACAGGACACTCATGAAGGCGCCGGTCTCGCGGAAGCCCACGCGCCGGTAGGTGGCCCTGGCGGCGGTGTTGTAGTCGTTGACGTAGAGGCTGACGAGCGGGGAGACCTCGGTGAGGGCGTAGCGCAGCACGGCGGCCATGCCCGCCACGGCGAGCCCGCGGCCGCGGTGTTCGGGGGCGACCCACACGCCCTGGATCTGGCAGGCGCGGGCGGTGGCGGCGCCGATCTCGGCCTTGAAGACGACGTGGCCGTCCTCGATCCGGGCGAACGACCGCCCGGAGCCGACGAGTTCGGCGACGCGTGCCTGGTAGAGCAGTCCGCCGTCGCCGGCCAGCGGGGAGACCCCGACCTCCTCGGTGAACATCGCCACGCACGCCGGCATGATCAGGTCCATCTCGTCCTTGCGGATGCGGCGTACGAGGGGGTCGGGCTCGATACCGGCGGGCAGGGAACGGGTGACCATCAGGGGCTGGTGGGCGCGGACTTCGCGGGCCGGGCCCCAGTGCGGTTCGAGGAGCTCCCACAGGCCGGCGGTGGCCTCGGCGGGGCCGACGATGGACGAGCAGCGGCGGCCGGCGCGGCGGGCGCGCTCGGCGAAGGCCCGTACGGCCTCGGGGCCCGCGCCGATGGGCACGAGGTTGGCGCCGGCGTAGCAGAGGGCTTCGAGACGGCCGTCGGCGTACCAGCCCCACATCTCGCCGCCGAGCCGCCACGGGTCGAGGCCGGCGACGTGGACGCGGGCGGCGACGAAGGCGTTGGCGACGGGATCGCGGTCGAGGACGGCGAGGGCGGCGTCGAGCTCGCCGGGCTCCAGGACCTTGGTGGTGGTCGTGGTCAGCACGTGGGGATACGCCTCACCGTCGTGGGCTCCGGGTCGGGGGAACAGATGAGGGGAACTGTACCTCTCCGCCCTGCGCACGGCCTCCCCGCGGGCCGGTCCCCAGGCCGTGCCCCGCCGTGCGCAGGATACGGCGGGGCACCGCCTCGCTCAGGACCGGCGGACCCGCGGCCCGCGCGTGCTGTCAGCCGCTGACGCTGACGGTGGGCTCGCCGGAGGCGGCGCCGTCCTTCTCCATCTGCTCGGCGATCTTCATGGCCTCCTCGATGAGGGTCTCCACGATCTTCGACTCGGGGACGGTCTTGATGACCTCGCCCTTGACGAAGATCTGGCCCTTGCCGTTGCCGGAGGCCACGCCCAGGTCGGCCTCGCGGGCCTCGCCGGGGCCGTTGACGACGCAGCCCATGACGGCGACGCGCAGCGGGACCTCCATGCCCTCCAGGCCCGCGGTGACCTCGTCGGCGAGCTTGTAGACGTCGACCTGGGCGCGGCCGCAGGACGGGCAGGAGACGATCTCCAGGCCGCGCTGGCGCAGGCCGAGGGACTCCAGGATCTGGTTGCCGACCTTGATCTCCTCGGCCGGCGGGGCGGAGAGGGAGACGCGGATGGTGTCGCCGATGCCCTCGGAGAGCAGGGCGCCGAAGGCGACCGCGGACTTCACGGTGCCCTGGAAGGCGGGTCCGGCCTCGGTGACGCCCAGGTGCAGCGGGTAGTCGCACTGGGCGGCCAGCTGCCGGTAGGCGTTGATCATCACGACCGGGTCGTTGTGCTTGACCGAGATCTTGATGTCGCGGAAGCCGTGCTCCTCGAAGAGCGAGGCCTCCCACAGCGCGGACTCCACCAGCGCCTCGGGGGTGGCCTTGCCGTACTTCTGCAGCAGCCGCCTGTCCAGGGAACCGGCGTTCACGCCGATACGGATCGGGGTGCCCGCGTCGGAGGCCGCCTTCGCGATCTCCTTGACCTTGTCGTCGAACTGCTTGATGTTGCCCGGGTTGACCCGCACCGCGGCGCAGCCGGCGTCGATCGCCGCGAAGACGTACTTCGGCTGGAAGTGGATGTCCGCGATCACCGGGATCTGCGACTTCCTCGCGATGACCGGCAGCGCGTCCGCGTCGTCCTGGGTGGGACAGGCCACGCGGACGATCTGGCAGCCGGACGCCGTCAGTTCGGCGATCTGCTGGAGCGTCGCGCCGATGTCGGAGGTGCGCGTGGTGGTCATCGACTGCACCGAGACGGGGGCGTCGCCGCCGACGGCCACGGAACCGACCTGGATCTTCCGGCTGACCCGTCGGTCGGCGAGCTTGAGAGGAACGGACGGCATTCCCAGAGAAATGGCAGTCATCTGTCGAGCAACCCCAAGTGTGGATTCAGGTCCCGAGATCGGCGGGCTCCGCTTCGAGATTACGGCACCCGATCTGTTCGAAGCACATCCCGTCCCGTTTCCCACTCGAACGTGGACGGCCGGGCACGGGCTGTGCCCGGCCGCCGGTGTTCGAACGGTGCCGGTGTCCGCCGCGGTCAGGTGAGCCGGACGGGATTGACCACGTCCGCGATCAGCACGAGCAGCGTGAAGCAGATGAAGATGCCCGCGACGACATAGGCGACCGGCATGAGCTTCGCCACGTCGAACGGGCCCGGGTCGGGGCGGCGGAAGACCTTGGCGCAGTTCCGCCGCAGGGACTCCCACAGGGCGCCGGCGATGTGCCCGCCGTCGAGCGGCAGCAGCGGGAGCATGTTGAACAGGAACAGCGACAGGTTGAAGCCGGCCAGCAGGAAGAGCATCGTGGCGATCTGCTGCGACGGCGGGATGTCGAGGTTGAAGACCTCGCCGCCGACGCGGGCGGCGCCGACGACGCCCATCGGGGAGTCGGGCTTGCGCTCGGCGCCGTCGAAGGCGGCCCGCCACAGGTCGGGGATCTTGCCGGGCAGGTCGAGGAGGGACTGGACGCCGGTCTGCACCATGTCGCCCATGCGGTCCACGGACTGGCCGAAGGTCTGCGGGACGACCCCGGTGGCGGGCGAGAAGCCGAGGAAGCCGGCGGTGACGTACTGTCCCTTGATCGGGGCGCCCTTGCGGTCGTACTTCTGCACCTGGTTGGAGATCAGGTCCGCGTGCAGGGTCATGCGCCTGCCGTCGCGCAGGACCGTCACGGTGGCCGGTCCGGTGGTCTTGCGGATCTCGCGCTGGAGCGTGGCCCAGTCGTCGGTGCGGTGCCCGTTGAACTCCACGATCCTGTCGCGCGGCTGGAGGCCGGCGGCCTTGGCCGGGGAGTCCTTGGCGCCCTGGGGGCACTTGTCGGTCTTGGCGGTGGCGGCCACCACGCACTCGGAGACCGTGGAGACGGTGGTGGTCTGGGTGCTGATGCCGAAGGACATCATCACGCCGAGGAAGATCGCCACGGCCAGCACCAGGTTCATGAACGGCCCGGCGAACATGACGATCACGCGTTTCCACGGCTTGCGCGTGTAGAACAGCCGGCTCTCGTCGCCGGGCCGCAGTTCCTCGAAGGCCGCCGAGCGGGCGTCCTCGATCATGCCGCGCCACGGGGAGGTGGAGCGCGCGCTGAGCCGCCCGTCGGCGCCCGGCGGGAACATGCCGATCATGCGGATGTAGCCGCCGAGCGGGACGGCCTTGATGCCGTACTCGGTGTCGCCCTTCTTCCGCGAGAAGATCGTCGGCCCGAAGCCGACCATGTACTGCGGCACCCGGATGCCGAACAGCTTCGCGGTCGAGAGATGGCCGAGCTCGTGCCAGGCGATGGAGAACAGCAGCCCCACCACGAACACGAGTATGCCGAGGACGGTCATCAGGGTCGTCATGCGCGGGCCTCCGAGGTCGCCTGTGCGCTGCGGGCCGCGGGAGCCGTGTGCGCCGCCAGTTCCCGGGCCCGCGCGCGGGCCCAGCTCTCCGCCTGCAGGACGTCCGGGACCGTCAGCCGGGTTCCCGCAGCGGGTTCGCCGTGTTCGGCCACGATCTGCGCGACCGTATCGACAATCCCGTTGAACGGCAGCTTCCCCGCCAGGAAGGCGTCCACGCACTCCTCGTTGGCGGCGTTGAAGACGGCGGGCGCGGTGCCGCCGAGGCCGCCGACGTGCCGGGCCAGGTTCACCGCCGGGAACGCCTCGTCGTCGAGCGGGAAGAACTCCCAGGTGGAGGCGGTGGACCAGTCGAAGGCGGGGGCCGCGTCCGGGACGCGCTCGGGCCAGCCGAGGCCGATGGCGATGGGTCCGCGCATGTCCGGCGGGGTGGCCTGGGCGAGGGTGGAGCCGTCGACGAATTCCACCATCGAGTGGACGTAGGACTGCGGGTGGACGACGACCTCGATGCGGTCGAAGGGGATGTCGTAGAGCAGATGCGCCTCGATGACCTCCAGGCCCTTGTTGACCAGGGTCGCCGAGTTCACCGTGATCACCGGGCCCATGGACCAGGTCGGGTGGGCGAGCGCGTCCTTCGGCGTGACGTGCGCGAGCTCGTCCTTGCTGCGGCCGCGGAAGGGCCCGCCGGAGGCGGTGACGACGAGCTTGCGGACCTCGGCGCGGCTGCCGCCGAGCAGGGCCTGGAAGAGCGCGGCGTGCTCGGAGTCCACGGGGACGATCTGTCCGGGCCTGGCCAGTGCCTTCACCAGCGGGCCGCCGACGATCAGCGACTCCTTGTTGGCCAGGGCCAGGCTGCGGCCCGCGGCCAGGGCGGCCAGGGTCGGGGCGAGGCCGATGGAGCCGGTGATGCCGTTGAGGACGGTGTGGCACTCGCTGCGGGCCAGTTCGGTGGCCGCGTCGGGCCCGGCCCAGACCTCCGGCAGCGGCTCGCGGCCGTACTGCGCCGCCAGCGCCTCGCGCAGCGCGGGCACCTTCTCCTCCTGCGCGACGGCGACCGTCCGCACCCGCAGCCGCCGTGCCTGCTCGGCGAGCAGGGCGACCCGGCCCCCGGCGGCCGACAGGCCGGTGACCGTGAACCGGTCGGGGTTGCGCAGCACGAGATCGATGGCCTGGGTGCCGATGGAGCCGGTCGAGCCGAGGATCACGATCTCGCGCGGGCCGCCGGCGGCGGGCAGCGGGTGGCGCAGGTGCGGGTTGGCGAGGGAGTCCGTCATGGACCCCATTGTTGCGTCTTCGGCCGGCGGGGCGGACCGGCAGGCCCCGCGTCGCCCCGCCCGCCGCCCTCAGCGCAGGGTGCGGTGGACGTTCTCCGTCCTGGCGGGGCCCGGGGTGGAGTCGGCGATCCAGGGGCCGTCGCCGCTGGGGTCGACGATGCCGGCCTCCAGCCAGGTGTACGCCCCGCCCAGGACCCCGGAGACGACCTTGCGGTCGAGCTCGTCGGTGTTGGTCCACAGCCGCTGGAACAACTCGTCGACGCGGATGCGGGCCTGCCGGCAGAAGGCGTCCGCGAGCTGGTAGGCCTCGCCGCCGTGCGCGCCGGTGACCCGCAGGTGCTCGGCCCGTACGCACGCGGCGCTCATCGCGAACAGTTCGGCGCCGATGTCCACGATCCGCCCGAGGAAGCCCTGCTTGGTCTCCATGCGGCCCTGCCAGCGGGACATGCCGTAGAAGGTGGAGCGGGCCAGCCGGCGCGCGGCGCGCTCGACGTAGCGCAGGTGCCCGGACAGGTCGCGGTGGCCTGCCGGGTGGAACTCGGCGTACGCGCGCGGCAGGGCGCCGGGGCCCGCGACGAGGGTGGGCAGCCAGCGGGCGTAGAAGCCGCCCGCCTTCGCGCCGGCCCGTGCCTTCTCGCCGAGGGTCCTGTCCGGATCGATCAGGTCGCCGGCGACGGAGAGGTGGGCGTCGACGGCCTCGCGGGCGATGAGCAGGTGCATGATCTCGGTGGAGCCCTCGAAGATGCGGTTGATGCGCGCGTCGCGCAGCATCTGCTCGGCGGGCACGGCGCGTTCGCCGCGGGCGGCGAGGGAGGCGGCGCTCTCGTAGCCGCGGCCGCCGCGGATCTGCACCAGTTCGTCGGTCATCAGCCAGGCCATCTCGCTGGAGTAGAGCTTGGCGAGCGCGGCCTCGATACGGATGTCGTTGCGGTCCTCGTCGGCCATCTGCGCGGACAGGTCGAGGACGGCCTCCAGGGCGAAGGTGGTCGCCGCGATGAAGGAGATCTTCGAGCCGACCGCCTCGTGCCGGGCGATGGACTTGCCCCACTGCTCCCGGGCGGTGGACCACTCGCGGGCGATCTTCAGGGCCCACTTGCCGCCCGCGACGCACATCGCGGGGATCGACAGCCGGCCGGTGTTGAGCGTGGTCAGCGCGATCTTCAGGCCGGCGCCCTCGGGGCCGACGCGGTTCGCGGCGGGCACCCGCACCCGGTGGAAGCGGGTGACGCCGTTCTCCAGGCCGCGCAGGCCCATGAAGGCGTTGCGGTTCTCGACGGTGATGCCCTCGGCGTCGGCCTCGACGACGAAGGCGGTGATGCCGCCCTTGTGGCCCTCGCTGCGGGGCACCCGGGCCATGACCACGAGCAGGTCGGCGACGACGCCGTTGGTGGTCCACAGCTTGACCCCGTCGAGGACGTAAGTGTCGCCGTCGGGGACGGCGGTCGTCGCGAGCCGGGCGGGGTCGGAGCCGACGTCGGGCTCGGTGAGCAGGAAGGCGGAGATGTCGGTGCGGGCGCAGCGCGGCAGGAAGGCGTCCTTCTGCTCCTGGGTGCCGAAGAGTTTGAGCGGCTGCGGCACCCCGATGGACTGGTGGGCGGAGAGCAGCGCGCCGAGGGCGGGGCTGACGGAGCCGACGAGGGCCAGGGCCTTGTTGTAGTAGACCGAGGTCAGGCCCAGGCCCCCGTACTTGGTGTCGATCTTCATGCCGAGGGCGCCGAGCTCCTTGAGCCCGGCGACGGTCTCGTCGGGAATCCGCGCCTCCCGCTCGATGCGGGCGGGGTCGACGTGGTGCTCGCAGAAGTCGCGCAGCCTGGCGAGGAACTCCTCGCCGCGCCGGACGTCCTCGGCGGCCGGGGTGGGGTGGGGGTGGATCAGGTCGAGCCGGAACCGGCCGAGGAAGAGTTCCTTGGCGAAGCTGGGCTTGCGCCAGTCCTGCTCGCGGGCCGCCTCGGCGACCTGGCGCGCTTCACGTTCGGAGACCGGTCGTACGGATGGTGCGGTCATCAGGCACCTCGCCGCGTGAGTCGGGCCGGACCGGTCGCAACTACCGACCGGTGCTACTCGATCGTATGTACCCGATCCCGGACATCCCTACCAGCCCTCGCGCAAGGATCCGGTCCGTGCCCGTCCGGTCACTCCCCGACGGTCAGCACGATCTTGCCCTGGGTGCGGCCGCTCTCGCCGAGTTCGTGGGCCTTCGCGGCGTCCTCCAGCGGCAGGACGGCGGCGATCTCGGTGTGCAGGCGTCCGGACTCGACGAGTTCGCCGATGGCCTTGAGGCCCGCGAGGTCGGGCTCGACCACGACGCGGGCGGCGCGCACGCCCTGCTCGCGGGCGGCCGTCTGGACCTCCGGGTCGAGGGTGAGCAGGGCGGCCAGGAAGCCGCCGGGGCGCAGGGTGCGCAGGGAGCGCCGCGGGTAGTCGCCGCCGATCGCCTCCAGGACGACGTCGACGTCGCGGACCGCGTCGGCGAAGTCGCGCTCGCGGTAGTCGATGAGTTCGTCGGCGCCCAGGCCGCGCAGGAAGTCGTGCTTGGCGGCGCTCGCGGTGCCGATGACGTACGCGCCGCGGGCCTTGGCGATCTGCACGGCCAGGTGGCCGACGCCGCCGGCGGCCGCGTGGATCAGGACGCGCTGTCCCTCGCGGACCCCGGCGGTGTCGACGAGCGCCTGCCAGGCGGTGAGTGCGGCGAGCGGCAGGGCGGCGGCCCGCGTGTGGTCGAGGCCGCGGGGCTTGGGGGCGAAGTGCCGGGTGGGCGCGGTGACGTACTCGGCGTACGCGCCGGCCGGGTGCGGGAAGCGCGGCATGCCGTAGACCTCGTCGCCGGGGGCGTAGAGGGTCACGCCGTCGCCGACGGCCTCGACGACGCCGGAGACGTCGTAGCCGAGGACGAAGGGCGCCTGCTCGCCGCTGTAGAACCAGCCGCGCTGCCGGGTCTTCCAGTCGACGGGGTTGACGCCGGCGGCGCGCACGCGCACGAGGACCTCGCCGATCCCCGGTGCGGGGCGGTCGGTCCCGACGACGCGGAGCACCTCGGGGCCTCCGGCGGTCTCGGCGCGGACGGCACGCATACGGGCCGGGGTGGTGGTGTCGTTCATGATGGTTCGCTCTCCTCGCGGTGATTCGCCCCGTTGTCCTGGGGGTGTGTCCCAGATTCGCGGAGAGAACGGCCCCGGACGAGTGGCCCGGATGCCATGGTGCGCAAGGATCGGGCCACGCGGGCAGCGGCGGGGCGGCCGGATCGCCCGGCCGCCCCGCTGTGCCCGTCGTGTCCGGCGGCCTGGCTACAGGTCCAGGCCGGAGAGGACCAGCACCCGCTCGTAGGTGTAGTCCTCCATCGCGTAGCGCACGCCCTCGCGGCCGACGCCGGACTGCTTGGCGCCGCCGTAGGGCATCTGGTCGGCGCGGTAGGAGGGCACGTCGCCGATGATCACGCCGCCGGTCTCCAGGGCGCGGTGCGCGCGGAAGGCGGTCTGCAGGTCGTGGGTGAACACGCCCGCCTGCAGGCCGTACGGGGAGTCGTTGACGGCGGCGAACGCGGCGGCCTCCCCCTCGACGGCGGTGATCGTCAGGACCGGGCCGAAAACCTCCTCGCAGGCGATCGTCACGCCGGCCGGGACGTCCGCGAGCACGGTCGGCGCGTAGGTGGCGCCCTCGCGCTTGCCGCCGGTGAGGAGCTTCGCGCCGGCCGCGACGGCCTCGTCCACCCAGGACTCCACGCGCCGGGCGGCGTCCTCACTGACCAGCGGGCCGACGTCGGTGGTCGGGTCGGCCGGGTCGCCGGTGACCTGGGCCTCGACGGCGGCGACGACCTTGGGCAGCAGCCGGTCGTACACCGAGGCGTCGGCGATCACGCGCTGCACGGAGATGCAGGACTGGCCGCCCTGGTAGTTGGAGAAGGTCGCGATGCGCTGCGCGGCGTGGTCGAGGTCCGCCTCGCTGGACCAGTCGGCGAGGACGACGGCCGCGCCGTTGCCGCCGAGCTCCAGGGTGACGTGCTTGCGCGGCACGGAGTCGAGGATCGACCAGCCGACGGGGCCCGAGCCGGTGAAGGAGATCACCGGCAGCCGCTCGTCCCGCACGAGTGCGGGCATCCGGTCGTTGGGCACCGGCAGCACGCTCCAGGAGCCCTCGGGCAGCTCCGTCTCGGCGAGGATCTCGCCGAGGACGAGCGAGGACAGGGGTGTCGCCGGGGCCGGCTTGAGGACGATCGGGGTGCCGACGGCGAGCGCGGGCGCGACCTTGTGGGCGGCCAGGTTGAGCGGGAAGTTGAACGGGGCGATGCCGAGGACGGGGCCGCGCGGGAAGCGGCGGGTGAGCGCCAGGCGTCCGGTGCCGCCGGCGTCGGTGTCCAGGCGCTGGGCGTCCCCGGCGCCCCAGCGGCGGGCCTCCTCGGAGGCGAAGCGGAAGACGGAGACGGCGCGGCCGACCTCGCCGCGCGCCCACTTGATGGGCTTGCCGTTCTCGGCGGAGATCAGCCGGGCGATCTCCTCGGTGCGCTCGGTCAGCCGCTTCGCGACGTGGTCGAGGGCGGCGGCCCGGACGTGCGCGGGGCTCGCCGCGAAGGTCTCGCGCACGGCGTGCGCGGCGGCCACGGCCTGCTCGACCTGGGCCGGGGTGGGCACGCTCACGGTGCCGACGAGCCGGCCGTCGTAGGAGTTGGTGACCTCGAAGGTCTCCTCGCCGGTGGCCTGCCGGCCGGCCGGCCAGAACGCGGAGACGGCGCGGGGCTCGTCAGGGGTACGGGGCGCGCGGGGAGCAGTCACAGGCCCGGCCTTCCGAAGTGATGAGGGACAGTGCCCCTTCACGGTAGGGGCGGTGGGCCGCACCGGCGTTTGTCCACGGTGGAGTGCGGGAGGGGGCGGGCGCTACGCATTGGCGGGGCCGGGCCGGCGCTGTCCCTCTCCAGCCCGTTCAGTCCCCGCCCGTCGAGGTCGCCTTCAGGGCCAGCCACAGCTCCATGCGCACGTCCGGGTCGTCCAGGGAGCGGCCGAGGATCTCCTCGACGCGGCGCATGCGGTAGCGCAGGGTGTGGCGGTGGACGCCGAGGTCGGCGGCCGCGGCGTCCCACTGGCCGTGGCGGGAGAGCCAGGCCCGCAGGGAGGCGACGAGGTCGCCGCGGCCGGTGGCGTCGTGCTCGCGCAGGGCGCGCAGCAGGCCGTCGGCGAAGGCCCGTACCGCGTCGTCGGCCAGGAGCGGCAGGACGGAGCCGGCCGCGACCTCCTCGTGCTCGACGAGGACCCGGCCGCGGCGGCGGGCCACCGACAGGGCCTGCCCGGCCTGGCGGAAGGCGGCCGCTGCGGCGCTCGGGCCGGCCGGCGCGGACAGGCCGACGGCCAGTTCGGGGGCCGGGGCCCGGTCCTCGCGCTGCCCGGTCCGCTCCGCGCCGCGCCGGGCCGCGAGGGCGCGCGCGTGCTCCGCGCACGCGGCGACGACCGCGCCGCCGTCGGGCGCGAGGACGACCAGGCGCTGCCCGTCGGGCACGGCCAGGACGGGCTCGGCGGCCCGGCCCGCCGCGGTCTCGACCGCGTCGGCGAGGGCGCCGAGCGCGTCGTGCGCCCGGGGCGTCCGCCCGTCGCCGGGCGCCGCCGTCTCCGCTTCGGCCGCGCCCCCGGTCGCTTCCGCCACCAGCACCCGGAACGGCGCGTCCAGCAGCCCCCCGTACAAATCGCCCGCGACGGCCCGCGCGTGGTCCGGCTCGCCGGCGAGCAGCATGCGCAGCACGGCGGCCGCCAGCCGCTGCTCGGCGTCCTGCAGGGCGCGGGAGCGCTCGGTGGTGAGGGTCAGCAGGGCGATCGCGGACTGCACGGCGTAGCGCTCGGCGGTGCCGAGGGGGGCGTCGGTGCCGACGGCGAGGACGCCCCGCACGCGCCGGCCGGAGCCGAGGGAGTGCAGTTCGACGCGGTCGCCGCCCTCGTCGCCGGGGTCGGGGCCGACGACGGCGGTGGCGGGCGCGGGCCTGGTCCGCAGCCGTTCGACGTCGGCGGCGAGCCGGGCGGCGCGGCGCGCGGCCCACTCGGGGGCGGCCGCGAGGACCGTGCCGGACGGGTCGTAGAGGGCGGCCCAGCCCCGCAGATGGGTGGCGAGCCGGCTGAGCAGTGCGGCCGGTCCGCCCTCGGCGAGGGCGGCGCGGGTCAGTTCGCGCTGCGCCTCGAAGCCGGCGGTCACCGCCCGGTACTGGTCGGCGGCGACGGCCGCGGAGACCGCCTTGGTGATGGCCAGGAACGGGGTGCGGCGCGGCACCTCCAGCAGCGGCAGGCCCGCTTCCCGGGCCGCCTCGACGAGCGCGCCGGGCACCTGCTCGTAGGTGACGCCGACGGCGAAGCCGAGCCCGACGACGCCCGCGTCGACGAGCCGGCGCACGTAGCGGCGCATCTCCTCCCGGTCGGTCGCGTCGATCTTCATCGCGGTGATCAGCAGCAGTTCCCCGCCGTCCATCCACGGCACCGGGTCGGCCAGCTCGCTGA
The DNA here is from genome assembly GCF_042656465.1 of Streptomyces gamaensis. Lineage (NCBI taxonomy): Bacteria > Bacillati > Actinomycetota > Actinomycetes > Kitasatosporales > Streptomycetaceae > Streptomyces > Streptomyces gamaensis. Next base: position 30,038 of record NZ_JBHSPB010000007.1, read on the forward strand.
CGTGGGCCCAGCGCACGGGGGTGTCCAGCCGGTCCGCTCCGGCGCGCACGACGAGCTTGAGCGCGGAGTGGTGGACGAGGGAGGCGAGGGTCAGAGGCATGGCACCTTCGGGGAGCGCACGGTGTGGGGCATGGGAATGCGCCGTCCCGTATGAACGGCCGTTCCCGATTCTGCCCCAGCGGCGGATTCCCGGGGTACGCGTACCGGTTCACACGGTACGGAACGCCCGCGGCGGCTACTCCAGGGGTACGGAGCCGTCCGCGCGCCCGCGCAGGTCGACGAGGACCGGCGGCGCCCCCCCGCCCCGTACGGACTGCACGGAGAGCACGGCGTGCCCGGCGGGCAGCGTCGCGAGCTCGGAGGCCGACCAGCGCTCCCGCTCCACCCTGCGGACGGTCACCGACTGGGCGGTCACGGCACGCCCGGTGACCAGCCGGCGCAGGACGTGCGTGGCGCGGGTGACCGGTTCGTGCGCAATGACCTGACGATCCGTCACATCCCGGGTCTCGACCCACTCCTTGCCCCACACCTCCGCGAAGAGCGTCCCGTCCCAGGTGGTCACCCCGGCGAAGGCCATCCGGCAGCCGACCGCGCCGAGCAGCGGGCCGCGCAGCGCCTCGGGGACGTCGTCGAGCGCGCGCAGGGTGAGCAGGGCACCGGCGTTGGCGGAGCGCAGCCGGCCCAGGCCGCGCACGGTCTCGGGGGTGACGGCGCGCGTGGCGTCGTCGAGGACCAGACAGGCGAACAGGGAACGCTCGCCCCGGCCGGCGACCGCCTCGGTGAACTGGGCGAGCACGAGCCGCGCCAGCATCCGCGAGGCCTCGGCGTGCCCGCGCTCGGGCAGGTCGATACGCACCCGCAGCGGGTGTTCGAGACCGCGGAAGGAGAAGGCGCGGCCGTCGGAGGCGTCGAAGGAGCGGGCGAAGGCGGGCCGGTCCAGGAGGGCGAGCCGGTCGGCGAGCAGGGGCCCGGGGTCGCCGGGGCGCCCCGACTGCCGCTGCCTGGCGTCGAGTTCGCGGGCCAGCGCCTCGTGCCCGGCGGCCGCGAGGCCGCCGCGCAGGGCGGCCAGGGCGGCGGGCGAGCCGTCGAGGAGCTCGCGCAGCTCGGGCACGCCCGGGAAGCGGCCGTGGACCGCGCGGTAGGGGCCCAGCAGCTGGGCGAGCGCGGTCGCGGCCCGCCGCCCGTCCCCGTCCGGCAGTCCGGGGGCGAGGTCGCCGACGAGGCCCTCGGCGAGGACCGCGGCGGCCTCGTCCGGGTCGTCGGTGCCGCCGTACAGGTCGAGGCCGTGGGTGGAGTCGGCCCGGCCCAGCCGCACCACGACGTCGAAGGCCGCGTCCGGGGCGAGGCCCGCGCCCGCCGCGCCGACCGCGACGACGGCGGCCCGCCGCGCGAGCGCCTGGAGGCACAGGGACTGCACCACGGGCCGCACCAGCCGGTCCGTCTTGCCGCAGCCGGCCGGGCCGACGGCGAGCAGCGAGGTGCCCAGCAGCCCGGGGTCGAGGGCGGCGCCCGCGCCCCGGTGCCCGTAAGGGTTGCGGGGGTCGTCGGCGGCCGTGCCGATCCGCACCTGCCGGGTGAGCAGGTCGTGCGCTCCCGGGGCGCGGACGGGCACGTCGCGCGCCCCGGAAGGGTGGACGTAGGCGGCCGCGCCGTACCGCAGCACCGTGTCGGTGAACTCGGCGGCGGCGTCCGGGTGTTGGGACGAAGACTGCCAGATGTGGGCGATCCGGGCGTGGTCGACGTCGTTCATCAGCCCGTGGCGGGCGTCCGCGGCGAGCCGGTCGGCGGCGGCGTGCGCGCCGCGGGCCCGCAGCCGGGGCCAGTCGGCGGGGTCCTCGTGCGCCGCCGGGACGGCCTGCCGCGGGATACCGCCGTCGTCCCACAGCCTGCGCAGCTGCGGTACGGCGTACCGGCGCCAGACCTGCGGCCAGCGCCCGAGCCGGCCGAAGACGGTGACGAGCAGGCCCAGGCAGATCGCGTAGTAGCCGTAGGCGGTCCACACCGGGCCCATGCCACTGCCGTCCAGCCAGGAGTCGGGGGCCAGCACGGTCAGGGGCCACAGCCAGTACGGCCCCAGGTAGCCGTTCCACGCGAGCGAGCCCAGCAGCCACGCGCACAGCAGGGAGATGACGGCCCCGCCGATCAGCTGCCGCCCCGGGATCCGGTCCGGCTCCTCGGCCGGCCGCGGCCGGTGGCCGTGCCGCCAGATCCCGGCCCCGGCCTCGGGGCGCGGCGCCCGCAGCCACTGGAGGAACGGGGACTGCCCGGGGGCGGGGGGAACGGGAGGGGGCGGAACGGCGGGCATCTCCGGCACCGTCCCGCGGTCGTGCCGCGCGTCGTGCGTACCGTCGTACTCCATTGCCGCCCCTTGCCCCCGCCGAAACCCCAACCGGAACTCCACCGACTCTCGTCGCGCCTCAATGTAGTGCGGGCGGCCGGTGAGTTCACGGCCTCGCCCGTCCACCCGACCGGGGTCCCGGGGGCTCCGGTCGCGGCCGCGCCGCACCCGCACCATGTCCGCCACGGACAACCCGCCCCGCCCACTTCTCCTGATCGGAACATGCCGGTCCCCCTCCCCCGCCCCTAGCCTGCGAAGTGAACCCGAGTGAGCCGGTGGCCGGGCGACGCGGTCGTCTCCCCGGACCGTCCCCGTCCCGCCCTGCTAGCCCCCTCCCGTCCCGCCCCGCTATTCCCCTGGAGCCCCCTCATGAGCGAACTGACCGGAGGCCCGGCCCTCCCCCAGGAGCGCCGCGTCGTCACCGCGATCCCCGGCCCCAAGTCCCAGGAACTGCTGGCCCGCAAGAACGCCGCGGTCGCGGGCGGCGTCGGGGTGACGCTGCCGGTGTTCACCCGGCGCGCGGGCGGCGGCATCGTCGAGGACGTGGACGGCAACTCGCTGATCGACTTCGGCTCGGGCATCGCCGTCACCTCCGTCGGCAACTCCGCCGAGGCCGTCGTACGGCGCGCGGCCGCCCAGCTCGCCGACTTCACCCACACCTGTTTCATGGTCACCCCCTACGAGGGCTACGTGGAGGTCTGCGAGGCGCTCGCCGAGCTGACCCCGGGCGACCACGCGAAGAAGTCGGCCCTGTTCAACTCGGGCGCCGAGGCCGTGGAGAACGCGGTGAAGATCGCCCGCGCGTACACCAGGCGGCAGGCGGTCGTCGTCTTCGACCACGGCTACCACGGCCGCACCAACCTGACGATGGCGCTCACCGCCAAGAACATGCCGTACAAGCACGGCTTCGGCCCGTTCGCGCCCGAGATCTACCGCGCCCCGCTCGCCTACCCCTACCGCTGGCCCACCGGCCCGGAGAACTGCGGCCCCGAGGCCGCCGCCGCGGCCATCGACATGATCAGCAAGCAGGTGGGCGCGGACAACGTCGCCGCGATCGTCATCGAGCCGGTGCTCGGCGAGGGCGGCTTCATCGAGCCGGCCAAGGGCTTCCTCCCGGCGCTCGCGCGGTTCGCGAAGGACAACGGCATCGTCTTCGTCGCGGACGAGATCCAGTCCGGCTTCTGCCGCACCGGCCAGTGGTTCGCGTGCGAGGACGAGGGCGTCGTCCCCGACCTGATCACCACGGCCAAGGGCATCGCCGGCGGTCTGCCGCTCGCCGCCGTCACCGGCCGCGCCGAGATCATGGACGCGGCGCACGCGGGGGGCCTCGGCGGTACGTACGGGGGCAACCCGGTGGCGTGCGCGGCGGCGCTCGGCGCGATCGAGACGATGCGCGAGCTGGACCTGAACGCGAAGGCCCGGCGCATCGAGGAGGTCATGAAGGGCCGCCTGCTCGCGATGCAGGGCAAGTACGACATCATCGGCGACGTGCGCGGCCGGGGCGCGATGATCGCGGTCGAGCTGGTGGAGTCCGGCTCCAAGACGCCGAACGCGGCCGCGGCCGCCGCGCTCGCCAAGGCGTGCCACGCGGCGGGCCTGATCGTCCTGACCTGCGGCACCTACGGCAACGTGCTGCGCTTCCTGCCGCCGCTGGTCATCGGCGAGGACCTGCTGGGCGAGGGCCTGGACATCATCGAGGAGGCGTTCGCGGGGCTGTGAGCCCCCCGGGCGCGAGCCGGTGAAGAACCTGTGCGGGGCGGGTGGTGGAGGAGTGAGCCGACTGTCCGTCCCGCCCCGGCCTGCCGTACGGTTTCTGCAGATGAGTGAAACACCTCGCCCGCGGGAGACCGCGGACAGCGCCGCGCCGGTAACTCCCCAAGTCCGGCCCGGCCGTGCCTTCGCGCACACCGCTGGAGCCGACGGCTCCGGACATCCTCACCGGCCGGACGACCGCCCGTCCCAACCCCCCCGGGGCGCGCGGCCCACCGGTCGAGGCGGCGGCCTCGGAACCTCCCCCCCTGTTCCGGGGCCGCCGGCCACGACGGCCGCTCCCGCGGCAAGCCACAGGTGGCGCGGCGGCGTGCGCACGCCGCTCCGCCCCCGGGTGGGCCTCCCGGCGCTGAGCGGGCTCGCCTTTGCCGCACTCACCTGGCAGATCTCCGTGCACGGCCCCCTGCGCACCGCTGACGAACGCCTCGGACGGACCGCCGTCACCGACGGCGTCCCCGGACTCCCGCCGGGCGTCGCCCAGTTCCTCGCCGACCTCGGCAACGCCACGGTGGCCGTACCCGTCCTGGTCCTGGCCGCCCTGTGGGCACTGTGGCGACCGTGCCACGCGCCGCGCTGGCACGCACCGCTCGCCGCGGCCCTGGCGATGGCGGCCGTCCCCGCGCTGGTCGTCCCGCTGAAGCTGTGGATCGCCCGGCCCGGCCCGCCGCCGATGGCGGGCGTGCCCGCCGGTTTCTTCCCCTCCGGGCACGCGGCCACCGCGGCGGTCGCCTACGGGGCCGCCGCGCTGCTGCTGGCGTACGGGCGCCCCTCCGGCCGCCTGCGCGCGGTGGTGGCGGCCGGCTGCGCGGTGGTGAACATCGGCGTGGGCGCCGGCCTGGTGCGCCGTGGCTACCACTGGCCGCTGGACGTGCTGGGCAGCTGGTGCCTGGCGGGCGTCCTGCTGTGGGCCGTGGCCCGCGTCCTCACGCGGGCCCGTGCCCCGCGCGGCCCGCGGCCGCCTCGTGCATCGACCACTCCAGCAGCGCCGGGTCGGTGAGGGTGCCCGTCCCGTCGGGCGGCACGATCCAGCGCACCCCGCTCGCGCCGCGCACCGGGTGCGGGACGACGATCCACGTACCGGCCCCGGCGGCCCGTACCCCGGTCGCGACCCAGCCCGCCGCCGTGCCCGGGGGCACGAAGAAGCCGACGCGGCTGTCGCCGAAGTCCGCGAGGACGGGCCCGAGCCGGTCCGTGCAGCGGCCGAGGATCTCCAGGGTGGGCCAGCCCAGGGTGCTCGGCAGGACCAGGACGTCCCAGAGCCGGCCCGCGGGCAGGAGGGCGACCCCCAGGGGGTTGCGCTCCCACTCCCGCCGGCAGGTGCCGGGATCGGGCGCCGCCGATACCAGCCACTCCAGCACGCCCCTCGCCGCCGCGTCGTCACCCATGCCCCGCGCCTCCGTCCGTCTCCCGGCCCGCCCTTGTGGGCGGACAGGGGTGAGAGGGCCGTACAGGCGCGTCCTTACGCGGGTTTCGCGGCCCGCCGGCGCGGGGCGGGCCGTGCGCGCCGGGCGGGGGTCAGCTGTCGAAGCCCATGCCGACCTTGTCCATGGCCTTGAGCCACAGATTGCGGCGGCCGCCGTTCTCGTCGGCGCGGGTCATCGACCACTGGGTGATGCCGATCCCGAGTGAGCGCACCGGCTCCGGCGGGAAGGGCAGCGGCCGTGAGCGGACCATCTCCAGCGCGGTGCGCTCGGTGTACGCGCCGGCGAGCAGGTCGAGCATGACGTCCGCGCCGAAGCGGGAGGCGCCGACACCGAGCCCCGTGTAGCCGAGGGCGTAGGCGGCGCGGCCGCCGAGCGCGGTGCCGAAGAACGCCGAGAAGCGCGAGCAGGTGTCGATGGCGCCGCCCCAGCTGTGCGTGAAGCGCACGCCCTCCAGCTGCGGGAAGCAGCGGAAGAAGTGCTCGGCGAGCTTCTCGTAGGTGGCCGGATGGTGCTCGTACTCGGAGCGGACGCCGCCGCCGAAGTGGTAGACGATGTCGTAACCGCCCCACAGGACACGGTGGTCGCGGGTGATGCGGAAGTAGTGGAAGTGGTTGGCGGCGTCGCCCAGGCCCTGCCGCCGCCGCCAGCCGAGGGCCTCGCGCTGCTCGGCGCTGAGCGGTTCGGTCATCAGCGCGTAGTCGTAGACGGGGGCGATGTACGGGCGGACGCGCCGCACCAGGGAGGGGAAGGCGTTGGTGCCCAGGGCGGTGCGGCGGGCGAAGACACGCCCGTAGGGGGTGCGGACGGCGGTGCCCGCGCCCTGTTCGGCGAGCGCGGTGCCGGGGGTGTTCTCGTAGACGCGCACGCCCAGTTCGCGGCAGGCGCGCTTGAGCCCCCAGGCGAGCCGGGCCGGGTCGAGCATGGCGACGCCATCGCGGTCCCACAGTCCGGCGAGGAAGGTCGGGGAGCGCACCTCGGCGCGCAGCCGGTCCTGGTCGAGGAACTCGTAGCCGCTCACGCCGAGGGCGGCGAGTTCGTCGGCGGACTCGCGCAGTTCGGCGACCTGGTGCGGGGCGGTGGCGATGTCGATCTCGCCGGTGCGCTCGAAGTCGCAGTCGATGCCGTGGCGGGCGAGGGTGGCCTCGATCCCGTCGAGGTTGCGCAGGCCCATCTCGTGCAGGGTGGTGAACTCCCGCGGCCAGCGGGCCTGTCCGTTGGCCCAGCCGTGGGTCAGGGAGGCGGAGCAGAAGCCGCCGTTGCGGCCGGAGGCGGCCCAGCCGCACTCGCGGGCCTCTATGAGGACGACGTCACGGCCGGGATCGCGTTCCTTGGCCCGCAGCGCGGTCCACAGTCCGCTGAAGCCGCCGCCGACGACCAGGAGGTCGCAGGTCTCGTCGCCGACGAGGGCGGGGAGGGCGGCCGGCCGGCCGGGGTCGTCGAGCCAGTACGGGCGGGGGGCCGCGTCGGCCAGTGCCCGGCGGGAGAGTTCGTGGTGCGCTCGGTCACGGTCCATGGCTCTGCCGGCCATGCTCTCAGCTCCTTTTCCGGCGCCCGCCGACGAGTCTGCCGGCGAGGACGCACAGCACGGCGATGGCGAACATCGCCGTTCCGATGACATTGATCTGAACGGGTGTGCCTCGTTGTGCGGCTCCCCACACGAACATGGGGAAAGTCACAGTCGAACCGGCGTTGAAGTTCGTGATGATGAAGTCGTCGAAGGACAGGGCGAAGGACAGCAGGGCGCCGGCCACGATGCCGGGGGCCGCGATCGGCAGCGTGACCCGCAGGAAGGTCTGCAGCGGAGTGGCGTACAGATCCTGCGCGGCGGCCTCCAGGCGCGGGTCCATGCTCATTACACGCGCCTTGACGGCCGTCACCACGAAGCTCAGGCAGAACATGATGTGGGCGATGAGGATGGTCCAGAAGCCGAAGCCCACCCCCATGTTGAGGAACAGCGTGGCCAGTGAGGCCGCCATGACGACCTCGGGCATGGCCATCGGAAGGAAGATCAGCGTGCTGACGGCCCCGCGGGCGCGGAAGCGGTAGCGGGCCAGCGCGAAGGCGATCATGGTGCCGAGGACGGTGGCGCCGAGCGTGGCCCACAGCGCGACGCGCAGGCTGAGCGAGAGCGAACCGCACAGGTCGGCGACGCCGCACGGATGCGTCCAGGCGTCGGTGGAGAAACGCTGCCACTCGTAGTTGAAGCGCCCGTTGGGCTTGTTGAACGAGAAGACCGTCACGATGACGTTGGGCAGCAGCAGATACGCGAGCGTGCAAAGGCCCGCGATCACCACGAGGTTGCGGCGCAGGAAGCGCGTCAGGGTGCGCATCAGACGAGCTCCTCCGTCCCGGAGCGGCGGATGTAGACGGTGACCATGGCGAGGATGGCGGCCATGAGGAGGAAGGAGAGGGCGGCGGCGGTCGGATAGTCCAGGACGCGCAGGAACTGCGACTGGATGACGTTGCCGATCATCTTCTGGTCCGTGGAGCCGAGCAGTTCGGCGTTGATGTAGTCGCCGCAGGCGGGGATGAAGGTCAGCAGGGTGCCGGCGACGACGCCGGGCAGGGACAGCGGGAAGGTCACCCGGCGGAAGGTGGTCAGCGGCCGGGCGTACAGATCGCCCGCCGCCTCGTGCAGCCGGGGGTCGATGCGTTCCAGCGAGGTGTACAGCGGCAGGATCATGAACGGCAGGAAGTTGTACGTCAGCCCGCACACGACGGCGAGCGGGGTGGCGAGGACCCGGTGCCCCTCGGTGATGCCGAGCGTGCTCGTCACGTCGAACAAGTGCAGGCTGTCGAGCGCGGAGACGACGGGGCCGTTGTCGGCCAGGATCGTCTTCCAGGCGAGGGTGCGGATCAGGAAGCTGGTGAAGAACGGGGCGATGACCAGGATCATCAGCAGATTGCGCCAGCGTCCCGCCCGGAAGGCGATCAGATAGGCGAGCGGGTAGCCGAGGGCCAGGCACAGCACGGTGGCGGTGGCGGCGTAGCCGACGGAGCGCAGGAACTGCGGCCAGTACTCGCGCAGCGCGTCCGCGTAGGTCGCGAAGTGCCAGGTGACGCTGAAGCCCTCTTCGAGGGAGCCGGTCTGCACCGAGGTGGACGCCTGGTAGACCAGCGGTGCGGCGAAGAAGAGCAGGAGCCAGAGGATGCCGGGGAGCAGCAGCCAATAAGGGACGAGTTTTCCGCGGCGGACGGCGGCGCGGGCGGCCGGGCCGGGCGCGGCAGCGGCGGGGGGTTCGTCGGCGCGGGGGGTGGTGAGTGCGTTCACGTGCCTTCTCCCGTGTCCGTTCCCGCCTCCAGGCTCTGCGCGGCGTCCAGTCCGAAGCCGTGGCCGGGGTTCCAGTGCAGGATCACCTCGGCGCCGGGCACGAGCCGGGCGTCGCGCTCGATGTTCTGCTCGTAGACGGACAGACCGGTGCCCACGGGGCTGTCGACGAGGTACTGGGTGGACACGCCGATGAAGCCGGCGCCGGTGATGCGGCCGCGCACCTGGTTGCGGCCCCCGGGAACGGCGGAGGCGTCGTCGGCGTGGGTGAGGGTGATCTTCTCGGGCCGTATGCCGAGGGTGAGCCTGCCGCCCGTGCGGGCGGCGGCTGTACATCGGGCCCTGGGCAGCGCGAGTTTGGTGTCGGCGGCGCGCAGCACGAGGGTCTCGCCGGTGGTGTCGAGGACGTCGGCGGTGATGAGGTTGGAGGTGCCGAGGAAGTTGGCGACGAAGGTGGTGCGCGGGGTCTCGTAGAGCTCGGCGGGGGCGCCGAGCTGCTCGACGCGGCCGGCGTTCATCACGGCGACGGTGTCGGCCATGGTCATCGCCTCTTCCTGGTCGTGGGTGACGTGCACGAAGGTGATGCCGACCTCGGTCTGGATGCGCTTGAGCTCCAGCTGCATCTGGCGGCGCAGCTTCAGATCGAGGGCGCCGAGCGGTTCGTCGAGGAGCAGCACCTGCGGGTGGTTGATCAGGGCGCGGGCGAGGGCGACGCGCTGCTGCTGCCCGCCGGAGAGCTGGTGGGGCTTGCGGCGCGCGTACTCGCCGAGCTGGACGAGGTCGAGCATCTCGCCGACCTGCCCCGCCACCGACTTCACGCCGCGGCGGCGCAGCCCGAAGGCGACGTTCTCGTGGATGTCGAGGTGCGGGAAGAGCGCGTAGCTCTGGAAGACGGTGTTGACGGGCCGTTTGTAGGGGGGCAGGGCGGTGACGTCCCGGCCGGCGAGTTCGACGGTGCCGGTGGTGGGGGCCTCCAGACCGGCGATCATGCGCAGCGTGGTGGTCTTGCCGCAGCCGGACGCGCCGAGCAGTGCGAAGAAGGAGCCCGCGGGCACGGTCAGGTCGAGCGGGTGGACGGCGGTGAAGGCGCCGTAGCTCTTGCTGATGCGGTTCAGGCGGACGTCCGTGCCGCTGCTCGCGGCGGGGGCTGTTGCTGTCATGGGTCTTCGCAGTCCAGGGGGGTCGGGGGGTGAGCACGGACGGGGCGTACGGGACGTACCGCCGCGTACGTTCTCATATGTCCGGGGCCGGGTGGCCGCGCCGGGGCCCCACCGGCGCGGCAGGCGCCCGGTGGGCCCGGAGAATTCTGCCCCGAACAGCGCGTGCCGCGCTCGCCGCCGCCCTCGGGGCGCGGCGGACGGGGCGTCAGCGGCAGGTGAAGACCGTGCGGTGCCACGCCTTGCGGGCGGTCCCGGTGTTGTCGGACATCACGTGCTTGATCTGGGTGTACTCGTCGAAGGAGTAGGCGGACATGTCCTTGCCGTGGCCGGACGCCTTGTATCCGCCGTGCGGCATCTCGCTGATGATCGGGATGTGGTCGTTGACCCAGACGCAGCCGGCCCGCAGGGCGCGGGTGGCGCGCCCGGTGCGGTAGACGTCGCGGCTCCAGACGGAGGCGGCGAGCCCGTAGGGGGTGTCGTTGGCGAGCGCGAGGCCCTCGTCGTCGCCGTCGAAGGGCAGCACGACCAGGACCGGGCCGAAGATCTCGGCCTGGACGGCCTCGCTGTCCTGGGGGGCGCCGGTCAGCAGGGTGGGCAGGTAGTAGGCGCCCCCGGCGAGCGCGCCGCCGGGGGCCGCGCCGCCGGTGACGACGGTGGCGTACGCGCGGGCCCGCTCCACGAAGCCGGCGACGCGGTCGCGCTGGGCGAAGGAGACGAGCGGGCCGAGGTCGGTGGCCGGGTCGAAGGGGTCGCCCGGGCGCACGCCCGCCATGAGGTCGGCGACGCCGGAGACGAAGGCGTCGTACAGCGGCCGCTGGACATAGGCGCGAGTGGCGGCGGTGCAGTCCTGGCCGGCGTTGATGAGGGCGCCGGCGACGGCCCCGTGGACGGCCGCGTCCAGGTCGGCGTCGTCGAAGACGAGGAAGGGGGCCTTGCCGCCGAGTTCGAGGTGGACGCGCTTGCCGGTGCGGCCGGCGAGTTCGGCGACCCGGCGGCCGACGGGGGTGGAGCCGGTGAAGGAGGTCATGGCGATGCCCGGGTGGGCGACGAGGTGTTCCCCGGCGTCCTTCCCGGCCCCGCTGATGACGTTGATCACGCCGTCGGGCAGGCCGGCCGCGGTGGCGGCCCGCGCGAACATCAGGGGGGTGAGCGGGGTGGTCTCGGCGGGCTTCAGGACGATCGTGTTGCCCGCCGCGACGGCCGGCAGGACCTTCCACGCGGCCATCTGCAGCGGGTAGTTCCACGGCGCGATCGAGCCGATGACGCCGATCGGCTCGCGGCGCACGTAGGAGGTGTGGTCGGCGCTGTACTCGCCGGCGGAGCGGCCCTCCAGATGACGGGCGGCGCCCGCGAAGAAGGCGGTGTTGTCGATCGTGCCGGGCACGTCGAACTCGGTGGTGAGCCGGATCGGCTTGCCGCACTGCGCGGACTCGGCGCGCGCGAACTCCCCGGCCTGCTCCGCGAGTACGCCCGCGAAGCGGTGCAGTGCGGCGGAGCGCTCCGCCGGGGTGGCGCCCGCCCAGACGGGCAGCGCGGCCTCGGCGGCGGCCACGGCCGCGTCCACGTCGGCGGGGCCGGCGAGTTCGTAGGCCAGCAGCTCGGCGCCGGTGGCCGGGTCGACGACGGACTGCTTGCGGCCGGACGTCCCGGCCCGCCGGGTGCCCGCGAGATACTGGGCGCCGTCGGCGAACTGCCCGGCGGCATCGAACCGTTGAACCATGACGCACTCCTCCGCCGACCGTGGCGATCCGTGAACGGGCGTAGCTCTCACCGGTTTCGGGGCAACGATCCTGGCAGAGCAGTCGATTGACAACAAGGGATTCCGTCGCGGCGTTTTACTGCCGCGACGGAATCAGTGAGTTGGAGGTGGGCCGGAGCGGGGCCGGCCGGGGCCTTCAGGCGGACATGCCGACACCTGCCGCGACAAGCCCGATCCAAGCGAACAGCAAGACCACGGCCACGATGCCGAGCACCAGACCGGAGGTGGCCACCCCGCGGTTGGTCGCCTGCCCCTTCTTCGCCCGGGAACGGCCGACGGCGCCGAAGACGATCGCGAGGACGGCGAGCACGAACGCGAAGAACCAGAAGGGCCACATGAAGCTGAGGACCAGCCCGACGATGCCGCAGACCAGACCGGCCGTACCCATCCCGTTGCGGGGCGGCACGGGCACCGGACCGCCGTAGGCGGCCGCGTACGGGTGGCCGTACCCCGGGTACTGCGGGAGCTGTTGGGGAGCGTTCTGCCCGTACGGGTTCTGCCCGTGGTCCGACATGGTGTGCCTTTCCTCGTCTTTCGTCACATCATGCTAGGTCCGGGCCGGGTCGGGGTTTTCTCCGGGCCGCTCCCGGTGGGTGCTGTCAGTGGCCTCTGCCACCATGAAGGCATGAAGATCAACGGGGGCAGGGAAACAGCACCTCACGCGCACCGGGCCGACGGGCCGCGCTCCGTCGCGGAGCTCACGGCGGCCGTCGGCGCCGCGACGGAGCGCGGCGAGCGCGTGAAGTACGTCTACTTCTGGGGGCATCGGGCGCCGCGCGGCGGCGGGGTGGGCCCGGGGTGCTTCAGCCAGTGGTGGCCGTCGCCGTTCACGGTCGACGGGGTGGCCTACGCGACGGCGGAGCACTGGATGATGGCCGGCAAGGCGCGGCTGTTCGGCGACGCGGAGGCGGAGGCCCGGGTGCTGGCCTCCGGCCACCCGAAGCAGGCCAAGGACGCGGGGCGCACGGTGCGCGGCTTCGACGAGGAGGTCTGGCGCCGCCACCGCTTCGCCCTGGTGGTGGCGGGCAGCGTCCACAAGTTCGGCCAGGATCCGGCGCTGCGTGCGTATCTGCTGGGCACGGGGAGCCGCGTGCTGGTCGAGGCCAGCCCGGTGGACCGCATCTGGGGCATCGGGCTGGCCGCGGACGACGAGCGGGCGGCGGATCCCGCGCAGTGGCGCGGCGCGAATCTGCTCGGCTTCGCGCTGATGGAAGCGCGTCAGCGGCTGGCGGCGGCGTCGAGCACGAGCGTCGGCGCCGAGAGATAGGCCCCGTAGGTGCCGGCGGGGTCGTCCTCGGGGGTGGGGCCGTCGTCGTCGCTCGCGTCGCCGATGCGGAAGTAGACCAGCAGCATCAGCGCCGTGGTGACGAGCGCGACGCCGCCGAGGATCAGCCCGGCGAGCGCCTGTCCGCCGTTGTCGGCCTCGCCGCGGGCGGCCTTGGCACGGCCGATCGCACCGAAGACGATCGCGAGCACGCCGAGCACGGCGCTGGGCACGATGGTGGGCGACAGCACGATGCCGACGATGCCCAGGACGAGGGCGGTGACGCCGAGCCCGTTGCTGGGCGCGGGCCGGTAGGCACCCGCCGCGTACCCCGGCGCCGGCCAGCCGTAGGCCACCGGCTCGTAGGGGCCGGCGGCGTAGGGCGGCGGAGCGTACGGCCCGGGATGCCCATAGGGCGCCTGCCCGTACGGGCCGGAGGGGTACGCGCTGGGGGTACCCGGCCCGGTCGGCGCAGGCGGCACGGGCGGAACCCCCTCGGGGGCCGGCGCGAGACCGGGCACGGCTTGCTGCGGGGCGGGACCGGTGCCGGGCGCTTGCTGCCCCGGCGGGGTGGTCGCCGCGGCCTGCTGCGGACCAGGCTGCGGGGTGCTCTCGCCCGGGCGGGCCGACGCGACGACAGGCGCGGACTGCTGCGGGGCGGGACCGGCGTCCGGCACGGCCGGTGCGAGCGGTACCGACGGGACGCCCTCGGAAGCCGACGCGGTCGGGGCGCTCTCGGCAGTCGGCGCGACGGCGGGCCCGGGCTGCCCCGGTGGGGTGGTCTCGGGGGCACCGGGCGTGGCTTGCCGGGGTGGTGCGGTGCGCTGGGGTGGCAGGGCGGGTGTGGTCGCGGCCGGGGTGTCCGGGCGGCCGTCGGGCTCGGTGGGCTCCCGCCGCTGCGGCGGAGCCCACGGGTCGCGGGCTTGCGGCTGTTCCTCGGCGCCGCCGGCCTTGTCGGACATGGTCCTCCCCAGTTCGTACCCCGTCATGCTAAGCCCTGGCGGAAGCCGTCGTGCCCGCCCCGCATACGATGACCGGGCCGTACCCACCGCGCGCCCGCACCCGGGGGCGGCGCCCGCCGCGACCACCGACAACCGAAGAACACCGAGGGCGCTAAGGACGGGCAACGGCCCGGAGGAGCGGCCCGCCCCGCAGCCCGACCGGCCCTGGAGGACCGCATGTCCGAACTCGCCCCGTTCATCGCCGGCCTGCCGAAGGCGGAGCTGCACGTGCACCACGTCGGCTCGGCCTCGCCGCGCATCGTCGCCGAACTCGCCGCCCGCCACCCGGACTCCCCGGTGCCGACCGACCCCGGCGCGCTCGCCGACTTCTTCACCTTCCGCGACTTCGCCCACTTCGTGGAGGTCTATCTCTCCGTCGTCGACCTCATCCGCGACGCGGAGGACGTGCGGCTGCTGACCTTCGAGGTCGCCCGGGACATGGCGCGGCAGAACATCCGCTACGCCGAGCTGACCATCACCCCCTTCAGCTCGACCAAGCGCGGCATCCCGGACGTGGCGTTCGTCGAGGCCATCGAGGACGCCCGCAAGGCGGCCGAGCGGGAGCTGGGCGTGGTGCTGCGCTGGTGCTTCGACATTCCCGGCGAGGCCGGTCTGGAGGCGGCCGAGGAAACCGCCCGCATCGCCTGCGGGCTCAAGCCGGAGGGCCTGGTCTCCTTCGGGCTGGGCGGTCCGGAGATCGGGGTGCCCCGCCCGCAGTTCAAGCCGTACTTCGACCGTGCGATCGCCGCCGGGCTGCGCAGCGTCCCGCACGCCGGTGAGACGACGGGTCCGCAGACGATCTGGGACGCCCTGGTGGAGCTGCGGGCCGAGCGGATCGGGCACGGCACGAGCGCCCCGCGGGATCCGCGGCTGCTGGCCCATCTCGCCGAGCACCGCATCCCGTTGGAGGTCTGCCCGACCTCCAATCTCGCCACCCGGGCCGTGGCCGACCTGGAGGAGCACCCCGTGAAGGAGATGGCGAAGGCGGGCGTGCTCGTGACGATCAACAGCGACGACCCGCCGATGTTCGGCACCGACCTCAACCAGGAGTACGCCGTGGCGGCCCGGCTGCTGGAGCTGGACGAGAAGGGTGTGGCCGGCCTGGCGCACAACGCCGTCGAGGCGTCCTTCATGGACGCTCCCGCCAAGGCGGCCCTGCGCGCGGAGATCGACGCCTACACGGCGGCGTACCTCGGCGCCCGGCCGGTCGGCTGAGCGCGGGGCCTGCCGCCCGGCGGACCGGAACACGCCCGCAGCGGGGCCGGCATGCGGGCGGGCACCACCGGCCGGCCGGTTCCGGGCTCCTCGGTGACGGCCGCTGCGGCGGGGCCAGGCCGCGCCGGGCGGCCTCGTCCGCGGGCGTCCGGCGGCCACAATGAGCGCATGCGCGGATCGGACGACGACAGCACCCAGGACGGCACCACCCACGGCGGCACCCACGCCACCGGCAACTCCCCCGGTGGCAGGCCCCGGTTCACGGCGGTCGCCCACCGCGGTGATCCCTACCGGCACCGCGAGAACACCCTGCCCTCGGTCCGCTCCGCGCTGCGGGCGGGCGCGGGGGCCGTGGAGATCGATGTGCGGCTGACCCGGGACCGGGTGCCGGTCCTGCTGCACGACGCGACGCTGGAGCGGCTGTGGGGCGCGGGCCGCCGCCTGGACGCGGTCACGGCCGAGGAGTTGCGCGATCTGACGGGCGGCGGGGTGCCGACCCTGCGCGAGGCGCTCGCGCTCGTCACCGGCGAGAGCGACGGCAACGGCAACGGTGATGGCGATGGCGTTGGCGATGGCGTTGGCGTTGGCGTTGGCGGGCAACACGGCAGCGGGCAGCGGCTGTTCATCGACCTGCCGGACCCGGCGGCCGCCGGCGCGGCCGTGGCCGAGGTGCACGCGTGCGGCGCGCGGGAGCGTGTCTACTACTGCGGCGGGACGGCCTCGATGCGCGCGGTCCGCGAGGCGGATCCGGCCGCCGAGACCGCGCTGACCTGGACCACGCTCGTCCCTCCGCGCGCGGCGCTGCTGGAACGGCTCGCCCCGCGCTGGCTCAACTACCGCTTCGGGCTGCTGAGCCCGGAGCTGGTCGCGCGACACCACGCGGCCGGTTTCCTGGTGTCGGCCTGGACCGCCGACACCAGGGGCACCATGCGCCGGCTGCTGGCCGCGGGCGTCGACTCGATCACCACGAACCGCATCAGGACGCTGTGCGCCCTCCGCCCGGCCGGGCCGGGCCGCTCCTGAACCCGGCGGGTCTCACAGCCCGATGATCTCGTTCCACTCCTTGGTGAGCGCGGGCCGCTCCCTGGGCGTCATGTCGCGCGCGGTCGCGAGCCGCGAGCGCATGTCGTCGGTGGGGAACACCAGGGGGTTCTCGGCGAGTTCGGCGAGTTCCCGGTCCTTGGAGCGGGCGAGTACCTCGCGCGCGGCGGGGACCGGGCAGACGTAGTTGACGGCGGCGGCCAGCCGGGCCGCGACCTCGGGCTCGTAGTAGTAGTCGACGAGCCGTTCGGCGTTGGCCTTGTGGCGCGCGAGGTCGGGGATCATCAGGCTCTCGGCCCACAGTTCCGCGCCTTCCTGCGGGACGACGAAGGCGATGTCGGGGTTGTCGGCCTGGAGCTGGATGATGTCGCCGGAGTACGCCTGGCAGGCCAGTACGTCGCCGGAGGACAGGTCCTTGATGTAGTCGTTGCCGGTGAAGCGGCGGATGTGCTTCTTGCGGACGAGTTCGCGCAGCCGGTCGCACATGCGGTGGAAGTCGTCGGGGGTCCAGCGGGTGACGTTCACGCCCTCGCCCTGCATGAGCAGGCAGAACGCCTCGTCGAGGCCGGAGAAGAGGGTGACGCGGCCGCGCAGGTCGTCCTGCCACAGCTCGGCGGTGCGGCGGATCTCGCGGCCGAGCCGCCTGCGGTTGTAGGCGATGCCGGTGATGCCGGACTGCCAGGGCACCGTGTGCCGGCGGCCCGGGTCGAAGGCCGGGTTGCGCAGCAGCGGGTCGAGCTGGGCGGCGACGTGGGGCTGCCGGGAGCGGTCCATCTCCTGGACCCAGCCGAGCCGGACGTAGCGCGAGCACATCCAGTCGCTGACGACGACGAGGTCCCGGCCGGTGTCCTGATGGTTCATCAGAGCCGGGCTGATCTTGCCGAAGAACTCGTCGTTGTCGTTGATCTCCTCGGTGTACTTCACCGAGATCCCGGAGCGCTTCTCGAACTCCTCCAGCGTCGGCCGCCGCTGCGGGTCCTTGTCGTCGACGTCGATGTACAGCGGCCAGTTGGCGAACGTCAGCCGCTTCTCCCCGGCCGACCGGTCACGGGCGGAGCGCTCCCCGGCGGGCACGTACGCCGCGGGCACGCCGCACCCGGCGAGTACGGCGGCCCCCGCGCCGGCGCCCAGCGCGCGCAGCAGGGTCCGGCGGGCGGGGCTCTTCACGGGGCTCACTCGCATTCCGGCAGGATGACCGTTCTGATCGTCTCGGACAAGCCTTCGATGATAACGGCGCCGTCCGCCGGTGCGCCCCCGGGACGCGGACGGCCGCGCCGGCTGACCGGCGCGGCCGTTCCCCTGCCGTGCGTGACGCCCGTCAGCCCAGGGACGTCATCACGTGCTTGATGCGCGTGTAGTCCTCGAAGCCGTAGGCGGACAGGTCCTTGCCGTAGCCGGACTTCTTGAAGCCGCCGTGCGGCATCTCGGCGACCAGCGGGATGTGCGTGTTGATCCACACACAGCCGAAGTCGAGCTTCTTGGACATCCGCATGGCGCGCGCGTGGTCCTTGGTCCACACCGAGGAGGCCAGC
Source organism: Streptomyces gamaensis (assembly GCF_042656465.1). NCBI lineage: Bacteria > Bacillati > Actinomycetota > Actinomycetes > Kitasatosporales > Streptomycetaceae > Streptomyces > Streptomyces gamaensis. The sequence continues at coordinate 47,810 of NZ_JBHSPB010000007.1, forward strand.
GCGTACTCGACGCCGTTGGCGCGGGCGACGGCCTGGTCCTCGTCCGTGAAGGACTGGACGGTGATCACGGGCCCGAAGACCTCGCGCTGGACGATCTCGTCGTCCTGCTTGAGGCCGGTGACGACGGTCGGGGCGTAGAAGTAGCCCTGGTCGCCGACGCGCCGGCCGCCGGTCTCGACGCGGGCGTGCGCGGGCAGCCGCTCGATGAACCCGGAGACCTGCTCCAGCTGGTGGGCGTTGTTCAGCGGCCCGTAGAGCACGTCCTCGTCGTCCGGGGCACCGGTCTTCGTCTCGGAGGCGACCTTGACGAGCGCGGTGACGAAGTCGTCGTGGACGGACTCGTGGACCAGCACCCGGGTCGCGGCCGTACAGTCCTGCCCGGCGTTGAAGTAGCCCGCGACCGCGATCTCCTCGGCCGCCTTGGCGAGGTCGGCGTCCTCGAAGACGACGACGGGGGCCTTGCCGCCCAGCTCCAGGTGGACCCGCTTGAGGTCCTTGGAGGCGGACTCGGCGACCTGCATGCCGGCCCGTACGGACCCGGTGATGGAGGCCATGGCGGGCACCGGGTGCTCGACCATGAGCCGGCCGGTGTCGCGGTCGCCGCACACGACGTTGAACACGCCCCGCGGGTGGCCGAGTTCACCGAGCACGCCGCCGATGATCTCGGCGAGCAGGACGGTGGAGGCCGGGGTGGTGTCGGACGGCTTGAGGACGACGGTGTTGCCCGCGGCGAGCGCCGGGGCGAACTTCCACACGGCCATCATCATGGGGTAGTTCCAGGGCGCGACCTGCGCGCAGACGCCGACGGGCTCACGGCGGACGATCGAGGTCAGGCCCTCCATGTACTCGCCGGCGGAGCGGCCCTCCAGCATCCTCGCGGCGCCCGCGAAGAAGCGGATCTGGTCCACCATCGGCGGGATCTCCTCGCTGCGGGTGAGCGCGAGGGGTTTGCCGGTGTTCTCGCTCTCGACGGCGATGAGCTCCTCGGCGCGCGCCTCGATCGCGTCGGCGATCCTCAGCAGCGCCTTCTGCCGCTCGCCGGGCACCAGGTCGCGCCAGACGGGGAAGGCCGCGGCGGCCGCGGCCATGGCGGCGTCGACGTCGTCCTTGCCGGACAGCGGGGCGGTGGCGTACACGGTGCCGGTGGCCGGATTGATCACCTCGGTGGTCCGCCCGTCGGCGGCGTCCCGGAACTCCCCGTCGATGTAGTTGCGCAGCCGGCGCGGCTCGGTGGTCACGATGCGCCACCCCTTCTGTATGAAGTCCGAATGAAGTCCGATCGCTTGTGGCGCTCAGCCTAGCCAGGGGACCGACGCTTTCGGCAGACCCGAAAGCCAGGAACAACGGAATCAGTTTCACCGAGCACGATCAACAACGAATTTCATCAGGCAAGCCTTGCTTCACGGACATAACCCGTGCACAGTGGGGTGCGTGGCCACACGTAGCGCAGACGTCAAGCGCGGCGCCCCCGCCGCTCCGCCCCTCGACGCCGTCTCCCTGGCGATCATCGAGCAGCTCCAGGAGGACGGCCGCCGCCCGTACGCGGCGATCGGCAAGGCCGTCGGACTGTCCGAGGCGGCCGTCCGGCAGCGCGTGCAGAAGCTGCTCGACCAGGGCGTGATGCAGATCGTCGCCGTCACCGACCCGCTCACCGTGGGCTTCCGGCGGCAGGCGATGGTCGGCATCAACGTCGAGGGCGACCTCGACCCGGTCGCCGACGCCCTGACCGCGATGGACGAGGTGGAGTACGTGGTCGTCACAGCGGGCTCCTTCGACCTCCTGATCGAGATCGTCTGCGAGGACGACGACCACCTGCTGCAGACCATCAACAAGCGCGTACGGACCCTGCCGGGCGTGCGCTCCACCGAGAGCTTCGTCTACCTCAAGCTCCGCAAGCAGACCTACACATGGGGAACCCGATAGCCGTGAGCAAGGACCTGTCCAAGACGGCGTACGACCACCTGTGGATGCATTTCACGCGCATGGGCTCGTACCAGCACACCCCCGTGCCCACCATCGTGCGCGGCGAGGGCACCTACATCTACGACGACAAGGGCAAGCGCTATCTCGACGGCCTGGCGGGCCTGTTCGTGGTGCAGGCGGGCCACGGCCGCGCCGAGCTCGCCGAGGCGGCCGCCAAGCAGGCCCAGGAGCTCGCCTTCTTCCCGGTGTGGAGCTACGCCCACCCGCAGGCGATCGAACTCGCCGAGCGGCTCGCGCACTACGCGCCGGGCGACCTGAACAAGGTCTTCTTCACCACGGGCGGCGGCGAGGCCGTCGAGACCGCCTGGAAGCTCGCCAAGCAGTACCACAAGCTCACCGGCAACCCCGGCAAGTACAAGGTCATTTCACGGACCGTCGCCTATCACGGCACCCCGCAGGGCGCCCTCGCCATCACCGGACTGCCCGCCCTGCGAGCGCCGTTCGAGCCGCTCGTGCCGGGCGCGCACAAGGTGGCGAACACCAACATCTACCGGGCCCCGGTCTTCGGCGACGACCCCGTGGCCTTCGGCCGCTGGGCCGCCGACCAGATCGAGCAGCAGATCCTCTTCGAGGGTCCCGACACCGTCGCCGCCGTCTTCCTGGAGCCCGTGCAGAACGCGGGCGGCTGCTTCCCGCCGCCCCCCGGCTACTTCGAGCGCGTCCGCGAGATCTGCGACACCCACAACGTGCTGCTGGTCTCCGACGAGGTCATCTGCGCCTTCGGCCGGCTGGGCACGATGTTCGCCTGCGACAAGTTCGGCTACGTGCCCGACATCATCACCTGCGCCAAGGGCATGACCTCCGGCTACTCCCCCATCGGCGCCGCCGTGGTCTCCGACCGCATCGCCGAGCCCTTCTACACCGGCGACTCCGCCTTCCTGCACGGCTACACCTTCGGCGGCCACCCCGTCTCCTCCGCCGTCGCCCTCGCCAACCTCGACATCTTCGAGCGCGAGAACCTCAACCAGCACGTGCTGGACAACGAATCGGCCTTCTTCTCGACCCTCTCGAAGCTGCACGACCTGCCCATCGTCGGCGACGTGCGCGGCAACGGCTTCTTCTACGGCATCGAACTGGTCAAGGACAAGGCCACCAAGGAGTCCTTCACCCCCGAGGAGTGCGAGCGCCTGCTGTACGGCTTCGTCTCCAAGAAGCTCTTCGAGAACGGGCTGTACTGCCGCGCCGACGACCGCGGCGACCCGGTCGTCCAGGTCGCCCCGCCGCTGATCTCCGACCAGTCGACGTTCGACGAGATCGAGCAGATCGTCCGCGGCGTCCTGGCGGAGGCCTGGACACGGATCTGACCGCTCCGGCCACTCCGACCGCGCGAGAAGTCCGCACACGCCGCGCGTGTGCCCCGCGCGCCTGCCGCACGCGCCCCACACCCCGCGGCAGGCGCGCACGCCACGCGTACGCAGCTGCGCTCCGACTCATGGGCGACGGCCCGGCCATGAGGCCGACCGGAGGAAAGTGCGGGCTGCCAGCGCCGAGCCTGGGCGGGGGCTAGGATCACGGTTCCGTACGGTGCCAGTGACCCAATGGCCTCTGGTTCGTTCACCCGGACAGGGGAACGGACCCTTAGCGACCGAGGTGCTCGATATGGTGGCCCCGCCGGACAACGACGTGCTCTGGGCACGCGGCCTGCACTACGCCTACAGCGGTTCCCCCGCTCTCGCGGGGGTGTCCATCGGTGTGCGCGAGAGCGAGATCCTCGCCGTCACCGGACCGCGCGGCTCGGGCAAGACCACCCTCCTCAAATGCCTGTCGGGGCAGTTGCTGCCCGACCCGGGCGAGGTGTGGTTCAACAGCGCGCCCGTGCACACCCTCTCCCGCCCCGCCCGCGAACGGCTGCGCCGCGAGCGGTTCGGCTGGATCGACAGCGAGCCGCACCTCGTACCGGAGCTGACGGCCTGGGAGAACGCCGCCCTGCCGCTGCTGATGCGCGGCGTCGCCCACCGCACGGCCAAACGCGCCGCCGGCGAGTGGCTGGAGCGCCTGGACGTCGGCGACTGCTCGCGCAAGCGGCCCGCCGTACTGCTCCAGGCGCAGCGGCAGCGGATCGCCATCGCCCGCGCGCTGGCCACCGAGCCCACCGTGCTCTTCGCGGACGAGCCGACGGCTCCGCTGCACGCCGCCGACCGCGCCCAGGTGCTGCGCACCCTGACCACGGCGGCCCGCTCGCACCAGATCACCGTCGTCATCGCCACGCTCGACGAGGAGATCGCGACGCTGGCCGACCGCACGGTCCACCTGGCCGACGGCCGCCGCAACAACGGCGTCACGACGCCGGACGCGGCAGACGGAGAGGGAAGGGCGGCGTGCTCAGTCTCCGCCTAGCGCGTGGCGCGCATCCGCTCGTCCTGCTGCGACGGCTGCTGGTGGCGGCCGCCGCCGCGGGGGTCGGCTTCCTGCTGCTGTGCACGCTGGGGTACGCGGTGGCCCATCCGAAGGAGACGGGCCCGTCCCTGGTGCGGCTCGTCTGGTGCGCGGTCCCGCTGGCGGCCGTCGTGCAGTTCGCGCTCGCCGTGGCCCGTACGGACCCCGCGACCCGCCCCCGCGACGGCCTGGACGCCGTGGGCCTCGGACCGGTGCGGCTCTCCCTGCTCGCGGCCGCCTCGACCGCGCTCTCCTGCGCCCTGGGCAGCGGCATCGCCCTGCTGGTCTACCTGGAGCTGCGCGGCGACCTGGGCGGCACGCCGATCAGCGGCGCGGCCGCGAGGATGCTCGGCGGGCAGGCGCCGGTGCCGTGGGGCGCGACGCTGACCCTGCTCGGTCTGCTGCCGGCGCTCGCGGCGGGCGCGTGCGCGCTCGCGCTGCGCCCCGGACGCGAGAGACCCCGCAGGGCGCCGCGCGCCGCGCGGCCGCCGGAGGGGGCGGCGGAGCCGGCCGACGGCACCGCGGTCGCGGAGGCCGCGCGGACCGTGGCCGCGACCGGGGCCGCGCAGGGCGGCGCCGTCAGCTCCCCCGTCGCCCCGCCCGCCGCGGCCCCCGCCGCGCGCCCCGGCTACGCGGGCCTGCCCTGGGGCATCGCGATCATCGCGGTCGGGCTGGCCCTGGAGGCGTACGTGGGCCACCGCCCGGCCCCCGACCCCGAGACCCTCATCGCCCTGCCCGGCCGCTCCCGGGGGACCTCACCGGGCGTCCTGGGCGGCTGGCTGCTGGCCTCCCTGGGCCTGGTGCTGGCCGGGCCCGGGCTCACGCACTGGTGCGGGGCGCTGCTCGCGGCAGGCCGGCCCGGGGCGGTGCGGCTGCTGGCCGGCCGGATACTGCAGGACGCGGCGACGCGCATCGGCCGGCCGCTGGGGGTCCTGTGCGCGGTGGCCTCGGGGGCGCTGGCGGCCTCGGAGCTGTACGGCGCGGCGTGGGAGCACACCGGGCCCCGCCCGTTCGGCCCGCTGACCGGTCTGGGCGCGGCGCTGGTGATGGCCTGCGTCACCGCCACCGCCATCACCGCGGCCCTCGACAGCCGGCACAACCGGACGGACACCACGGACGCCCTGCTGCGGCTGGGGCTGCCCGCCTCGATGCTGCGCACGGCGGCCGTGCTGCGCACCGGTGTCCTGCTGGCGGTGCTGACCCCGCTGACCTGGGCGATCGCGGAGCTCGCGGCGCTGCCGATGACCAGGTGACGGTCCGTTCGCGCGGGCGGCCCGGCCGGCGGCGGGCCGGGCCGCCGCCCTGTCCACGGCCGCGCCCCCGCCGCCGCCCCAACTCTTCTTGACCAGTTCTTGACTTCAAGGCAACTCCGGCGATCGAAAAAGCGTCTGCTTCGGAGCACGACCTTTTTCGGGCGAACGGAGTTATGGGTGTTTCTCGGCCTTCTGACGGCTGTCGCAGCCTCGGTCTGTTATGGCACGGGTTCGGTGCTGCAAGCCGTGGGCTCGCGCAAATCGGCCCGCCGGGAGGCCGCGGCGGCCTCCACGACAGGGGTGACGCAGCGCGGCGGCCCCAGCCTGTCCTCCACCGCGAAGGCCGCGGTGACCTGGGAGTTCATGGTCGGCACGGTGCTGGACTTCGTGGGCTTCGGGCTCGGCGCGCTCGCCGCGCGCATGCTGCCGCTGTTCCTGTCCCAGACGGTCATCAGCGCCAACCTCATCGTCACCGCCCTGCTGAGCATCAAGCTGCTGGGCCTGAGGCTGACGAGGCCGGAGTGGATGTCGATCGGTGTGGTGTGCTCGGCGCTGGTGCTGCTGGCCACCGCGGCGGGCCACGAGGGCGGCAGTGACGCGGCGATGTCCACGCACTGGTGGCTGCTCGTCATCTCCGTGGTCCTGATGGGCGGCGGCACGATCGCCGTGCGGCTGCTGGGCTCGCGGGCGGCGATCCTGGCCGGTCTGCTCTCCGGGCTCGGCTTCGGCGCGATCGGCGTGGGCGTGCGCATTCTGGGCGGCCTCTCCCCGTTCGACCTGCCGACCCTGATCGCCGACCCGGCGCTGTACGCGATCCTCATCTCCGGCTCGGTCGGCATGTATCTGCACACGGTCGCCCTGCAGCTGGGGTCGGTCAACGGCGCGACGGCCGCACTGGTCGTCGGCGAGACGGTGCTGCCGGGCATCATCGGCGTGGTGTGGCTGGGGGACGCCTCGCGCCCCGGCTTCGCCTGGCTGGCGGTCGTCGGCTTCGTCCTGGCCGTCGCGGGCGCGGTCGCGGTGGCGTGGTACGGCGAGCCGGAGGGCGGTCCGCTGCCGGAGCCGGAACGGGCGGAGCGCGCCCCGGCACCGGTCGGCTGACGCGACGCCGCACGCGCGGGCGGGCCCGTCGTTCCCCTCGGGGAGCGGCGGGCCCGCCCGCGTTCACCGGTCCCGCGCGTCTCCGTCGAGCAGCACGACGTGCTCGGCGTCGAAGGCGACCCCGACCCGTGCGCCGCTCGCGGGCGCGTCCCGCAGCGCGCAGGCCGCCTCCAGCACCGGTCCGTCCTCGGGCCGCAGCAGCACGGCGACGTGGTCGCCGCGGAAGGTGCGGCCGGTGACCGTGCACGGCAGCCCGTCGGCGGGTGCCACGAGGCGGACGCCCGCGGGCCGTACGAGCAGGGTGCGCTCGCCCTGCTCGCTGTCGTCGGGCACGGGGACCTTGCCCCAGGGCGTGGCCGCGCGCGTCCCGGCGACGCTCGCCGCGACGACGTTGCGGAAGCCCAGGAAGCGGGCGACGAACGCGGAGGCGGGCCGCTGCCAGACCTCCAGCGGCGTGCCGCTCTGGGCGATCCGCCCGTCGCGCATGACCACGACCCGGTCGGCGAGCGCGAACGCCTCGCCCTGGTCGTGGGTGACGGCGAGCACGGTGGTGCCCAACCGGCCGAAGAGGTCGCGCAGTTCGACGACGAGCCGCTCGCGCAGGCTGCGGTCGAGCTGGCCGAGCGGCTCGTCCAGCATCAGGAGCCTGGGGCGCGGGGCGAGGGCCCGCGCGAGCGCGACGCGCTGCTGTTCCCCGCCGGACAGGGCGGCGACCGCGCGCCGCTGGGCGCCCGGCAGGCCGACCAGGTCCAGGAGTTCGGCCACCCGCTCCTGGATCCCGCCGCGTGCCGTGCCGCGCATGCGCAGTCCGAAGGCGACGTTGCCGGCCACGTCGCGCTGGGGGAAGAGCTGGTGGTCCTGGAACATCAGGCCGACCTCGCGCCGGTGCACGGGCACACCGCTCTGGTCGGCGCCGGAGAGCAGCACCCGGCCGGCGTCGACGCGCTGCAGCCCGGCGACCACCCGCAGCAGCGTGGACTTGCCGCTGCCGCTGGGGCCGAGCACGCACACTCGCTCGTGCTCGGCGACCTCCAGGTCGACGCCGTCCAGCGCGGTACGGCCGCCGAAGCGGACGGTGACGTTCTCCAGGCTCAGCAAGGACATCGCTAGAACTCCCCCGAACGATCGACGCGTACGCGCTCCAGCACCAGCAGGGCTGCCGCGCACACCAGCATCAGGACAGTGCTCAGGGCCATCGCCTGCCCGTAGTTGAGCTCTCCGGCCCGGCCCAGCAGCCGGGAGACGGCCACCGGCAGGGTGGGGCTGTCGGGGCGGGCGATGAAGACGGTCGCCCCGAACTCGCCCAGCGACACGGCGAAGGCGAAGCCCGCCGCGACCCCCAACGCCCGGCCCACCAGCGGCAGATCCACCTCGCGCCAGGCCCGCCAGGGGGACGCGCCGAGCACGGCCGCCGCCTCGCGCAGCCTCGGCTCGACGGCACGCAGGACGGGCAGCATGGTCCGTACGACGAAGGGCACGCCGACCAGGGCCTGCGCGAGCGGCACCAGGATCCAGGAGGTCCGCAGGTCCAGCGGCGGTTCGTCGAGGGTGATGAGGAAGCCGAAGCCCACGGTGACGGCGGAGGTGCCCAGCGGCAGCATCAGCAGCGCGTCGAAGCCCCGCACCAGGCGGCCCGCGCGGTGCCGGAGGGCGGCGGCCGCCAGTCCCCCGACGACGAGCGCGATGGCGGTGGCGGCCAGCGCGTAGGACAGGGAGTTGCCGATGGCCTCCAGGGGGGCCACGGAGAAGGTGCCGCCGCCCGCCGAGGCGAGGGCGCGGTAGAAGCCGAGTCCGTAGCCGTCCGGTCCGTCGAAGGAGCGCAGGACGAGCACGGCGAGCGGCAGCAGCACCAGGAGGGCGGCGACGGCCAGTACCGAGGCCAGCAGCGTCCACTGGGCCGCGCCGCGCGGACGGCGGGCGGTGCGCTCGGGCGCGACCAGCCGCAGCGCCGACTCGCGGCGCCGTACGGTGCGCGCGTGCACGGCCAGCAGCGCGGCGACCGCGGCGAACTGCACGAGGGTGAGCACCGCCGCCGTCGGCAGGTCGAGCAGTTGCGCGGTCTGCTGGTAGATGGCCACTTCCAGGGTGCTGTAGCGGGGGCCGCCGAGGATCTGCACGATGCCGAAGGAGGTGAAGCAGAACAGGAAGACCATCAGTGCCGCCGCCGCGACGGCGGGCGCGAGGGCGGGCAGGGTCACCTGCCGCCAGGCGGCGAAACGGCTCGCGCCGAGTACGCGCGCGGCCTCCTCCTGGCGCGGGTCGAGCCGCTCCCACAGGCCGCCCACCGTGCGGACGACCACGGCGTAGTTGAAGAAGACGTGGGCGAGCAGGATCGCCCACACCGTGGTGTCCAGGCGGATGCCCCACCAGCTGTCCAGCAGCCCGCCACGGCCGAGCAGCGCGAGGAACGCGGAGCCGACGACGACGGTCGGCAGCACGAACGGGACGGTGACCACGGCCCGCAGCAGCCGCTTGGCGGGGAAGTCGAAGCGCGCGAAGACGTACGCGCTGGGGAGCGCGAGCAGCAGCGTGAGCGCGGTGGAGGCGAGCGCCTGCCAGGTGGTGAACCACAGGACGTGCCCGGTCGCGGGGTCGGAGAGCACCTCGCCGATCCGGCCGAACCGCCACTGTCCGTCCGCCTTCAGGCCGCGGGAGACGATCGCGCTGACCGGGTAGGCGAAGAAGACGCCGAAGAAGGCGAGCGGCACGGCCATCAGGCCGAGCCGCAGCGCCGCGCGCCGGGCGCGGGGTGCCGCGCGCGGACCGGACCGCCGTACCGAGGCGGTCACTTCAGGACGAGCGAGGACCATTCCTTGACCCACTGGTCGCGGTTCTTGGCGATCACGTCGGGAGCGAGGGACGCGGGCGCGTCGGCCTGCGCACCGAACTTCGTGAACACCTCGGGCAGTTGAGCGTCCCGGTTGGCGGGCCGCACGAACATCTGCAGCGGCATGTCCTCCTGGAAGGGGCGCCCGATCAGGAAGTCGAGCAGTGCCTTGCCGCCCTCGGGGTTCTTCGCGCCCTTGAGCAGCCCGGCGAACTCGGTCTGCCGGAAGCAGGTACCGGTCGCGACGCCGGTCGGCGCGTCCTCGGCGCTCTTGGGCTGCTCCTTCATGCCGACGACCTCGACGGGCGGGCTGGAGGCGTAGGAGACCACGAGCGGCCGGTCGCCGCCCGCCTTCTTCCCCGCGGCGGAGCCGGAGAAGCGGTCGTTGTACGCCTGCTCCCAGCCGTCGACGACCTCGACGCCGTTGGCCTTGAGCCGCTTCCAGTAGTCCTGCCAGCCCTGTTCGCCGTGCGCGGCGATCGTGGCGAGCTGGAAGGCGAGGCCGGGCGAGGACGTGGCGGCGTTCTCGGTGACCAGGAGGTTCTTGTACTCGGGCTTGAGCAGGTCGTCGAAGGTCCGCGGCGGCTGCAGCCCGTGTTCGGCGAAGTAGGCGCGGTCGTAGTTGACGCAGATGTCGCCGGTGTCGACCGGGGTCACCCGGTGCTCGGGGTCGGCCTGGAGGTCCTTGGGGATCCGGTCCAGGCCGCGGGCCTCGTAGGGCGTGAACAGGCCGTTGTCCAGGGCGCGGGAGAGCAGGGTGTTGTCGACGCCGAAGAAGACGTCGCCCTGCGGGTGGGCCTTGGACAGGACGGCCTGGTTGACGGCCGCTCCGGCGTCACCGCCCTTGACGACCTTGACGGTGTAGCCGCTGGTCTTCTCGAACTCCTTGAGCACGGCGTCCGAGGCGCTGAAGGAGTCGTGCGAGACGAGCGTGACGGTCCTGGCGTCGCCGGCGGCGGAACCGCCGGAGCTGCCGCAGGCGGCCAGGGCCGGAAGGCCGAGCGCGAGGGCGGCGGCCGCGCCCAGGGCACGCCGGAGGCTGGTGTTCATGATGGTGCTGACTCCCTACGCCGGTATGACCCGGATCAGGTCCTGAGGGTCTGCGGGCCGTTCCCGCACTCTCAGCGCTCTGCGCGCTCCCCTGTCGGATGTTCATTTGTGCGAGTGCACCGTATCAGTGCCGGTCGGCGGGCCCCGGGGCGCGGGGCCCGCGCGGTCAGCGCTCGGCCGCCGCCAGCTGTCCGCAGGCGCCGTCGATCTCCTGGCCGCGTGTGTCCCGTACGGTCACGGGCACGCCGTGCGCGGCGATCGCCGCGACGAAGGCGCGCTCGTCCTCCGGCCGGGAGGCGGTCCACTTCGAGCCCGGGGTGGGGTTGAGCGGGATGAGGTTGACGTGGACGCGCTTGCCCTTGAGCAGCCGGCCGAGCAGGTCGCCGCGCCACGCCTGGTCGTTGATGTCGCGGATCAGCGCGTACTCGATCGAGACGCGGCGGCCGGACTTCTCGGCGTACTCCCAGGCCGCGTCGAGGACCTCGCGGACCTTCCAGCGGGTGTTGACCGGCACGAGGGTGTCGCGCAGCTCGTCGTCGGGCGCGTGCAGGGAGACCGCCAGACGGCACTTGAGGCCCTCGTCGGCGAACCGCAGCATGGCCGGGACCAGGCCGACGGTGGAGACGGTGATGCCGCGCTGGGACAGGCCCAGGCCGTCGGGCTCGGGGTCGGTGAGCCGGCGGATGGCGCCGATGACGCGCTTGTAGTTGGCGAGCGGTTCGCCCATGCCCATGAAGACGATGTTGGACAGCCGGGCGGGGCCCCCGGGCACCTCGCCGTCGCGCAGCGCCCGCATCCCGTCGACGATCTGGTGCACGATCTCGGCGGTCGACAGGTTGCGCTCCAGGCCGGCCTGGCCGGTGGCGCAGAACGGGCAGTTCATGCCGCAGCCCGCCTGCGAGCTGATGCACATGGTGACCCGGTCCGGGTAGCGCATCAGGACGGACTCGACGAGCTTGCCGTCGTGCAGCCGCCACAGGGTCTTGCGGGTGGTGTCCTCGTCGCAGGAGATGTGCCGCACGATGCTCATCAGCTCCGGCAGCAGCCCTTCCGCGAGCTTCTCGCGGGCGGCGGCCGGGATGTCGGTCCACTGCGCGGGGTCGTGCGCGTAGCGGGCGAAGTAGTGCTGCGAGAGCTGCTTGGCGCGGAACGGCTTCTCGCCGAGGGCGGCGACGGCCTCGCGGCGCTCGGCGGGGCTGAGGTCGGCGAGGTGGCGCGGGGGCTGCTTGGCACCGCGCGGCGCGACGAACGTGAGCACACCGGGCTGGGGCGGTGCCATGGGCAGGACTCCTCGGGGGACGACGGTGACGGCGGCGTTCCGCGCCGACGCCGCGCGGGCGTACGGTGCGCGGGCGGGGCCGGGCCGGGGCCCGCGGCCGCCGCGGGGCCGGAAAAGGGCCCGCCGCGTGGGCGGCGAGCCCTTCCAGGGTAACCGGCGCGCGTCAGGCCGCGCCGACGAAGATCACCATGAGCAGCCAGACCACGGGCGCGGTCGGCAGCAGCGAGTCCAGCCGGTCCATGATCCCGCCGTGGCCGGGCAGCAGGGCTCCCATGTCCTTGATGCCCAGATCCCGCTTGATCATCGACTCGCCCAGGTCGCCGAGGGTGGCGCTGGCCGCGACCGCGAGGCCGAGCAGCAGCCCCTGCCACCAGGCGCCGCCGTCGATGAGGAACTGCATGCACAGCGCGCCCGCCACCATCGCGAAGACGACCGCGCCGATGAGCCCCTCACGGGTCTTGCCGGGGCTGATGCGCGGAGCGAGCTTGCGCCGGCCGAACTTCCAGCCGACCGCGTACGCGCCGGTGTCGCTGACGACCGTCAGGATCAGGAAGGTCAGCACCCGCCAGGCACCGTCGCCCGCCGCGAGCATCAGCGCCACGAAGGTGGCGAGGAACGGTACGTAGAACGCCGCGAAGATGCCCGCGGTGACATCCCGGAGGTAGTCCTCGGGCGGCTCGGTCATCCGCCACAGCAGCACCGCCAGCGCGGTGAAGGCCATGGCCACCCACGCGCCCTCGGCGCCGGCCGCGTAGCCGGCGATGACCATGGCGGCGCCGCCGAGCGCGAGCGGCACCAGGGGGGCCCGGATCGCCTTGCGCTCGGCGAGCCGGGAGGTCAGCTCCCACAGCCCGACGACGACGGCGAGCACGATCACGCCGAGGAAGACGGGCTTGTAGATGAACAGCGAGGCGAGGATCACCGCACCGAGCCCCAGCCCGACCCCTATCGCGGCACGCAGATCGCGGCCGGCGCTCTTCTTCCCGGCCTGGGACACCTGGGGGGACGAGGGCACCGGTGCGGGCTCCTGGGGCCGGATGGCGGGCTCCTGTTCATCGCGGAACAGGGGGCCGCTCAGGCGGGCGGCCCCCTGGTCACGGTCGTCCTGGTCTCCGCCTGCGGCGGGCACGATGGGCATGGGCCGAGTCTGCGCCGCGCCGCCGCTCTCGCGCACAGGACCCGCCGATACGGCCGGTCCCCGGTCGGCGGGCCACCGGTGCCCGGTGCTCGGCGGGGCCCCCCAGGATGTCTCGTTCATCAGACCTCTAGGAGCTCGGATTCCTTGTGCTTGAGCAGCTCGTCCACCTGCGCGACGTACTTCGCGGTGAGGTCGTCGAGCTCCTTCTCCGCGCGGCGCACCTCGTCCTCGCCCGTCTCCTTGTCCTTGACGAGCTTGTCGAGGGCGTCCTTGGCCTTGCGGCGCACGGAACGGATCGAGACCTTGGCGTCCTCGCCCTTGGTCTTGGCGACCTTCACGAACTCACGGCGGCGCTGCTCGGTCAGCTCGGGGAACGTCACCCGGATGATATTGCCGTCGTTGCTGGGGTTGACGCCCAGGTCGGAGTCGCGGATGGCCTGCTCGATATTGCGCAGTGCGCTCTTGTCGAAGGGCGTCACCACGGCCATGCGCGGCTCGGGCACCGAGAAGGACGCCAGCTGGTTGATCGGCGTCAGCGCCCCGTAGTAGTCGGCCACGATCTTGTTGAACATCGCGGGGTGCGCACGCCCGGTGCGGATCGCCGCGAAGTCCTCCTTGGCGACCACAACGGCCTTCTCCATCTTCTCCTCGGCTTCGAGGAGGATCTCTTCGATCACCACTTGCTCCTGGTGTTATCAGTAAGCAGAGCCTCGCCCCTGCGCGCGTCTTCTCCTGCACGGTGTCCGACCGGCAGGCGGTTGTCCATCCCCGTGCCGAGGTCTTCCCGCGGCCGGGGGTTGCCGTCCGCCACCGGCTGCTGCGGCGGGACGGGCTGCGGGAGGTCAGTCCCGCGTGCTCTGGTCGCTCACGAGCGTGCCGATCTTCTCACCCTTGACAGCGCGCCCGATGTTGCCCTCGGCGAGCAGCTCGAAGACCAGGATCGGCAGCTTGTTGTCCATGCACAGGCTGATGGCGGTGGCGTCGGCGACCTTCAGACCGCGGGCGAGCACCTCGCTGTACTCCAGGGCGTCGAACTTCACCGCGTCGGGGTTCTTCTTCGGGTCCGAGTCGTAGACCCCGTCGACGCCGTTCTTGCCCATGAGGATGGCCTCGGCGTGGATCTCCAGAGCACGCTGGGCGGCGGTGGTGTCGGTGGAGAAGTAGGGCATGCCCATGCCCGCGCCGAAGATCACGACACGGCCCTTCTCCAGGTGCCGCACCGCGCGCAGCGGGATGAAGGGCTCGGCGACCTGGCCCATGGTGATCCCGGTCTGCACCCGGGTCTCGATGCCCTCCTTGACCAGGAAGTCCTGCAGGGCCAGGGAGTTCATCACGGTGCCGAGCATGCCCATGTAGTCGGAGCGGGCCCGGTCCATGCCGCGCTGCTGCAGCTCGGCGCCGCGGAAGAAGTTGCCTCCGCCGATGACGACCGCGATCTCGTAGCCCTCGCGGACGACCGCGGCGATCTCCCGGGCGATGGCGTGCACGACATCGGGGTCGACACCGAGCCCCCCGCCGCCGGCGAAGGCCTCGCCGGACAGTTTCAGCAGGAAGCGGCGGCGTCCGCCGTGGTGAGCGCTCTTGTCGTCGGCGGCCTGCGCGGCGTCAGCACCCTGGTTCATTGGAGATCTCCTCGTGCACATACGAAGAAGGCCATTGCCGGTGGGTCCTGTGAGATCCCTGTGCGGCAATGGCCTCCTCGTCACATCAGCGGCCGACCGGTGACGGGCCGGCTGCGTACGACCCTAGCGGGTCGCAGGTCTTTCGCTGCCCTGCTGACGACTCAGGCGCCGACGCGGATGCGCGCGAAGCGCTTCAGCGTGACACCGGCCTCGTCGAGGACCTTCTGGACGGTCTTCTTGCTGTCCTTGGCGAACGCCTGCTCCAGCACGGCGTTCTCCTTGACGAAGCCCGTGACACGACCCTCGACGATCTTCGGCAGGGCGGCCTCGGGCTTGCCCTCCTCGCGGGCGGTCGCCTCGGCGACGCGACGCTCGTTGTCCAGGAGGTCGGCCGGGATGTCCGCGCGGGAGACGAACTTCGGGGCGAACGCGGCGATGTGCTGCGCGACGTCCTTGGCGACCTCGGCGTTCTCCTTGTCGAGCTCGACGAGGACGGCGACCTGCGGCGGCAGGTCGGCGGCCGTGCGGTGCATGTAGACAGCGACGTAGCCGTCGGCGAAGCGGGCGAAGCGGTCCACGACGATCTTCTCGCCGAGGGTCGCGTTGGCCTCGTCCACGAAGGCCTGCACGGTCTTGCCGGGCTCGATCTCGGAGGCCATCAGGGCCTCGGCGTCGGCCGGAGCGGTCTTGGCGACGTGGGCGGCGAGCGCGTCGGCGACGGCCAGGAACTTCTCGCCCTTGGCGACGAAGTCGGTCTCGCACTTGAGCTCAAGGATCACGCCGGAGGCGTTGTCCTCGGCGATCACGGAGACGACGGCACCGTTCTCGGTGGTGCGGCTCTCGCGCTTGGCCACGCCCTTCAGGCCCTTGACGCGGACGATCTCGACGGCCTTGTCCAGGTCGCCCTCGGCCTCGGTCAGCGCCTTCTTGCAGTCCATCATGCCGGCGCCGGTGAGCTCGCGGAGCTTCTTGACGTCAGCGGCGGTGAAGTTCGCCATGGTCTGTGAATCTTCCTCGAAAGTCGTTCGTGACTACGGGTGCACGGCGGGGGCGGTGCTGCTGCACCGGCCCCCGCCGTCGACTACCGCGACGTGAATTGTCAGGCCTGCTCGGCGTCCGCGGCCGGAGCCTCGGCAGCGGCCTCGGCCGGCTTCTCGTCGGCCTTCTTCTCGCCCTCGAGCAGGTCGCGCTCCCACTCGGCGAGCGGCTCGCCGGCGGCCTTCTCGCCCTTGCCCTCACCGGCGGCACCGGAGCGGGCGATGAGGCCCTCGGCGACGGCGTCGGCGATCACACGGGTGAGCAGGGTGACGGAGCGGATCGCGTCGTCGTTGCCCGGGATCTTGTAGTCGACCTCGTCGGGGTCGCAGTTGGTGTCGAGGATCGCGACGACCGGGATCTTGAGCTTGCGCGCCTCACCGACGGCGATGTGCTCCTTCTTGGTGTCCACGACCCAGATGGCGCTCGGCACCTTCTGCATCTCGCGGATACCGCCGAGGGTCTTCTCCAGCTTGGCCTTCTCGCGGGAGAGGACCAGGAGCTCCTTCTTGGTGAGGCCGGAGGCGGCCACATCCTCGAAGTCGATGAGCTCGAGCTCCTTCAGGCGCTGCAGGCGCTTGTAGACGGTCGAGAAGTTGGTGAGCATGCCGCCCAGCCAGCGCTGGTTGACGTAGGGCATGCCGACGCGGGTCGCCTGCTCGGCGATGGCCTCCTGGGCCTGCTTCTTCGTGCCGACGAACATGATGGAACCGCCGTGCGCGACGGTCTCCTTCACGAACTCGTAGGCGCGGTCGATGTAGGACAGCGACTGCAGCAGGTCGATGATGTAGATGCCGTTGCGCTCCGTGAAGATGAAACGCTTCATCTTCGGGTTCCAACGACGGGTCTGGTGACCGAAGTGGACGCCGCTCTCCAGCAGCTCCCGCATCGTGACGACGGCCATGGCCGCGCTCCTTGAAATACTCGGTTCGTGACGACGGCCGGGTGGCCGCCGCTCCTGACGCCCCGGCGCGCCTGCCGTGGAGGGTGCCCTTGCGAGGAACCTTTCCGCGGACCGAGAGGCACGGCCACCGGGCTGCCCGAGGAGGGACGAAAGCACCGGCGGCGGGGCGTGCGAAGTCGACCCGGTGACCCGGATCGCCATGAGAAGTGTACGGGACCGGGCGGGGCCCGGGTGACGGGCTTGTCCCCAACCGGTGGGTAATCCACAGATCAGGCTCAAGATCCCCGCGATGCGGCGGCTTGCGCCACGGTACGGACATGACCTCGCTCCCGGCTTCCGCGCGGCGCTCCGGGCGCCGTCCCCGTCACCGGTCCCGCCCGCCCGCGGGGCCGCCGCCCACGCGCCGCCGGCCCGTGGCACGGCCTCCGTCGGCGTCACGTCCGCTCCTGGCGGCGGTCACGCTCTGTGTCCTCGTGGCGGTCGTGTCCCTCGTCGCGGGCGTGGCGTACGCGCGGCCCGCGCCGGCCGCCGCGGTGGCCTCGGCGGTGACGGCCGAGGGCGGCGGGGCGGGGCTCGCCGCGGGGGAACGGGCGTGGCCGGTCAGCGGCTCCCACGGGCCCCGGCCCCGGGTCGTGCGGGCCTTCCGGCCGCCCCCGGTGCGCTGGGCGGCGGGCCACCGCGGCGTCGACCTCGACGCCCGCCCCGGACAGCCGCTGCGCGCGGCCGCCCCCGGCACCGTCTCCTTCGTGGGCACGGTCGCCGGGCGCGGCGTGCTGGCGATCGAGCTGTCCGCGACGGGCGAGCCGCCGCTGCGGATCACCTACGAGCCGGTGCGGGCCACGGTGCGCAAGGGCGACCGCGTCGCGGCGGGGCAGGAGGTCGCCACCCTGGACGCCGGCCCCTTCCTCCCCCACTGCGCGGAACCGGCGGCCGCCGCCCCGGGCCCGGTGAGCTGTCTGCACTGGGGCCTGCTGCGCGGCGAGGTCTATCTCGACCCGCTCACCCTGCTGCCGCCGTGGATGCTGCGCCGACCGCCGTCACGCCTGCTGCCCCTCGCCCGCGACCCCGTGCAGGGCCATGGAGACCGCCGCTTCCGTGATGCGGTCCGGGTGCTCGGCGGCGCCGAGTTCGATGCGGCGGACGGCGGCGTCCACCACGCCCTGCAGGAGCATCGCGGCGAGGCGGGGCTGCTCGTGGCCCAGCCCTTCCAGGGCCTCCACGACCATGGCGACGAGCCCGCCGTGCGCGGCGCGGATCTTCTCCCGGGCGCCCGCGTCCAGCTCGCCCGCGGAGATCGCCACGACGGCCCGGTGCCGCCGGTCGCCGACGAGGGCGAGCTGCCGGCGCACATACACCTCGATCTTCGCCTCGGGGGTGTCCACGCCCTCCATGGCGGCCTCGACCTCGGCCGCCCAGACGGGGAAGTCGACGGCGCACAGCTCCTCGACCACGGCTCCCCGCGAGCGGAAGTACTCATAGACGGAGGACCGCGCCAGACCCGTCCGCTCGGCCAGGGCCGGGAAGGTCAGCGCCTCCGTACCGCCTTCGGAGAGCAGGGTGCGGGCGGCGTCCAGCAGGGCGGCTCGCTGCATCGTCCGGTGCTCGGCCACTGAGGCCGCTCGAATCCTGGGCACGACCCCACTCTACGGACAGCGGGCGCCGCGATCGAGGTCGGCGGGGTGTTCGACACCCGCGCCCGGCCGGATCCGCCCCGCCGGCGGCCTCCGCCCCGCTTCCGCTGCGCCTCCGGGCCGGTCAGCGGCCGACGTCGGCGAGCTTGGCCCGCAGCTGGAGCACGGACTTGGTGTGGATCTGGCTCACCCGGCTCTCCGTGACACCGAGCACCTGACCGATCTCGGCGAGGGTGAGGCCCTCGTAGTAGTAGAGGGTGACCACCGTCTTCTCGCGTTCCGGCAGGGTGTTGATGGCCCGGGCGAGGAGCCGGCGCAGCTCCCGGTCCTCGGCCACCTCGACCGGGTCGTCGGCGGCGGTGTCCTCCAGCGTGTCCATCAGGCTCAGCCGCTCGCCGCCCTCGCCGCCGACGTGCAGCAGCTCCTCCAGCGCCACCACGTTGGCGAGCGACAACTGGCTGAAAACCCCGTGCAGTTCCTCGACGGCGATGCCCATCTCCGCCGCCACCTCGGCCTCGCTGGGGGTACGCCGCAGCGCCGCCTCCAGCGTCGCGTACGCCTGCTCGACGGCGCGCGCCTTCTGCCGTACGGAACGGGGGATCCAGTCCAGCGCCCGCAGTTCGTCGATCATCGCCCCGCGGATCCGGGTGATGGCGTAGGTCTCGAACTTGATCTCCCGGGCGGGGTCGAACTTCTCGATGGCGTCGATGAGTCCGAAGACCCCGGAGGAGACGAAGTCCGCCTGCTCGACATTGGGCGGCAGCCCCACGCTGACCCGGCCCGCCACGTATTTCACCAGGGGCGAGTAGTGCAGGATCAGCTGCTCCCGCAACCGGTCGTCGCCCGACGCCTTGTACGACCGCCACAGCTCGTCGAGCGTCGAGGGTGCGCCGGTGCGCACGGCGCCGCGCGCTGCGGGCGGTACCGCCGCGCGGTCGGAACCGGAGGTGTGCTGGGGCATGCGTCGTCTTGAGCCGTTCTGCTGTGACGTGGGATCGGTCGCCGTATCGGCCCCCGTGGTCGTCCCCTTAACCTTTTCACCCGATCGCCCCAGGTCAAGAACCGCCTCGCCGCGCGGGTGGGCGCCGTCCGGGGGGCTTGGGGGTGCCGGATGTTGACGAGGGCCCGGCCAACTGCCATTGCTCACCGTGGCGTTCGACGAAGCCGAGGGCCTGGAGCTCGTAGAGGCGTTTGAGCGTGCCGTCCGGGCCGAGGCCCGCGTCGCGGGCGACGGTCTCCAGCGTCCCGCCGTCCGCCGGCACCGCTTCCAGCACGGCCGCCACCGCGGGGGAGAGCAGGTCCCGCGCCACGACGGGGCCGCGCCGCCGCGGAGCCAGCTCCCCCATGGCGCCCACCAGTTCGGCGATGTCGTCGGCATCGGTCACCAGGCACGCCTCCCCCCGCAGCAGTTCGTGGACCCCCGCCGACAGCGCCGAGGTGACCGGGCCCGGCACGGCCATCGTGTGCCTGCCCAACTCCCGTGCCCGCCGGGCCGTGACGAGTGATCCGCTGCGGTACTGGGCCTCCACGACCACGGTCCCCCGCGTCAACGCGGCGATGACTCTGTTACGCAGGACGAAGCGGCTGCGCGTGGGGTGCCCTCCGGGCGGCAACTCGGCCACGAGGAGGCCCTGTTCGACGATGCGGTCGAGCAACTCCGTGTGTCCCCTGGGGTAGGGCACATCGATCCCGCAGGCCAGGACGGCCACGGTCGCCCCGCTCGCGGCGAGCGCCCCCCGGTGCGCCGCCCCGTCCACGCCGTAGGCCGCCCCGCTGACGACGGCCCAGCCGCGCTCGGCGAGCCCGGCGCCGAGCCGGGTGGCGACGTGCGAGCCGTAGTCGCTGCAGGCCCGGGCACCGACGACGGCGACCGAGCGCAGGGCCCACAGCCGCAGGTCGGCGCTGCCGCGCACCCACAGCCCGACGGGGCGGGCATCCCCCAAGTCGTCGAGCTGTCCGGGCCATTCGAGGTCGCCGGGGCACACGAAGCGGCCGCCCAGCGCCGCGACGTACTCCAGGTCGCGGCGGGGATCGGCCGCGGCTGCCCGTGCCCGGCAGCCGGCCAGCCGCTCCGCGCTCGCCCCCTTCGGGGGCGGCCCGGCCCCGGTCAGCCCGCGCGCCAGCCGTACCGGCCCGAGCTGTCGCAGCCATCTCCCCACGGTCTCGTCCCCCGGCTCGGTGAGCCGCGTCAGCGCGGCCCGCGCCAGCTGCTCCTCCGTCCACGGCCCACCCGCCCCGCTCGGCACGGCCATCTCCCCCGCTCCCTTCCGCCGCTGCCGCCCCACGCTGTGAACTCCGGCCCGCCCGGGCCCCTCGCCTCCGGTCGCCCCCGCCCGGCCGTCCCCGTTCCCGGCACCGCGGGCTCGGGGGGGCCAGCGTCGACGGACCCGCCCCGCCCTTCACCGGCCACCCGCCCGTCTCACCCCGAGCCCACCGGCTGCCCCCTCGGCACCCCCGTACGCAGTTCGAGGGCCTGCGCGACATCCCCGGCCTCGGGGCGGTCGCGGCCGGACAGGTCCGCGACCGTCCAGGCGACGCGAAGCACCCGGTCCAGGCCACGGGCCGTCAACAGCCCGTACTCCAGATCGCGTTCGGCCTCCCGCAGCGCGTCGGGCGCCGGATGCCAGCGGGTGCGCAGCTCGTGCCCCGGCACCTCGCTGTTGACCCGCCACGGGGTCGCCCCGTACCGGGCGGCGGCCCGCTCACGGGCCTCGCGCACCCGTGCGGCGATCGTCCCGGTGCTCTCCGCCGGGCCGTCCCGCCCGGACAGCTCGGCCCGACTCACCGCCTCGACCCTGACCCGCAGATCGACCCGGTCGAGCAGCGGCCCGGACAGCCGCGCCTGGTAGCGGCGGATCGCCATCGGCGTGCACTCGCAGCCCTCCACGAGCTCCGAATGCCGCCCGCACGGGCACGGATTGGCGGCCAGCAGGAGGAGGAACCTGGCGGGCATGCGCATCATCCCGGCGGACCGGGCGACCACCACGTGCCCGGACTCCAGGGGCTGTCTGAGCGCTTCGAGCGCCCGGCTTCCGAACTCCGGCGCCTCGTCCAGGAAGAGAACGCCCTTGTGCGCCAGCGACACCGCGCCCGGCCTCGGCAACCCGGTGCCGCCGCCGATCAGCGACGCCATCGTCGCCGAGTGGTGCGGGGCGCAGTACGGCGGGGTGTCCACCAGCGGCTTGCCGGGCGGCAGGACTCCGGCCACCGAGTGCACCGCGGTGACTTCCAGGGCCTCCTGCTGCGTCAGCGGCGGCAGCAGCCCCGGGAGTCGCTCGGCGAGCATCGTCTTGCCGGCGCCGGGCGGCCCGGAGAGATAGAGGTGGTGGCCGCCCGCGGCCGCGACCTCCAGGGCCCGGCGGGCGGTGCCCTGGCCCGCGACCTCGGCCATGTCGAGCGGCCGGGCCGTGGCGCCCTCCCGGCACAGCACTCCGGTGCCCAGCCCCGCCCCGGGCACCGACAGCCCGGCGAGCATGGGATCGGGCTGCCCCTCCCGGGGCGGCTCCTCCTCCTCGGGCACCGGCTCGTCCGCCAGGACCGCGATCAGCTGGCGCAGGCTGCGCACACCGAGCACCGAGACTCCGGGGACCAGCGCGGCCTCGGCCGCCGTCCGCTCGGGGACCACGACCTGGCGGTATCCGGCGTCGGCGGCGGCCAGGACGGCCGGCAGCACCCCGCGCACGGGGCGCACCCGGCCGTCGAGGCCGAGCTCGCCGATGAGCACGAGCTCGGCCATGGCGCGCGGGTCGAGGCGCTCGGCCGCGCCGAGGACCGCGCAGGCCACGGCGAGGTCGAAGCCGCTGCCGGCCTTGGGCACCGAGGCCGGGCTCAGCCCCACGGTCAGCTTCTTCTGCGGCCACTCGGCGCCCGAGTTCACCATGGCCGCCCGGACCCGGTCCCGGCTCTCCACGAGGCTCTTGTCGGGCAGCCCCACCAGCGTGAAGGCGGCCACCCCGGGCTCCAGGTCGGCCTGCACCTCGACGACCACGCCCTCGACGCCGACCAGGGCCACCGAGCAGGTGCGTGCGAAGCCCATCACGCCACCCCTTTGACGTGCTCGACGAAGGGAGCTCCCCGGTCGGGGACCACGACGCCCACCACGTCGATGCGCACCCCGCCCGGCGGCGCGCCGCCGCGCCCGGCGAGCCACCCCTCGGCGAGCCGCCGCAGCCGCTCGGCCTTGGCCGGGGTGACCGCCGCCATCGGATGCTCGTAGCCGCCGCGGCGGCGGGTCTTGACCTCGACGACGACCAGCGCGTCGCCGTCGCGCGCGATCACGTCGAGCTCGCCGCCCCGGCAGCGCCAGTTGCGCTCCAGGACCACGAGCCCCGCCTCGGTGAGCCGGCGCACCGCCAGGCCCTCCCCGTACCGCCCGAGCGCCCGCCGGGCCTGCCCGGAGCCGCCCCCGCCGGCCGCCGGTCCCCCGGCCGCCGCCCGCAGGGCCCGGCCGGCCCGCGCCCCTCCGTGTCCCGGGAACGCCCCGTCCCCCCTCGCCCGCAGCATGGGCACCACCTCCGGCACCGACTGTGCCGCACCCGCCGCGAACTGTTGGATCTTGGTGGACTACCGGCCGGTTGTGGAGAACTCAGCCACTCGGAAGGTCGAGATCGCTCTTGTTGAGCTCCTCGATGTTCACGTCCTTGAAGGTCAGCACGCGCACCTGCTTGACGAAGCGGGCGGGCCGGTACATGTCCCACACCCACGCGTCGGCCATCGACACCTCGAAGAAGACCTCCCCCTGCACCGAGTGCACCTGCATCTCGTAGTCGTTGGTGAGGTAGAAGCGACGCTCGGTCTCGATCACGTATTTGAACAGACCGACGACATCGCGGTACTCCCGGTAGAGCTTGAGCTCCATCTCGGTCTCGTACTTTTCGAGGTCCTCGGCGCTCATGGCATGTTCCCCTTCAGCCGTGCGTCCCCCCATTGTGCGTCAGGACCGCTCCGTCTCCAGGAGCACGGGTGTCCTCGGGGGCCCCTCGTCGAGCAGCCTACGCAGCAGTCCGGCGAGACTGGTCGGATACACCGTCTCACGGGACGTGAACAGTTCCGCGCACGTCCACCAGCGCAGTCCCGTGACGCTGCGCCGTTCCAGGTCCGTACTGCCGCCCGTCCACACCCCGCGCTGCCGGGTGCGGGCCAGGTAGAAGTCCTCCTCCTGCTCCCAGCGCCGCCCGTCGAAGGGGAAGGAGCAGCGGCGCCGCCACAGCAGCGGGCCGAGCTCGGCGTCGGTGATACCGGTCTCCTCGGCGAGCTCGCGGCGGGCCGCCTCCTCGCCGCTCTCGTCGCCCTCGATCCCGCCGCCGGGCGTGAACCACCATGTGCTCGCGGGATCGTCGGGGTCGTGGCCGTACAGGAGCAGGACGCGGTCGTCCGGATCGAGCAGGACGACGCGCGCGGCGCGCCGGTACCCCGTGGCCGGGGTCGCGGGTGCGTCATCGGGCACCGCTCGCCACCTCCTTCGCACCGCCGGCCCGCCGTGGGGCGAGCAGGCGCGCCAGCGGCCCGTACGCCGCGCCGCCCAGGACGAGCAGCGCGCCCGCGCCCGCCGCGGCCGCGATCAGCGGCAGCGGGCCCGGCCGGGAGGTGCCGCCCGGCAGGGCGTCGAACGCGGGGGGCCTGTCCATCATCCCCCAGCTGCCCGCCGGCCAGGCCGTGGCGTCGACGCGCGCTTTCACCGCGTCCCGGGGCACGGTGCCCTGGCCGGCATCCGCGAGGTGGCCCCGGGAGTCGATGGAGTCGCCGCGGTGGTCCCCCAGGAGGAACAGCCGCCCCTCGGGCACGGTGGTGGAGAACGGGGTGAGGGAGGCGGGACCGGACGACCGCAGATACGGTTCGTCGACCGGCCGGCCGGCCACGGTCAGCCGTCCCTGGCGGTCGCAGCAGGCCACTGTGTCGCCGCCGACCGCGACCACGCGTTTGATCATGGGGGTGTCGCCCCAGAGCCGGTCCTGGAAGACGACGATGTCCCCGCGCCGCACCTGTCCGCCGGTCACGCGCTGGGCGAGGACGTGGTCGCCGCTCCCGATGGTGGGCGCCATGGAGTCCGTGGGCACGGTGTACGGGCGGTACAGCAGCGCTCCCCAGACGAAAGCGCCGAGGAAGAGCACACAGCCGACGGCCACGGCCAGCCCGGACAGCACCCTGCCGGCACGGCCGTGGCCCTCGCGTCCCGCTCCGCTCATCCCGTGCCCCCCGGTCGTGGAAAAGGTGCGTTCCCGCGCTCGTCGAGCGCGGGAACGCACCTTACCGGGCGGTACGCGGGCCGGTCAGCCCCGCGTGCTCCCGTTCTCCCGCTGTGCTGCCGACGCGGACTGGCCGGAATGCGCCGCCTTCGCCAGGATCCGGCGCCGGCGCCACAGGACGAGCGGCACGGCCCCGGCGAGCCCGAGCGCCGGGGGCACCGCGCCCGCCGCCGCGTTCAGCCCGGGCTGGTCGAAGGTGTCGGGGACGGGCAGGAAGCTCCAGCGGTTGATCGGCCAGCCCACCGCGAAGGCACGGCCGACGACGTCCTCGACCGAGATGGTGCCGTCGTTGAGGTTCTGGTGCCAGCGCGAGTCCATGGAGTCCTGGCGGTGGTCGCCCATCACCCACAGCCGGTCCTTGGGGATCTTGATGGGGCCGAAGGGCTTGTCGCCGCAGGGGGTGTTGTCGGGGAAGATGTAGGACTTCTCGCTCAGCGGCTTGCCGTTGACGAGCACCGGCGAGTCGTTGCCCTTGCACTCGACGGTGTCGCCGCCGACCGCGATGACCCGCTTGATGAGGTCCTTCTCCTCCGCGGACGGCATCAGCCCGATGAAGCTGAGCACCTTCTGCACCCCGCTGCCGAGCGGGCCGGAGGGCTGGGTCTGGGTGTTGTCCAGCCAGCCGCCCGGATCGTGGAAGACGACGACCTCGCCGCGCTCGGGTTTCGCCCCGAACCAGGGCGTGAGTTTGTCCACCAGCACCCGGTCGCCCCGCTGCAGGGTGTTCTGCATCGAGTCGGACGGGATCGAGAACGCCTGCACCAGGAACGTCTTGATGACGAGCGCGAGCACCAGGGCGATGCCGATGAGGATCGGCAGCTCCTTCAGGAACGAGCGCTGCTTCTTCGGCTGCGTGTCACCGGAGCCCGTGCCGGGGCCGTCACCAGGCGCCCCGCCGTCGCCCCCGGACCTCTCCGGTCCCCCCTCGTCCGTCCGGGCCGCCCGGTCCGCAGAGGACATGGCATCCTCCGGCGCTCCGCCCGCCGGCGACCCGTCGGTCCCTCCGGGCCGCTTGTCGGGCTCTTCGTGACCGGACCGTGCGCCGACCGCCAAGTCCCCCACAACCACTCCTTTCGCCACTGTGCCGCCTGTCGTACGTACGACGCAGGCCCGCCACTCCCATAACGAGCGGGAGTTCCGCAGGGGTCGGGAGCCGGATCATTCCGTCCTGATCCGTGAGGGACACACTATGCGTGAAGCCGCCCGGTTGCGGTGCCGCGCGCGGCGCGTTGCCCACGGATGCGAACGGTCCCGGTTCCGACAGGCTCCGCCAGTGTCCCAGCGGCCAGGCGATCACCACCGCGCGCCCGACGACGAGGTCCTCCGGGACGGTACCGCCGCCGGGTTCGTTCAAGTGGTAGCGCGAGTCACCGGAGTTGCTGCGGTGGTCGCCCAGGACGAACAGCCGCCCCGGTGGCACGCGCACGTTGAACTCCAGCTGCGAGGGCGGGTTCCCGGGATGGATGTAGGGCTCGTCGAGAGCCTTGCCGTTGACCGTGATTTTGCCGTTGGTGTCACAGCACGTGACGGTGTCGCCGCCGACGCCGATGACCCGCTTGATCAGGTCCTGTTCGTCGGCGGACGGCAGCAGCCCGATGAACGTGAGGAATTCCTTGGCCTGTTTGACGCCCACCGGGTCGCTCGCGGCGGCGGCCGCCCGCTGTTCGGCGTCCAGCCAGCCGCCGGGGTCCTTGAAGACCACGACGTCGCCGCGCCCGGGCTTCGAACCGAACCAGGGCGTGAGTTTGTCCACCAGCACCCGGTCGCCGATGCGGATCGTCTGCTCCATCGACCCGGAGGGGATCACGAACGCCTGCACAAGGAACGTCTTGAGCACCAGGGCGATCAGCAGCGCCACCGTGATGAGGACCGGCACCTCCTTGGCCAGGGACCGGCGCCGGCGCCGCTTGACCCGCTGGGCCGCTCTGCGGCGCGCGGCACGGCCGCCGGGGACCGCGGCGGCCTGCCCGCCGGCCTCGGCCCGTACCGGGCGCGCGTGCCCCGGCTGCGTACGCCCCCGGCTACCCATGCGGCGCCCCGGCGTGCCCAGGACCGGAGTCCGGGTCGGGGACCCGCGCGAACGAGCCGGGCCGCTGGAGCGAGCGGATGTGCCCGAAGGGCCAGCCGATCCAGTCCGCGCGCCCGACGACCCGGTCCACCGGGACGGTGCCGCCGCCCGGCTCCCCCAGGTGGTCGCGCGAGTCCCGGGAGTCGCTGCGGTGGTCGCCCATCACCCACAGCCTGCCGTCCGGCACCACGATGTCGAAGGGCACCCTCGACGGCTCGTCGCCCGGATACAGGTAGTCCTCGTCGACGGGCTGCCCGTTGACCATGATCCGGCCGAGCCGGTCGCAGCAGGTGACGCGGTCACCGCCGGTGCCCACGACGCGCTTGATGTAGTCGTTGCGCGCGGGGCTCATGAGACCGACCGAGGAGGCGCCCTCGCGGACGAGCGCGGCCAGCGGGTTCTCCTCGGGCGTCTCCTGGGTGAAGGAGCCGAGGCCGTCGAAGACGATCACGTCGCCGCGCTGCGGCGTCCCGCCGAAGCGGTAGGCGAGCTTGTTGACCAGCACCCGGTCCCCCACGGCGAGGGTGCCGCGCATCGAGCCGCTGGGGATCAGGAAGGGCTGGACGAGACAGTTGCCGACCAGCAGCAGCACGATCACGCAGGCCACGAGCAGCACCCCGGCCCGGCGCAGCGGCCCGCCCCCGCCCGGCCACCGGAGCACGGCGGACAGCGCCCCGCGCAGGCCGCCGCGGTCCGTGATACGCGCGGAGCGCGGCCCCTCCTCCTCGCCCTGTACGGGCCCGGAGGAGCGGTCGCGCTCCGGAAGCTGTGTGTCGGTGTCCATCGGGCCAGAGCCTATCCGGCCGCTCCGGAACACCGGCGAGAAGCTCAGTGCTCGCGCTTCTCCTTGATCTTCGCGGCCTTGCCGCGCAGCTCACGCAGGTAGTACAGCTTGGCGCGGCGGACGTCACCGCGGCTGATCAGCTCGATCTTCTCGAAGATCGGGCTGTGCACCGGGAAGGTGCGCTCGACGCCGACGGAGAAGGAGACCTTGCGGACCGTGAAGGTCTCGCGGACGCCCGCACCCTGGCGGCGGATGACAACACCCTTGAACTGCTGGATACGGGAGCGGTTGCCCTCGATCACGCGGACGTGCACGTTGACGGTGTCACCGGGGCGGAAGGCCGGGACGTCGGTGCGCAGCGACGCGGCGTCGACGGAGTCGAGCAGGTGGGACATGATGTCTGCTTCCTCGCCGATGCCACAGGTCATCAGCGGTATTCGTAGAGAGTCTGACAGTGCTGCCGATCCACCGGGCGGGCGTCTGTCCCCCTGTGGCAGGGGCGCACACCGGGCGCAAGGCAACGGCTCATTCTTCCACGTCCGGGGCCACCCGCCCAAATCGGCCGTCGGGGCCGGGGGCCCAGCCCAGGATCGAGAGCATCTCGCGGTCCTTCTTGTCGAAGGCGGCCGGGTCGGCGCGCTCGATCAGATCGGGCCGGTTGACGGTCGTACGCCGCAGCGCCTCGTCGCGGCGCCAGCGGGCGATCTTCCCGTGGTGGCCGCTGAGCAGTACCTCGGGGATGCCGCGTCCGCGCCACTGCGGCGGCTTGGTGTAGACCGGGCCCTCCAGCAGGTCGGCCATGGCGCCAGGGGCGAAGGAGTCGTCGCGGTGCGACTCGGCGTTGCCGAGGACGCCGGGCAGCAGCCGGGCGACCGCCTCGACCATGACGAGCACCGGGGCCTCGCCGCCCGCGAGCACGTAGTCGCCGATGGAGACCTCGCGCACGTCGTATCGCTCGCCGTACTCCTCGATGACGCGGCGGTCGATGCCCTCGTAGCGGGCCGGGGTGAAGACGAGCCAGGGCCGCTCGGAGAGTTCGACGGCCAGCTCCTGGGTGAAGGGCCTGCCGCTGGGGGTGGGGACGACGATCGTGGGCCCGCCGTCCGGGACCCGCGTGCCCTCCACCTGCTCGCCGCCGCTCCCGGAGGCGATGATCTCGTCGAGGGCCTCGCCCCACGGGTCGGGCTTCATGACCATGCCGGGGCCGCCGCCGCAGGGGGTGTCGTCGACGGTGTTGTGCCGGTCGTGCGTCCAGTGCCGCAGATCGTGGACCCGCACGTCGAGCACGCCGCGGGCGCGGGCCTTGCCGACGAGCGAGACGTTCAGCGGCTCCAGGTACTCGGGGAAGATCGTGACGATGTCGAGCCGCACTACGCCTCGTCCTCCCCCGCGCGCTCGGCGCCTTCGGTCTCGCGGGAGCCCGCGACGACGGCCTCGGCGGCGTCGATCAGTCCGGGCGGCGGGTCGACGACCGCGCGCTGCGCGCTCAGGTCGATCTCCGGGACGATCTCCTCGACGAAGGGGATCATCAGCTCGCCGCCGTCGGGCCGCTCCACGATCAGCAGGTCCTGGGAGGGCAGGTGCGCGATCTCGGTGATCCGGCCGAGTGGGGTGCCGTCGACGGTGACGACGTCGAGGTCCACGAGCTGGTGGTCGTAGAACTCCTCGGGGTCCTCGGGCTGCTCGTCCGGGTCGACCTCGGCGATCAGCAGCGTGTTGCGCAGTGCCTCGGCGGCGTTGCGGTTGGCGACGCCCTCGAAGCGCAGCAGCAGCCGCCCGCTGTGCACCCTGCCGGCCGCGACGGTCAGCGGGCCCGCGGCCGCCGGGTCCGTGGCCAGTACGGCGCCGGGCCCGAGCCGCAGCTCCGGTTCGTCCGTACGCACCTCAACGGTGACCTCGCCCTTGATCCCGTGGGCGCGGCCGATCCTGCCGACTACCAGCTGCATGCTGCTGTCCCTCGAACTGTCCCTCAAAAACTGTCTACACCGACAAAGGCCGGGGGTGGCAAGCCACCCCCGGCCCCAGCCGGTGCTCAATCGCCGCTCAGCGGACCTGATCCACATCGACGAGGTCGACGCGGATGCCACGGCCGCCGATGGCGCCCACGACGGTGCGCAGAGCGCGCGCGGTGCGGCCGTTGCGGCCGATCACCTTGCCGAGGTCGTCGGGGTGCACCCGGACCTCCAGCACGCGCCCACGACGCAGGTTGCGCGAGGCGACCTGCACATCGTCGGGGTTGTCGACGATGCCCTTCACGAGGTGCTCAAGGGCCTCCTCAAGCATCCTCAGGCCTCGGTCGACGCGGACTCGGCCTCGGCGGCCTCGTCCTTCTTCTCCGACTTCTTGGCCTTCGGGGTGATGGCCTCACCCTTCGACTCGCTCGCCTCAAGGGCCTTGGTGAACTCCTCGAACGCGGCGCGCTTGTCCTTCGGCTCGGCCACGAGCATCGGGGCCGGGGCCGGCAGACCCTTGAACTTCTGCCAGTCGCCGGTGACCTTCAGGATGGCCAGCACCGGCTCGGTCGGCTGCGCGCCGACACCCAGCCAGTACTGGGCGCGCTCGCTGTCGACCTCGATGCGCGAGGGGTTCTGCGTCGGGTGGTACAGACCGATCTCCTCGATGGCCCGGCCGTCACGGCGGGTGCGGGAGTCGGCGACGACGATGCGGTAGTGAGGCGCGCGGATCTTGCCCAGACGCTTCAGCTTGATCTTGACTGCCACGGAAGTGGTGTCTCCTGGTCTTGACGTGGTTGGGCACAACAAGATGCCACGTGGGGTTGCGGTACTCGGGTGCCCGATGGACGCGTCAGCCGGAGGAGAGAGGGGTCCTGTGCGACTGTCGAGTACAGCCACCCATTGTGCCACACGGCTCCGGCTCAGCCGACCGGGACCGCCTCGGGGATCCGGAACGGCTGCCCGCAGCCCCCGCACATGATCGGCGCCTGGGCCAGCACCGAGGGCACGACCCGGACATTGCGCCCGCAGTCGCACACCGCCTTCACCCGCACCCCGCCGCCGGACGAGCCGTGCCGCGCGGCGGGACCGCGGAAGGAGCGCGCCGTGTCGGCGGCGGTCGCCGCCGTGTGCGCCTTCAGGGCCCGCTGGAGTCTGTCGATGGTCGGGCGGTAGCGCTTGCGCGCCTCCGCGGTGAGCACGACCAGCGAGAAGCCGCTGCTGGGATGCGGCTCGGCACCGTGGTCGAGGCCCAGCTCCTCGGCGATCGCCAGGAACCGGCGGTTGTGATAGCGGCCCGCGCGCGAGGTGTCACGCACACCGCGGGCGGCCGCGATGCCGTGCACGGCCTCGTGCAGCAGCCGTTCGAAGGAGAGCTCGGCGCCGCAGGCGGACGACGACTCCCCGATCAGCGATTCGGGCGCGGCGAGATCCGGCAGCTCGGGGTGGAACCGCTGAATGTCGGCCCACGCCTGCGCCAGCTCCGCGGCGAGAACAGGTGGTGTCGTGCTCACGTCGTGACAACGAGCAAGGACGGCCCGGTGTTCCGATACCGGGCCATCCCAAATAATTTGCACGTACCAGTCAGTTTCACGCTCATGCGTCCCGACGAGGGCGGGTGCGCCGAACTATGGAGAAGCCGCGCACCCGTCCGCAAGCCGGGACGTACTGACTCGCGGGTCAGCACACGCCGGGAGCGTGCGCCCCGCGCGCGCTCAGTAGGCGCGCGCGACGATCGCCACGGCGCCCGGCGCGTCGTCCGACTCCGGCACGGAGCCGTCCTCACCCACCAGACAGCGCACCGTCACGGCCTGCTCGGCCAGCTCGGCCTCGCCCTCCGTGCCCAGCACCGCCCACGGGATCCGCGCCCAGCCACCCGCGAGCGCGGCCTCGGCCGCCTCACCGATCGTGGCGACATCGCTCGTGCGCGACTCCCGGCGCTCACGCGACTGACGCAGCAGCAGCGCCTGGTCCTCCTCCAGCACCTTCGGCAGCAGCGCCGCGAGCTCCTCGATACGCACCGGCTCCTTGCCGCCCGGAATGCGCCGCGCCAGCATCGCCGTACCGTTCTCCAGGTCACGCGGACCGACCTCGACGCGCACCGGGACACCCTTGAGCTCCCAGTCGACCGCACGCCGCCCGAACGGCGTGTCCGTACGGTCGTCGACCTGCACCCGCACCCCGGCCGCCGCGAGCGCGTCACCGATCTCGCGGACCTTCGCGAGCACCGCCTCGTCACCCTTGATCGCCAGCACGACCGCCTGCACCGGCGCCAGCCGCGGCGGCACCCGCAGACCGCTGTCGTCACCGTGCGACATGATCAGACCGCCGACCATACGCGTCGAGACACCCCACGAGGTCTGCCACACCAGCTCCTGCTGCCCGTCCTTCGACAGGTAGGAGGTGTTGAACGCCTTCGCGAAGTTCTGCCCCAGCTCATGGCTCGTACCCAGCTGCAGCGCCTTGCCGTCACCCATCATGCCTTCCAGCGTCAGGGTGTTGATCGCGCCGGCGAACCGCTCCCGGGGCGTCTTGCGACCGAGCACCACATCGATGCCCAGCACATTGACCATGAAGTCGTAGTACACGTCCCGGTGGATGCGCGCCGCGTAGTCACGCGCGTCCTCGTACGTCGCGTGCGCCGTGTGCCCCTCCTGCCACAGGAACTCACTGGTGCGCAGGAACACCCGCGGACGCATCTCCCAACGCACCACGTTCGCCCACTGGTTGATCAGCAGCGGCAGATCGCGGTAGCTCTGCACCCACTTCGAGAAGTACTCGTTGATGATGGTCTCGGACGTGGGCCGGACGACGACGGGCTCCTCCAGCTCCTTGCCGCCGCCGTGCGTGACCACCGCCAGCTCGGGCGCGAAACCCTCGACGTGCTCGGCCTCCCGCGTCAGATACGACTGCGGGATGAACAGCGGGAAGTACGCGTTCGAGGCGCCCGCCGCCTTGATCCGCACGTCCATCTCCTGCTGCATCCGCTCCCAGAGCCCGTACCCGTACGGCCGGATGACCATGGTGCCGCGCACCGGGCCGTTGTCGGCCAGCTCGGCCTTGTTGATCAAGTCCTGGTACCAGCGCGGGAAGTCCTCCGCCTGGGGAGTGAGAATGGGAGCCTTTGCCATGGTGCGAATGGTACGGGGCCGATCCCCCCGAGCGTGAATCCGCTCCCTCCCACCCCCGCCCGCACCACCCCGCAGCCCGTGCGAAAGCTCCTGGCACATGCCATCGTGGACCCCACGGCAACTCGCCCGCGCGCGCCCCTGGACGCCGGGACCCAAGCGGAGTTCCCTGGCATCGGGGGGCTCTTCGCTGCGGCGCGCACAGCGGCAGCACCTGGGGGACAGCAGGTCTCGGACAGCACGTCTCTCCGCGGATTGGGGCGCAATCGATGACACCGACCCTCGTACGACGGCACCCGCCGTCCGCCACGCAGCCCACCGCCCGGGCCCGCGACTGGGCGGAGATCCAGGAACGCATGCTGGTGCCCCTCTACGAAGCGGTGTACGACCGCCTGGAAGTCGGCCCCGCCACCCGCCTGCTCAGCCTCGGCTGCGGCTCCGGCCTCGCCCTGCTCATGGCCGCCGCCCGCGGCGCCCGCGTCTGCGGAATCGACCCCGACGCCCGCCGCCTGGACCTCGCCCGCGAACGCCTCCAGCCCCGCGGCGAACTCCCCGGCGGCACCCGCCTCGGCCGCGGCGGCCCCGAGACCGTCCACGCCCCCGGCACCCCCGCCTTCACCCTCGTCACCGCCTTCGACCCCCTGCACTGCGCCGGCAGCACCACCCGCAGTCCCGTCCGCAGCCTCGTCCGCGCCCTCACCCGCGCCGCCGCCCACGCCGAACGCGGCACCCCCGTCGTCCTCGCCGGCTGGGGACCCCCCGAACGCTGCGCCGCCTCCGGGGCACTGCGCGTCGCCGCCCGGCTCGCCGACCCCGTGGGCAACCCCGCCCGCTGGCGCCCCAGCGGCCGCGACGACCTCGAAAACCTCGCCCACCACGCCGGACTGCGCCCCGACGGATCCGGCCGCGTCGCCTGCCCGTACGGCTACGCCGACATGGACAGCGCCCTCCGCGGCCTGCTGTCCACCGGCGCCTTCGACGCCGCCGCCCGCGCCACCGACGAGGAACAGGTCACCAAGGAGCTCACCGAGGCCCTCCACCCCTATCTGCGCGGCGACGGCACCGTCTGGATGCCCAACGTCTTCCGCTACCTCATAGCACGCACCTGACACGCACGAGGGCTCCCCGCGAACCCGTCGCGGGGAGCCCTCACTTGCCCGGTCGCGCACGCCACGACCAGTGCGTCACTTCATGAACTTCTTGAACTCCTCCGGGAGTTCGAACTGCTCGTCCTGACCCGACGGCAGCCCGAACGCGCCACCGGACTGCGCCTGCTCACGGCGCGCGGCCGCCGCCTGCTCCTCGGCCTTGCGCTTCATCGGGTTGCCGCTCTGCCGCTTGCCCTTGGCCTGCTTCTGCTGCTTCTTCTTACGGGCGGCACCGCCACCCATGCCCGGCATACCCGGCAGCCCCGGCATGCCACCGCCCTGCGCCATGCGCGACATCATCTTGCGCGCGTCGAAGAACCGCTCCACGAGGTTCTTCACCGCGCTGACGTCCACACCCGAACCCTTGGCGATCCGGGCCCGGCGCGAACCGTTGATGATCGTCGGGTCCTGGCGCTCGGCCGGGGTCATCGACTTGATGATCGCGGCGGTGCGGTCGACGTCCCGCTCGTCGAGGTTGTTGATCTGCTCCTTCATCTGGGCCATGCCCGGGAGCATGCCGAGCAGCTTGCTGATGCTGCCCATCTTGCGGACCTGTTCCATCTGGGACAGGAAGTCGTCGAGCGTGAACTCCTTCGGCCCCTTCGCCAGCTTGGCCGCCATCTTCTCGGCCTCGTCCTGGCTGAAGGTCTGCTCGGCCTTCTCGATGAGGCTGAGCACATCGCCCATGCCGAGGATGCGGGACGCCATGCGGTCCGGGTGGAACGCGTCGAAGTCGTCCAGCTTCTCGCCGTTGGAGGCGAACATGATCTGCTTGCCGGTCACGTGCGCGACCGACAGCGCGGCACCACCCCGGGCGTCACCGTCGAGCTTGGAGAGCACCACGCCGTCGAAGCCGACACCGTCGCGGAACGCCTCGGCCGTGTTGACCGCGTCCTGACCGATCATCGCGTCGACGACGAAGAGGACCTCGTCCGGCTGCACCGCGTCGCGGATGTCCGCGGCCTGCTGCATCAGCTCGGCGTCGATACCGAGACGGCCGGCGGTGTCCACGATCACGATGTCGTGGACCTTGGTCCTGGCGTACTCGATCGAGTCCTTGGCGACCTGCACCGGGTCGCCGACGCCGTTGCCCGGCTGCGGCGCGTAGACGGCCACGCCCGCGCGCTCGGCGACGACGCTCAGCTGGTTGACGGCGTTGGGGCGCTGGAGGTCACAGGCGACGAGCAGCGGGGAGTGGCCCTGCTTCTTCAGCCAGAGACCGAGCTTTCCGGCGAGCGTGGTCTTACCGGCACCCTGCAGACCGGCGAGCATGATCACGGTCGGGGCGGTCTTGGCGAACCGGAGGCGGCGGGTCTCACCACCGAGGATCGTGATCAGCTCGTCGTTAACGATCTTGATAATGGTTTGCGCAGGATTAAGGGCCTTGGAGACCTCGGCCCCGAGCGCCCGCTCCTTGACCTGCTTGATGAACGCGCGGACGACGGGCAGAGCGACGTCGGCTTCGAGCAGGGCGATACGGATCTCGCGCGCCGTGGCGTCGATGTCCGCCTCGGAGAGTCGGCCCCGGCTCCGGAGGTTCTTGAAAACATCCGCAAGGCGATCGGAAAGGGTATCGAACACGTCGCTCGTCGGTCCTCGGAGTCGGGGGCAACCAGATATCGCTCCCCAGGGTATCCGGCCGGGCGGACAAGGGGGCCCCTGCCCGGCGATATCACCGGAGAGGAGCCCGAAACCCCGCATGCGCGGGGACGAGCGCATTGACGATCTTCACGATCTGCTGCGCCGGTGGAACATCCCCGCACGCGCGGGGCCCACACCCGGCACAACGCCCCGCCGCCCCGCAGGTCACGCCCCCAACGCCCCCTCCACCGCGCGGGCCACCGCCACCGCCCGCTCCCCCTCCAGCGGCCCGCCCGCCACGTCCGTCACATAGAACGCGTCCACCACGCTCGCCCCCAGCGTGCTCACGTGCGCGCTGCGCACCCACACCCCCGCGTCCTCCAGCGCCCTCCCGATGCGGTGCAGCAGGCCCGGGGCGTCCTGCGCCCGTACCTCCAGCACCGTGGCGTCCGCCGGGCCGTCCGCCGCGACCGTCACGCGGGGCGGCGGGGCGGGGCGCCCCCGGCGGCGGCCGCCGTAGGCCGCTTCGCGTTCGGCGAGGCGGGCCGCGACGTCGAGGGTGCCCTCCAGCGCCCGTACGAGATCCGCGCGCAGCCGGGCGGCCTCCGGCAGGGAGCCGTACTCGGCGGCCACCCGCCACTCCAGCAGCAGCGCCCCGGCCTCCCCCGGTACGTCGAGCGCGCGCAGGTCGGCCGCGCGGACCGTGAGCCGGTGCAGGGCGAGCACGCCCGCGACGGCCGGGAGGACACCGGGCTGCCGGGGTACGGCCAGCAGCAGCTCGGCGCCGAGCGCTGCCGCTCCCTCCGCGCCGGGGCCCTCCGGCCGTGGCCGCAGCGTGAGCGCGGGCCCGCCGGTGCGGCACGCCTCGGCGGCCAGGCGCCGCTGCCCGTCGGTGGGTTCGGGGCGCTCGGGGCGCCGCGGCTGCGTACCGCTGCCGAGGGCGGCGGCCGCGCGCCGCACCAGTTCGGCGACCAGGGACGCGCGCCAGGGGCTCCACGCGGCGGGACCCGTGGCCCGGGCGTCGGCGACCGTCAGGGCGTGCAGCAGCTCCAGCGTCCCGGTGTCGGGGACCGCGTCGGTGACCGTACGGACCGTGGCGGGGTCGTCGAGATCGCGCCGGGTGGCGGTGTCGACGAGCAGCAGGTGGTGGCGGACGAGCACGGCGAGGGTGTCGACGTCGGCGGGGCCGAGGCCGAGCCTGGTCGCGATGTCCCGGGCGAGGGCCTCGCCGGTCACCGCGTGGTCGCCGGGCCGGCCCTTGCCCATGTCGTGCAGCAGGGCGGCGAGGAGCAGCAGGTCGGGGCGGCCGACGTCGCGGGCGGACTCCCCGGCGCGCACGGCCGTCTCGACCAGGTGGCGGTCGACGGTCCAGCGGTGCACGGGGTTGCGCTGCGGGCGGCAGCGCACCGTCTCCCACTCGGGGAGCAGCCGGGAGACCAGGCCGTCGGCTTCGAGCGCCTCCCACACGGGGACGGCGGCCTCGCCCGCGCCGAGCAGGGTGACCAGCGCCTCGCGGGCCTCGGCGGGCCAGGGCAGCGGCAGCGGTCCGGCCCGGTCGGCGAGGCGGCGCACGGCGTGCGGGGCGAGCGGCAGCCCGGCCTGCGCGGCGGCGGCCGCGGCACGCAGCGGCAGGACGGGGTCGTGCTCGGGCCGGGCGGTACGGGCGAGGACCGCCTCGCCGTCCTGCTCGACGACGCCCTCTGCGAGCGGCAGGCGCTCGGGTTCGGCGAAACCGCCGCGGCCGCCGCGCCCGCCCAGGATGCGGCGCAGCCGGGGCCGGCCGGAGCGGGCGCGCAGGATGCGGCCGACCTCGCGCCAGGTGATGTCGGCGGCGTAGGAGACGGTGCGGGCCGCTTCGTACACGCCGTGCAGCAGGGCGTCGGCGTCGGGCAGGCCGAGGGCGGCGGCGACCTGGTCCTGTTCCTGGAGGGAGAGCCGGTCGGTGGCCCGTCCCGTGGTCAGGTGCAGGGCGTCGCGGACGTCGAGGAGGTGGGCGCGGGCGCGGGCCAGGCCGGAGCGGGGGGCGTCGGCGAGCCAGGAGGCGGCGACGGCGCGCAGGGCGGTGGCGTCGCGCAGTCCGCCGCGCGCCTCCTTCAGGTCGGGCTCCAGCAGGAAGCGCAACTCGCCCTGGACGCGGGCGCGTTCCTCGCCGAGTTCGCGCAGTTCGGGCAGCCGGGCGGGGGCCTGGGCGCGCCAGTCGGCGTAGGCGGTGGCGCGGACGGCGGAGGTCAGACGGGCGTCGCCGGCGAGGTGGCGGGCGTCGAGGAGGCCGAGGTGGACCCGCAGGTCGCCGGCGGCGGCCTTGCGGGCCTCCAGCGGGGTGCGCACGGAGTGGTCGAGGGCGAGGCCCATGTCCCACACCGGGTACCAGACGCGGTCGGCGACGGCGCCGAGTTCGCCGGGGCCGGCGGAGCCGTCGTGCAGCAGCAGGACGTCGAGGTCGCTGCGCGGGGAGAGTTCGCCGCGCCCGTAGCCGCCGACGGCCACGAGCGCGACGCCGCGGCTGTGGCCGAGCAGCCCGCCGAGCCACTGGTCGGTGAGGCGGGCGAGGGCGGCGCGGCGGGGCGGGCCGGTGAGGGTGTCGCGGTGCAGCAGGTGCAGCCGGGCGGCCGCGTAGCCGCCGGACTCCGCGGTGCTGCCGTCCGTCGTCAGCTGCGTCAACTGCGGTCCCCTCGTGGTCGCTTGTCCGTGCCGTCGGCTCAGAGCGCGTCGGCGCCGCGTTCGCCGGTGCGGACCCGCACGACCGTCTCGACGGGGACGACCCATACCTTGCCGTCGCCGATCTTTCCGGTGCGGGCGGCCTTGGTGATGACGTCGACGATGTCCTCGACGTCGGCGTCCTCGGCGAGGACCTCGATACGGACCTTCGGTACGAGGTCGACGCGGTACTCGGCGCCCCGGTAGACCTCGGTGTGGCCGCGCTGCCGGCCGTAGCCGCTGGCCTCGGTGACGGTCAGGCCATGGACGTTGAATCTCTGCAGGGCGTCCTTGACGGCGTCGCGCTGGAAGGGCTTGACGATCGCGGTGATGAGCTTCATGCCTCCACCTTCTTGTGCGGCGCCGACGGCTGCTGCGGCTGCTCGGCCGCGTGCTGCCGGTCGGGTTCGGGCGTGCTGCCGCGGGGGGCCGCGGCGCCGCCGACGGCGCTGAAGTCGTAGCCGGTCTCGGCGTGGTACGCCTGGTCGAGGCCGCTGATCTCGTCGTCGTGGCGGGAGCGGAAGCCGATGGTCCTGTCGACGAGTTTGGCCAGCAGCCAGGAGAGGGTGAAGGAGTAGGCCATGACGGAGAAGGCCCCGGTGGCCTGCCGGCCGAGCTGGGTGAGTCCTCCGACGCCGTCCGTGGCGAGCAGGCCGACGAGCAGGGTGCCGATGACGCCGCCGACGAGGTGGACGCCGACCACGTCGAGGGAGTCGTCGAAGCCGAGCCGGAACTTCAGGCCGACCGCCCAGGAGCAGACGGCGCCGGCGACGAGGCCGATGAGGAGGGCGC
Source organism: Streptomyces gamaensis (assembly GCF_042656465.1). Taxonomy (NCBI): domain Bacteria; kingdom Bacillati; phylum Actinomycetota; class Actinomycetes; order Kitasatosporales; family Streptomycetaceae; genus Streptomyces; species Streptomyces gamaensis. Next base: position 86,404 of record NZ_JBHSPB010000007.1, read on the forward strand.
CGAAGGCGTTCACGGCGGCGCCGGAGGGGGTGATGGCGACGAGTCCGGCGACGGCGCCGGAGGCCGCGCCGAGGGTGGTGAACGCGCCGTGCCGCACGCGCTCGTAGGCGAGCCAGCCGAGCATGGCGGCGCCGGTGGCCACCTGGGTGTTGAAGGCCATGTTGGCGGCGGTGCCGTTCGCGGCGAGCGCCGAGCCGGCGTTGAAGCCGAACCAGCCGAACCACAGCAGGCCCGCGCCGAGCAGGACCAGCGGCAGGTTGTGCGGCCGCATCGGCTCCTTGGCGAAGCCGGTGCGCCTGCCGACGACGAGGACGGCGGCGAGCGCGCCGATGCCCGCGTTGATGTGGACGGCCGTCCCGCCCGCGAAGTCGATGACCTTGAGCCGGGCGAGCCAGCCGTCGGTCTGCCAGACCCAGTGCGCGACGGGGAAGTACACGACGCTCACCCACAGCGTGATGAACAGCGCCCAGGCGCTGAACTTCACCCGGTCCGCGAGCGCCCCGCTCATCAGCGCCGGGGTCAGTACCGCGAACATCAGCTGGAAGAGGGCGAAGGCGAGGACGGGCACGGACTCCTTGCCCGCGTCCGTCAGCGAGGACGGGCCGATGCCGCGCAGGCCGAGGTGGGCGAAGTCGCCCAGCAGTCCGGCGCCCAGGTCGTCCCCGAAGGCGAGCGCGTAGCCGTAGAGGACCCACAGGACGCTGACGATGCCCAGCGAGATGAAGGACATCATCAGCATGTTGAGGGCGCTCTTGACGCGCACCATGCCGCCGTAGAAGAAGGCCAGCCCGGGTGTCATCAGCATCACCAGGGCGGCACTGATCAAAACGAACGCTGTGTTGGCGCCATTCATGGTCGGTCTCCGTCGGTCTCCTCGAAGCGGCGGCCGCCCGTACACCCGAGCGGGCGGGGACTTCGGTGGGCCGGTGTGGCCACGAGGCTGACGCAGACGGGTTTCAGCCGATGCAGCGGGTTGTTTCGCTCCAGTGACGAAGACGTCCTTGGTGTTACGCACGGATGAACCGGCCTTGATCGTCCGCCGCCGGCGCGCGGGAGGGCGCGGGAGCGGGGTGCGATGAGCCGGCCGCGGCGACCGCTCGGCGGACCTGGCGTGGGGGAGCCGAGTCGGGCTGTACGGGCGGTGCGCCGCGGCCGGGTCCGAAAGGCCCCGCGAGCGGGGCCGGGCCGGGCCGAAGGAGGCGGGTCAGACCGCGTGCGCGGCCTCGGCGGACTCCGGCAGATGGACGGAGAGTTGGTCGGTGAGCGCGACGACCTCGGCGACATCCCCGAAGTCGCGCGCGGCCGTGCCCACCGTCTTGCGCAGCCGGTTGTTGACCCGCTCGGAGCGCACCCGCTTGGCGATCCGCAGGGCCTTGGCCGCGTAGACGGCGGACTCCTCGGGCTCGCGCTCCATCAGATTCACGGTGGCCAGGCCGATGAGGTTGAGCGCGTACGAGCGGTAGTGCTCGGTGTCCTGGGAGAACAGCTCGACCGCGCGCTCCATCTTGGGCCGGGCCAGCGAGGTGTAGGCGGGGCTGCGGCCGGCCACATACGCCAGGTCGCGGTAGGAGTGGGCGTTCTCCGCGTTGAGCTCGGCCTCGGAGAAGAAGCGGATCCAGTCGGGGTCGCCGTCGCGCGCGGCGCAGTCCGCGAAGCAGTCCTCCGCCATGTGCACGGCGCGCTTGCACTTGGCCGGCTGGCCCAGGGTGGCGTACGCGCGGGCCTCGACCGCGTACAGCATCGCCTGGGTGCGGGGGGTGGCCGTCTCGCGGGAGCCGTACTGCCCGAGGTGGATCAGCTCCAACGCGTCCTCGGGGCGGCCGAGATGGATCATCTGGCGGCTCATGCTGGAGAGGATGTACGAGCCGAGGGGGCGGTCACCGGCCTCCTTGGCGGCGTGCAGGGCGAGCACGAAGTACTTCTGGGCGGTGGGGTGCAGGCCGATGTCATAGCTCATCCAGCCCGCCAGCTGGGCCAGTTCGGCCGCGACCTTGAACAGGCGCTTGCCCGTGGCCTCGGACTGCGGCTCCTGGAGCAGATCCGTCACCTCGTGCAGCTGGCCGACGACGGCCTTGCGGCGCAGGCCCCCGCCGCACTGGGCGTCCCACTGCCGGAACATCGTCGTGGTGGACTCCAGCAGGTCGAGCTCGGGCGGGGAGAGCTTGGCGCGGCGCGGACCGCCGTGCCGGTCGGCCGCCGCGACGGCGGCCTCCCGGCCCGAGGAGCCCGGGGCCAGCCAGCGCTGCATCGGCTCGATGAGCGCGGGGCCCGCGGACAGCGCGAGCGAGGCGCCGAGGAAGCCGCGCCGGGCCAGCATCAGATCGCTGCGCGAGAACTCGCTGATCAGCTCGACCGTGCGGGGGCCCGCCCAGGGCAGGTCCACCCCGGAGACGGACGGCGACTGGTGCGCGGGCCGCAGCCCGATGTCCTCGATGCCCACGACACAGCCGAACCGCTCGGAGAACAGCTCCGAGAGGATCTTGGGGATGGGCTCGCGCGGCTGCTCGCCGTCCAGCCAGCGGCGCACCCGGGAGGTGTCGGTGCTGATGTGGTGGGCGCCCAGCTGCCGCGCTCTGCGGTTGACCTGGCGCGCGAGCTCGCCCTTCGACCAGCCGCTGCGCAGGAACCAGGAGTTGAGCTGCTCATTGGGGCGCTTGCCGTCCCGCTCGGCCGCGTCGGCCGTCCCAGCCCTGTCGGCGCCGACGGTACCGCCGGTGCCGCTGTCGTTGCCGCTCAACCGGAACGCCCCCATCCAAAGAGCTCTGCTTCTGCGCGCGGCCCCGTCCGCGGCCGCGTGAACGACCCACGGTCCGCCGCCTCTTGCGGCCGCCCGCACTGTCCGCGGCACTCCCGGCGGCACGTCCCCCGTGGTCGGATCCTGATCGGAAACCTTCGCGACGAGGGCCTCTGCGGCGGGAGACGGGGAGAGTCCGCGCACCGAAAGTAATCCTACGATCACCGATGAAGCGAGGGCAGTCCAGCAATCGCCACCATTCGCCACCCCAAGGAATGAACCCAACGGGGCCGTGAGGCGATTGACTTGACGCCGGCTTGACGCGGGACGATCAGAGAGGGGCCAGGGAGAGGGTGGATCGGTGCACGTCATGGCGCACACCCCGGGCCGCACCACCTGCCGCACACCGTCACGCCGCCCCACAAAGGGATTCGGCGACCGTCCGTGTTCGAGACACTCCGACTCGTAACCATCGGCGAGCACGACCCGTTGGAGGGGGCATGGGCTTCACAATCGGCGGCATCCGGGACCTGCGTCCGAGCACTCGGCGCCGTGGACGCGCGCCCGAGTGCGTGACGGCGGTGGCGGAGTACACCGGCCTGTGGCGGTGGGACGTGGTGCCGGGGGCCCGTGCCTCGCGCGGCGGCGGGCGCGTGGTCTGCTCGTGCGGGGCCGCCGACTGCCCGGCCCCCGGCGCCCACCCGCTCTCCTTCGCCTCCGCGGTCCCGGCGGGCGCCACGCTGGACGCCGCGAGTGCCGCGTGGGCCGAAGTGCCGGGCGCCGCCGTGCTGTTGCCGGTGGGCCGCAGCTTCGACGTCCTGGAGGTCGCGGAGGCCGCGGGGCGGCACGCCCTGGCCCGCCTTGAGCGGATGGGGCTGCCGCTCGGCCCGGTCGCCCTCAGCCCGCACGGGCGCGCGCTGTTCTTCGTCGCCCCCGGTGCCGCGGCCGAACTCCCGCAGCTGCTCTACCGGATGGGCTGGGACGACGCGCGGCTGGACCTGCGCTGCCTGGGCCCCGGCGACCACGTCACCGCGCCGCCCTCCGACCACGCGGGCCTGGGCCCGATGCGCTGGCTGCGCCCGCCCACCCTCGACACGGCGGGCCGCCCGCCGCAGGCCCGGCTGCTGCTGGGCACCCTGGCCTACGTCTGCCACCGCTCGGCGACGGCCTGAGCACCGCCGCGCCCCGGAGGAAGCGCCCCGGGCCGGGACGGCCCGGGTGAACCCCCGTACGAAAGGGCCCCGTTCGCAGCTGCACCTGCGAACGGGGCCCTTTCTCCGCCCTCGCTGTGCCGCCCGCGCCGGGCGGCGGGGGGTCAGTCCCCGATCAGGGCGTCGACGAACGCCTCCGGCTCGAACGGCGCCAGGTCGTCCGCACCCTCGCCCAGGCCCACCAGCTTCACCGGCACGCCCAGTTCGCGCTGGACGGCCACGACGATGCCGCCCTTGGCGGTGCCGTCCAGCTTGGTGAGCACGATGCCCGTGATGTCCACGACCTCGGCGAAGACCCGCGCCTGCGTCAGGCCGTTCTGCCCGGTCGTCGCGTCCAGGACGAGCAGCACCTCGTCGACCGCGCCGTGCTTCTCCACCACGCGCTTGACCTTGCCGAGCTCGTCCATGAGCCCGGTCTTGGTGTGCAGCCGGCCGGCGGTGTCGATGAGGACGACATCGGCGTTCTCCGCGATGCCCTCCTTGACCGCGTCGAAGGCGACGGAGGCCGGGTCACCGCCCTCGGGCCCGCGGACCGTACGGGCGCCGACGCGCTCGCCCCAGGTCTGGAGCTGATCGGCGGCGGCGGCACGGAAGGTGTCGGCGGCACCCAGGACCACGGACCTGCCGTCCGCGACGAGCACCCGGGCGAGCTTGCCGGTGGTGGTGGTCTTGCCGACGCCGTTGACGCCGACGACCAGGACGACACCGGGCTTCTCCGCGCCGTTCACGCCGACACCGGGCTCGGTGTGGACGGCGCGGTCGGCGTCGGCGCCGATGAGGGCGACGAGCTCCTCGCGGAGCAGGCCGCGCAGCTCCTCGGGGGTGCGGGTGCCGAGCACCTTCACGCGCTCCCGCAGCCGCTCGACGAGCTCCTGGGTGGGGCCGACGCCGACGTCGGCGGTGAGCAGGGTGTCCTCGATCTCCTCCCACGTCTCCTCGTCGAGGTGCTCGCGGGAGAGCAGGGTCAGCAGACCCTTGCCCAGGGAGTTCTGCGAACGGGAGAGCCGGGTGCGCAGCCGCACGAGCCGGCCGGCGGTCGGCTCCGGGACCTCGATCGCGGGCGCGGCCGGGGCCTCCGGCTCGACGACCGGGGCGGGCTCGGCCGGGGCCGCCGGCGCCTCGGCGGCCGGCAGCTCCACTTCCTCGATGGTCCGGCGGGGGGCCTCGGGCGCCGCCTCCGCCTCCTCGCCGACGTGCGGCTCGGCGGGCGGCGCGGTGACGGACGGGCTGCTCGGCGGGGCCGGGGGCAGCTGCTTCTTCTTGCGGCTGCTCACCACGAGCCCGCTGATCGCGCCGAGCGCGACGACAGCGATGACTACGGCAAGGATGACGATTTCCATAACGGACCCAGTATCGGACACCGCGGCGGCAGGACCGCGCCGTCGGCGGTGCGCCGGATTTTTTGCCGTCGAGACCGACTCGGTACGACTCAGTACGGCCTGTTTTTGGAGGTATCTCTAAGGACTAAAGCCACTTTCCGGCCAAAGTTGGAGCAAAGTACGATGGCATGCGACGTTGCGACGCGCGTAGAGTCCCAGCGTTCCCCTCCTGTCAACGGCACGTAAAGCCCCGCTTCACCGGAGCCCCCCACATGGACAACGCGTCCACCGTCACCGAGGTCAACGGCGACCTCGACGGCGCCATAGAAACCCGCGGCATCGAGCCCGTACCCGACCACGAGCGACACGGCAGGGTCCGCGAGCTCTTCCCCACCTGGGTCGCCGCCAACATCAGCGTCCTGCTGCTCACCATGGGTGCCGCCCTGGTGGTCTTCAACAAGCTGAACTTCTGGCAGGTCCTGATCGTCGCGGCGTGCGCCGCGGTCGCGTCCTTCGGCCTCGTGGGGCTGCTGTCGGTCTCCGGCAAGTGGGGCGGTGCTCCCGGCGCGATGCTCTCCCGGGCCACCTTCGGTGTGCGCGGCAACCTCTTCCCCGGCGCGATCCTGTGGGTCGCCCGCTTCGGCTGGGAGACGATCAACGCGGTCACCGGCGCCTACGCCGTACTGACCGTCCTGGACCTGCTCTTCGGCATCAAGAGCAACACGATCCTGATCGTCGTCACCCTGTTCGCCTTCGTGGCCTGCACCTTCCTGGTCAGCGGCATGGGCCGCAAGGCGCTCAACGTCTGCAACAAGTGGTCGACGTACCTCTTCGGCGTCTTCAGCGTCCTCGTGCTGGTCTACCTGATCGCCAACATGGACTGGGACAACGTCTTCTCCAAGCCCGCCGGCTCCACCGCCATGATGATCGCGGGCATCGGCACCATCGCCGCCGGCGGCATCAGCTGGGTGCCCACCGGCCCCGACTTCGCGCGCTACCTGCCGCACGCCGCCTCCGGCAAGAAGATCGTCGGTGCGACCGTCTCCGGCGCGGGCATCGTCATGGTGCCGATGGTCCTCATGGGCGCCGTGATGGCCGTCGCCACCCCCGGCCTGGCCGACGCCCCGGACCCGGTGTCCTTCCTCGGCGACATCCTGCCGACCTGGATCGCCGTGCCGTACCTGGTCACCGCGATCGTCGGCATGCTGCTGATCAACAGCCTGTCCATGTACTCCGCCGGTTTCACCGCGCAGACCATGGGCGTCAAGCTGCCGCGAGCCCTCGCCGTCAGCATCAACGCCGTCATCTCCCTCGTCGGCGGTCTGCTCCTGATGCTCGTCGCGAAGAGCTTCCTCAGCTCCTTCATCACCTTCCTGATCCTGCTCGCGGTCTCCTTCTCCGCCTGGATCGGCGTCTACTCCGTCGACATGCTGCGCCGCCGCGCGCGTGCCGTGCGCTACGACGCGGAGGGGCTCATGGACACCGGGCGCACCAGCCGCTACTGGTACGCGGGCGGTTTCTGCTGGCAGGCCATGACCTCCTGGGCCGTGGCGCTCCTCGCGGGCCTGTCCTTCACCGCCTGCGACTGGTTCAGCGGCCCGCTGTCGTCGACGTTCATCGGCAAGTACGGGCTGGGCTGGGCGGCCACGATCGCCATCTCGGCGCTGCTGATGGCCGTACTGCCGACGCCGCGCGAGAACGGCTCCGAGGAGTCCGCGGCGGAGGCGGACGCCGGGGCCGAGAAGGTCTCCGTGTAAGGGCGCGCTCGCCGCTCCGGGTCCGAGGCCCCCTTCACCGCTCAGAGCGGTTGGAGGGGGCCTTTGCCGTGCCGTGCCCACCCACGCTCCCGGCACCCGGAAACACGTCCTCCCCCACCGGGGGCTCCGCCCCTGGGCCTCCTATAGCGGTGGTTACCGGTGAGTTTACCCACCGTGGGTACTCACGGTGGGATCGATTCCTGAACTGGCGCCCGCAATGCTGCTGGGCATGAAGGGGAAGCAGGAAGAGATCGAAACGGTCTTCCGGCGTGACGGCCGGACCGCGGTGGACGACGCGGACCACCGGCGCCCCGCGGCCCGTGCTGACGACGAGCACGGCGGCTGGGGACTGTCCCTGCCGGCGGCGCCCGCCGACTGCCGGGGCGTGAGCAGCCAGTCAGACATCGGCAAGTCCGGGCCATGCGCGAGTCAGACAGCCTGTGGTCCGACGCGGGAGAGCCCGACCCGGACCTGGTGGCGTGGGTGCGCGGAGTGGACTACGTGACGGGCTGGCGTGCGGCGAAGGACGCGGCGGCGGAGCTGGAGCAGGCACTGACGGCGGCGGGAGTGGACGCGGTCGGAGCCTCGATGTCGGCGGCGGCGCGGGCGGACGGGGCCGGGGTGGTGCGGCTGGTGTGGCCGGTGGAGACCGTACGGACCCTGGCAGGGCTACTGGAGGGCGCAGGGGAGCCGAAGCGGGCCGGGTGAGCCGCAACTCCCCATGGTGGAGCGGGCGGACGCCTGGCCACGGTGGTGCCACGCCGAGCGGAGCGCCCACGACGGGCCCGGCCACAGCGCGGCAGCTGCCCGCTCCCCCAAACCACGGCCTATGGCCTATGGTGCGGCCTCCTCACGCGGCCCCGCCCGACGCGGTTACCGGACCCGCGCCCCCATCGCCCGCTCTCGGCCTCCGCCCGGGTCGGCGCCGGGGCCGCCCGGTGCGCCCGTGGGCGGCGGCTCGGGGGCGGCAGCTGAACGCGCGCGGGGTTCGTCCGGGGCGGATACGATCTTGGAGTTCGCGCTGCTTGAGGGGGATTGAGGGGCTTTGCTGAGGCGTATAGGGGACTGGGGGATCTGGTCCACACCCCTGGGGGCTGTCGTGGTTTTCGCCCTGATCCTTGGGATCCCGTTCGTCATCATCGGCGCAGTGGTGCGCAGCAAGACGACTCCGCGAGAGGTCAACGAGGTACTGACCAGGAGCAGCAGCCTGATAGGACTGTGCGAACTCCCGCCCAGCTACTTCCGCGGGAGCGCGCCCCGGACGGGAGCCGGCCCGGCTCCCGTCTGGCTCTACCACCAGCAGAGCGGCGGCAGCCCCGGCCGGGCCCGGATCGAACTGGGTTCCCTGCCCGACAGCGCGCATCTGACGTGGAAGGAGCAGGACGCCCGTCGGGTGCAACTGGTCGGCTGCACGGGCATCGACAAGGACGACAACTGGGCCACCGGGCGGACCTGCACCTACGCGGGCCGCAGCGTCCCGCTCCGGACCGGGAAGTACCTGCTGGAGCTCCGCGCGGCCGCCACAGGCCACGTCATCGCATCCGGCAAAGTCGTCCCGGCTTCTCGCCAGTGCCCCGCAGAGGAGGGGTACATCACGCCGAGCGCTGAGGAGTACGCCGATGCGTTCGAGCAACTCGCCAAGGAAGCCGCTGGTTAGACGGCCGTCGCCAGAGGCTCAAGAACGCTTGGGCGGCGTGCGTGCTGCCCCGCATCCGCATCCGCATCCGCGCTCGCACCCCGCACCCCGCACCCCGCACCCCACGCAAAAGGCCGCTGCCCCGGCTCCGCGTGGAGCCAAGGCAGCGGCCTTCGAGGAGAAGGGCGGCGGGGGGGGTTAGCCCATCTCCTCCAACGCCTTGCCCTTGGTCTCCTTCACGAACTTCAGCACGAAGGGGATCGAGAGCACGGCGAAGACCGCGTAGATGATGTACGCCCCGGACAGGTTCCAGTCGGACAGGCTCGGGAAGCTGGCCGTGATGGCCCAGTTGGCGACCCACTGCGCGGAGGCGGCGACGCCGAGGGCCGCGGCGCGGATGCGGTTGGGGAACATCTCGCCGAGGAAGACCCAGACCACGACACCCCACGACAGGGCGAAGAAGAGCACGAAGGCGTGGGCCGCGATGAGGGCGACGGTGCCCTGGGCGGTCGGCAGGGTGCCGTCCGCGGTCTTGGAGGCGAAGGCCCAGGCTTCGAGGGCGAGGGAGACGGCCATGCCGGCGGAGCCGACGAGGGCGAGCGGCCTGCGGCCGATGCGGTCGACGAGGACCATCGCGATCACGGTGCCGACGATGTTGATGATCGACGTGGTGAAGCTGTAGAAGAACGAGCTCTCGGGGTTGATGCCCACGGACTGCCACAGCGTCGAGGAGTAGTAGAACGCGACGTTGATGCCGACGAACTGCTGGAAGACGGAGAGGCCGATGCCGATCCAGACGATGGGCAGCAGGCCGAAGCGGCCGCCGAGCAGGTCCTTGAAGGTGGACTTCTGCTCGCTGTGCATCGCGTGCTCGATCTCGGCGACGCGGGCGTCGAGGTCGATGCCGCTGCCCTCGACGTCGGCCAGTACGGCCTTGGCCTTGTCGATCTTGTTGACGGAGATCAGGAAGCGGGGGGACTCGGGGATCGCGAAGGAGAGCAGGCCGTAGAGGACGGCCGGGACGACCATGACGCCGAGCATGACCTGCCAGGCCTCGATGCCGAGGAGGTGACCGCGCTGCTCGCCGTTGGCGGCGTTGAGGATGCCCCAGTTGACCAGCTGGGAGACCGCGATGCCGACGACGATGGCGGCCTGCTGGAAGGAGCCGAGGCGGCCGCGGTAGGCGGGCGGGGAGACCTCGGCGATGTAGGCGGGGCCGATGACGGAGGCCATGCCGATGGCGATGCCGCCCAGGACGCGCCACATGGCCAGGTCCCACAGGGCGAAGGGCAGGGCCGAGCCGATCGCGCTGATCGTGAAGAGGACGGCGGAGATCTGCATGACGCGGATCCGGCCGATGCGGTCCGCGAGCCGGCCCGCGGTGGCGGCGCCGACGGCGCAGCCGATCAGGGCGATGGCGATGACCTGGGCCAGGGTGGCCGAGCCGATGCCGTACTTCCCTCGGATGCCCTCGACGGCGCCGTTGATCACGGAGCTGTCGTAGCCGAAGAGGAAGCCACCCATGGCCGCGGCCGCGGTGATGAAGATGACATGGCCGAGGTGGTCGGGCTGGGCCTTGCGGCCCTGCGACCCCTGCGCCATCGCAGTGCTGGTCAACGTGTACTCCAAAGGCCCGGCGACACTGCCGGACGTGAGGGGGGTGGCCCTTCCAGTGGGGCACGGAACGAGGGGGGCCACCACTTGAAGGTAATAGCAACGTTGCAGACCCTAAGCCTTCATTTTTCTAAGTCAATAGGTCGTAAGCAAGAAGTTTCTCCCAAGCTTCGCGGATGTTGACTTCAACACATGAAGGGAACTGGGAAGGGAAGCAAAGGGATGGCTCAGCGCAGTCGCTGGCTGATGACCTTGGACACCCCGTCGCCCTGCATGGAGACGCCGTAGAGCGCGTCCGCGACCTCCATCGTGCGCTTCTGATGCGTGATCACGATCAGCTGCGAACTCTCCTGCAGCTCCTTCATGATCCCGATAAGGCGCTGGAGATTGGTGTCGTCGAGGGCGGCCTCGACCTCGTCCATCACGTAGAAGGGGCTGGGGCGCGCCTTGAAGATCGCGACGAGGAGCGCGACCGCGGTCAGTGAGCGTTCGCCGCCGGAGAGCAGCGAGAGCCGTTTGACCTTCTTGCCGGGCGGACGGGCCTCGACGTCGACGCCGGTGGCCAGCATGTCCTCGGGGTCGGTGAGGACGAGACGGCCCTCGCCGCCGGGGAAGAGCCGGGAGAAGACGCCCTCGAACTCGCGGGCGGTGTCGCGGTAGGCCTCGGTGAAGACCTCCTCGACCCGCCGGTCGACGTCCTTGACGACCTGCAGCAGGTCGCTGCGGGTCTTCTTGAGGTCCGCGAGCTGTTCGGAGAGGAAGTTGTGCCGCTCCTCCAGGGCCGCGTACTCCTCCAGCGCGAGCGGGTTGACCTTGCCCAGCTGCTGGTGGGCGCGCTCGGCGGCCTTCAGGCGCTTCTCCTGTTCGGCGCGGTCGTAGGGCCGGGGCCGCATCCCGGGGTGGTCCGGGTCCTCGGGCAGCCGCTCGCCCTCGGCGGGGGGTGAGGGCGGTACGGGCTGGTCCGGGCCGTACTCGGCGATCAGCCCGGCGGGTTCGACGCCCAGTTCCTCCAGGGCCCTGGTCTCCAGTTGCTCGATGCGCAGCCGCTTCTCGGCGCCGAGGACCTCGCCGCGGTGCACGGAGTCGGTGAGCTTGTCGAGCTCGGCCTTCAGCCCGCGGCCGCGGTCGCGTTCGACGGTGAGCTCGCGTTCCCGCTCGGCCTTCGCCGCCTCGGCCCGGGTGCGCTCCTCCTCGGCGCGGACGAGGGAGACCTCGACGTGGGCGAGCAGTTGCCGGGCGCCGGCCGCGACCGCGCCGGCCACCCGGGCCTCGTACTGGAGCCGGGCGCGGCGCTGGGCGGCCCGGGAGCGCGCCTCGCGTTCGGCGCGGGCCGCCCGGTCGAGTCCGTCCGCCCGGCCCGCGAGGGCCTTGACGCGCTCCTCGTGCGTACGGACCTGGAGGCGGGCCTCCATCTCGGTCTGCCGCGCGTTGGCGGCGTCGGCGGCCAGCCGGTCGCGGACGGAGGTGTCGGGTTCGTCCGTGCCGGTGCCGGGGGCGGCCTCCTCGGCGGCGGCCAGCCGTGCGGCCAGTTCCTCGGCCTCCTCGGCGGCCCGGGCGAGGGCCTCCTCGGCGCGGGTGACGGCGGCGGCGGCGCGTCCGGCCTCCTCGGCGGCGGCGCGCGCCTGCCCGGCGAGGCGGCCCAGCGCCTGGGCGACCTGGGACTTCTCGCGGTCGGCCGCGCTGCGCCGGGCCGCGAGCTCCGCCACGCGCGCGGCGCACTCGGTGCGCCGTTCCCCGGCGGCCCGTTGCTCGGCGGCCAGGTGCTCGCAGTGGGCGGCGAGGCGGGCGAGTTCGGCGTCGGCCTCGTCGACGGCGGCCTGGGTCTCCAGCAGGCTGGGCGCCCCGCCGGAGCCGCCGCGCGCGAAGTGGGCGCCGAGCAGGTCGCCTTCGGCGGTGACGGCCGTGAACCGCGGGTGCGCGGCGACGAGTTCCTCCGCGTCCTCCAGGGTGGCGACGACCACGATGTCGCGCAGCAGGGCGTGCACGGCGGGCAGCAACTCCTCGGGGCCGCCGACGAGTTCGGCCGCGCGGCGCAGTCCGTCCGGCGCGGGTTCGGGGCGCGGCGCGAGGAGGCCGCCGCTGACGAGCAGGGCCACCCGGCCCGCGTCCTGCTTGCGCAGCCGCCGCAGCGCATCGGCCGCGGTGGCGGTGTCGGTGACGGCGAGAGCGTCGGCGGCGGCGCCGAGGGCGGCGGCGAGGGGAAGCTCGAAGCCGGGGGTGACGGTGAGGAGTTCGGCGGCCGGGCCCAGCAGACCGGCCAAACGATCCTGCGCGCTGAGCAGGGCCCCGGTGCCGTCCTTGCGGCGCAGGCCCAGGGCGAGCGCGTCCCGGCGGGCGGCGGTCGCGGCGCGGCGGCGTTCGGCGGCGGTGAGTTCCTCGCGGGCCGCGGCGAACGCGGCGTCGGCGGCGGCCAGTTCGTCGCCGGCCGCCGTGTGCGCTCCGGCGAGCTCGGTGTCGCCGGCCGCGAGGCCGTCGACCTCGGCCTGCCGGCGCTCGTACTCCTCCTGGGCCCGGGCGGCGCGTTCGGCGGACTCGGCGCGGGCCGCGGCGAGCCGGCCGATCTCGGCGCGGGCGGCGGCGGCGCGCCCGTGGGCGGCGGTGACCCTGCCCTGGAGCCGGGCGAGTCCTTCGCGGTGGTCGGCGAGGGCGCGGGCGGCGTCGCGGAGCCGGCGGTCCTCCTCGGCGAGGCGGCGTTCCAGCTCGGCCCGGTGCGCGGCGGTGTCCTCCAGGGCCCGGCTCGCGGCTTCCAGGGCGGCCTCCAGCTCGGCCTCCTGCTCGCGGATCCGCACCGCCTCGCGCTCCAGGTCCTCGGGGTCGCGGCCGCGCCGCTCCTCCTCGGGGGCCGCGCCGGCGCTGGTGACCCGGGCGTCGGCGAGCCCGATCGTGCCGCGCACCCGTTCGGCGAGCCGGGACAGCTCGTGCCAGGTCTGCTGGGCGCGGGCGAGGCGGGGGGTGAGGGTGCGCAGCTGTTCCTCAAGGCGGGCCTCGCGGTGTGCGGTTTCCCGCAGTTCCGCCTCGGTGGCCTCCTTGCGGCTGCGCAGGGCCGCCTCGTCGGCGACCTCGGTGCGCAGCGCCTCGCGCAGGGTCACCAGGTCGTCGGCGAGCAGCCGCAGCCGGGCGTCGCGCAGGTCGGCCTGGATGACGGCGGCCCGGCGGGCGACCGCGGCCTGCCGGCCCAGTGGCTTGAGCTGGCGGCGCAGTTCCTCGGTGAGGTCCTGGACGCGGGAGAGGTTGGCCTGCATCGCGTCCAGCTTGCGCAGCGCCTTCTCCTTGCGCTTGCGGTGCTTGAGGACGCCGGCGGCCTCCTCGATGAAGGCGCGGCGTCCGGCCGGGTCGGCGTGCAGGACGGAGTCGAGCTGGCCCTGGCCGACGATGACGTGCATCTCGCGGCCGATGCCGGAGTCGGACAGGAGCTCCTGGATGTCCAGCAGGCGGCAGGTGTCGCCGTTGATCTGGTACTCGCTGCCGCCGTTGCGGAACATGGTCCGCGTGATGGTGACCTCGGTGTACTCGATGGGCAGGGCACCGTCGGAGTTGTCGATGGTCAGGGACACCTCGGCGCGGCCGAGCGGCGGACGGCCAGTGGTCCCGGCGAAGATGACGTCCTCCATCTTGCCGCCGCGCAGGGACTTGGCGCCCTGCTCGCCCATGACCCAGGACAGGGCGTCGACGACATTGGACTTGCCGGAGCCGTTGGGGCCGACGACGCAGGTGATGCCGGGTTCGAAGCGCAGGGTCGTGGCGGAGGCGAAGGACTTGAACCCGCGCAGGGTCAGGCTCTTGAGGTGCACGCGGTAGGACTCTACCGGCCGCCCGGCTCCCACCGGCGCCCCGTGGCGGCGGCTGGCGCGCCGTCCGCGTCAGGGGCGCGCCGACGACCGGTGTCCTTGGCCGTGTCCTTGGTCAACGCGGGGTTTCGCCCGGCGGGAGGCAGGGCACATCAGACGTGAAGCGCGCGAGGGAAAACGGCCGGAAACGGCGGGGCACAGGGCTTGCGTACGGGGCGGACACGACGAAGGGACGCCGAAGCGCCCCTTGCAGAATCTCAAGCGGTTGACAGTGCGGCCCGACCGGCCCTCGGGGGCAGGGCGTGCGGTCAGGCGAGCGCAGGCTCCGCCTTGGATACGTCGATGCTGTCGAGCAGCGAGTCGCCGTGGTGAGCGGCGGCAGTCAGCGCGTCGTTCTCGGCCTGCATCCGGATGAGCTCGGATTCCAGGTCCTGGACGCGCTGCTGAAGCCGTCGCATCTCGGCGAGGACTCGGGGGTCGGAGCCGCCGACGTAACCGAGAAGCGCCTTTGCCATGATGGATGGTCCTCCACACTGAGTGACCGACCGAAGCGGTGTGGGTCGTGAGGGATTCGCACCCGCGGTGTCTGCCATCGCTACTGCGGTGCTCAATGCCAAACAGCTAAGGTGCGCGGGGCTTCCAGAGTCTCACCAAAAAGTTTGACGGTCAACACGATCACACCCTGTATCCACGGGCGTCGCCGGGGGCGCGGCGGGGAATCCGCGGCTCTTTGTCACCCGGGCCCGGGGGGCGTGGAGATCATCCGTTGACTGGCAGCCTTCCACGGCTCGGCCGTCTTGGCAACCATCAGGGAATTGCTGCCTTTTGCATATGCCAATGACATATCGAGCAAGGCCGCCGCTTCCCTGTCGCCCCTTGGGTTCCGGCGCTTCACTTCCCCCGCGCGGAATATCCTTTTCCGCTCCCGTCCCGCCCCCGCTCCCCCGCCCGGCAGGGGACTCCTCAACGGATCTCGAAGCCGCCGTAGCCGCCGCGCGGCTCGCCCCAGATCTCCGTGACACCCTCGACGCGGCCCGGCGTGTCGCCGGTACGCAACCAGTCGAGCAATCGTTCGCAGCCTTCCCGGGTTCCTTCGGCGACCACCTGGACGCGGCCGTCGGCGAGATTCGAGGCGAATCCGGTGAGCCCTCCGATCCGCAGCGCATTCTCCCGTGCGAACCAACGGAAGCCGACACCTTGCACACGACCACGGACCCACGCCGTCAGACGGACATTCTCGTTCATGTCTGCACGCTAACCGGCCAATTGCAGACGCAGCACTTCGGCCCCGCGCTTATTGCCCTACAGTCGCCGCGCACAGCTCTCCCTCGTGGTCTCCCCGTACGAGTGACGCACGATCGACGCCGAGCAGCCAAGGAAGGCAGCGGATGGGCCGCCATCGACGCTCCGCCCACCGGACCCCGGGTCTCCCGTCGGTGACTCCCCCGAGCACCGGGATCCCCCTGACGAGCGGCACCGCCGCGAGCGGCCCCCCGCGCACCGGTCCGCCGTCCGAGCAGGACGGCGGGACCGCCGCCGGACGGCACCGCGGCGGGCGCCGGGGCGGCCGGGGCCGCCTGCCGGGCCGGCGGACGCCCGCGCGGACCGGCCTGCTGGGGGCGTCCGCCGCGATGGCGATGGGCGTGGTCGCGATGGCCTCGGGGCTGTTCTCCGGCGGCGACAGCGTGCAGCTCGGGGGCGGCCCGGGCGGCCAGGTACGGGCGGACGAGGCACCGGCGCCGCGCACCCGGCCCGAGGCCCCCGCGCCGGACCGCGGGCAGTCCCACCTCAGCCGCCGCGACGAGCGCGCACCGCTCCCCCCGGCCGCCCCTCCCGCCCCCTCGGCGCACCCCGCCCCCGCGCCACCGGCCGGGGCCGTCCCGGCCCCTTCCCCGCCCGCCCCCGACGTCGCCCCGGCCCAGGGCGGCGCCCCCGGCGCGGCCCCGCCCCAGGCCCGCGGGCCCGCCGGGCCCGGCGCGGGCACCGTGGCGCACCTGGCCCCGGTCGCCGACCGCGCCTCCGGCGAGGCTCCGCAGCACCGGGCCGAGCGCCCCTCCGCCGCCCGTCAGGTGCTGGCGCTGGTCAACGAGGAACGGGCACGGGTGGGCTGCCGTCCGCTCGTGGCCACGGCCCAACTGTCCGGCCTCGCCCAGGCGTTCAGCGACGACATGGCCCGCCGGGGCTTCTTCTCGCACACCGACCCCGAGGGCCGCACCCCCTGGGACCGGGCCTCCGTGCGCGGCGTCAGGAACCTCGGCGGGGAGAACATCGCCCGCGGCCACCCGGACGCGCAGGCGGTCATGGACGCCTGGATGCGCAGCGCCGGGCACCGCGCGAACATCCTCAACTGCGACTACCGCACCCTGGGCGTCGGGGTCAGCCCCGGCCCCAACGGCCCTTGGTGGACCCAGGACTTCGGCTATTAGCCACGATGAGCCGCTGTGAGCCGCGCCCCGCGCCCCGGCCCTCAGGCCGGGCGCGGAGGGCGCTGGCAGCGCGGGCAGAAGTAGCTGGACCGGTTCATCCACGGGCGGCGGCGGATGGCGGTGCCGCAGCGGCGGCAGGGCTCGTCCTCGCGCCCGTAGGCGTCCAACGACCTGTCGAAATAGCCGGATTCGCCGTTCACGTCGACATAGAGGGAGTCGAAGCTGGTGCCGCCGACGGCGAGGGCCTCGCGCATCACCTCGCGGACGTGGGTGAGGAGTTCGGCCGTGCGCGGGCGGGTGAGGGTCGCGGTGGGGCGCTCGTAGTGCAGCCGGGTGCGCCACAGCGCCTCGTCGGCGTAGATGTTGCCGACGCCGCTGATCAGCGACTGGTCCAGCAGGGCCCGCTTGACCGTGGTGCGGCGGTGGCGCAGCGCGCTGTGGAAGGCGGCGTCGTCGAAGGCGGGGTCGAGCGGGTCGCGGGCGATGTGGGCGATGACGCCGGGCAGGCCCTCGGGGTCGTCGGGCACGCAGTCGTGCAGGGACAGCCCGCCGAAGGTGCGCTGGTCGACGAAGCGCAGCTCGGTGCCGGCGGCCTCGTCGGCGGCGCTCACGGGCGCTTCGGTGTCGGTGAAGCGGACGCGGACGCGCAGGTGCTTCTCGTCGGGGGCGCCGTGCGGCTGCACCAGGAGCTGGCCGCTCATCCCCAGGTGGGCGAGCACGGCCTGGCCGGGAGTGTCCCCGGAATGCCCGACGGGCAGCCAGAGGTACTTGCCGCGCCGCCGGGCGGGGCCGAGGCGGTGCCCGGTGAGCCGGTCGGCGAAGTCCCGCGCCCCGGCCGGGTGCCGGCGCACCGCGCGCGGGTGCAGCACCTCCACCCCGGCGACCGTACGGCCGCTGACCCAGCGCTCCAGGCCGCGCCGTACGACCTCGACCTCGGGCAATTCGGGCATGTGCCTCTTCCCCTCCCCTGCGGACGGACAGCCGACGGCCGGCCCACGGCGCGGGTGCGCCGTGGGCCGGCCGGGGTTCTCGGATCAGGCGCCGCGGGTGCCGCCGGCGGCGGGGTCCGCCCCGGTGCCCTGCGCTTCGCACTCGGCCTTCGCCTCGGCGGCCCGTGCCTCGGCCGCCGCGTGGATGGCCCGCCAGGCGGCCTCCGCCGCCTGCTGCTCCGCTTCCTTCTTGCTGCGGCCGGTGCCGGTGCCGTACGCGACACCACCGACGCGGGCAGCAGCCGTGAAGGTCTTCTCGTGGTCGGGTCCGGTCTCGGTGACCAGGTACTCGGGAACGCCGAGGCCCTCGGTGGCCGTGAGCTCCTGGAGGCTGGTCTTCCAGTCCAGGCCGGCGCCCAGGTTGGAGGACTTCTCGATCAGCGGGTCGAAGAGCCGGTGCACCAGCTCGGCGGCCGCGTCGAGGCCCTGGTCGAGATAGACCGCGCCGATCACCGCTTCGAGGGTGTCGGCGAGGATGGACGCCTTGTTGCGCCCGCCCGTGCCCTCCTCACCGCGGCCGAGCCGGATGAAGGAGCCGAGGTCCAGGCCGCGGCCGACCTCCGCGAGCGCCCGGGAGTTGACCACCGCGGCCCGCAGCTTGGCCAGCTGGCCCTCGGGCAGGTCCGGGTGGATCCGGTAGAGAGTGTCGGTGACCACCAGGCCCAGCACGGAGTCCCCGAGGAACTCCAGCCGCTCGTTGGTGGGCAGCCCGCCGTTCTCGTAGGCGTAGGAACGGTGCGTCAGCGCACGCACCAGAAGGGCGGTCTCGAGTGTGTACCCGAGCCGCCCTTCCAGAAGCGTGTGGGACGAGGCCGTGTCCGCCTGCGGCGCCTTCTTCGGCGTGGTGGCGTCTGACATGAAGCCTGTCACCCGCCGATCAGACCGCGAGGACCTGGCGCTTGTTGTAGGTGCCGCAGCTGGGGCACGCGATGTGCTGCTGCTTCGGCTCGTGGCAGCGCTCGCACGCCACCAGGGTGGGGACCGCAGCCTTCCACTGCGACCGGCGGTGGCGCGTGTTGCTGCGCGACATCTTCCGCTTCGGAACAGCCACGGCTACTTCTCCTGTGAGTCATCCCCGCCGGAGCGGGGTGCGTTGTCCATCTCGCCGTCCGTGTCGGATCCGGCGAATCCCTGCAGTGCCGCCCAACGAATGTCGACGGTCTCGTGGTGGTGGTCCGGGTCGTCCGCCAGCCGTTCCCCGCAATCGGGGCACAGACCGGGGCAGTCCTCCCGGCACACCGGCTGCAACGGCAGTGCGAGCACCACCGCATCCCGCAGCACGGGTTCGAGGTCGAACAGGTCGCCCTCTAGGAAGAGCGTGTCCTCCTCTTCCTCGGCGTCGTCGCCGGATTCCGCGGGGCGGCTCCGGTCGTCGGCGTCGGGGTAGGAGAACAGCTCCTGGAAGCCGACTTCGAGCTCTCGCTCAAGCGGCTCCAGACACCTTACGCACTCCCCCGTGAGCGGCGCACGCGCGGTGCCTGTGACAAGCACCCCTTCGACGACCGACTCCAGGCGGAGCTCCAGCTCCACCGCCGCGCCCTCGGCCACACCGATGACCTCGATACCGAGATCCGCGGGCGCCTCGATCGAGCGGGAGAGCCGCTTGAGCGCGCCAGGACGCCGGCCCAGCTCACGTGTGTCGAACACGAGCGGGGAACGGGGGTCAAGACGGGCGTTCAGGGCTTCCTGCTTTCTACGCTGCGGTGCGGCCGCCCGACGTCGTTGTCGCACGCGGGCAGCCCTGATCGCGGATGCACGCGCGACCGAAGAACCAGAATACTGGACGGGCCGCCGTGGTCCCAATCGGCCACCCGCGTCACCGGCCCGGCCCCGCCTGGCCGGCTGGGGCCGGGGCGGGTCAGCGGCCCTGCTCGTACCGGCGGAGCGTGTTCAGGTCGATCATGCTGGTGTCGAACAGGCTCGTCTCGTCGAGCTGCCGGGGCGGCTGCTGCGCCTCCTGCTGCCCTGCCTGCTGCCCTGTCTGGTGTGCCGCGGGCTGCTGGGGGGCGTAGCCGCCGGCGGCCCCATAGCCGCCGTCCGCGGCCGGTGCGGGCCAGCCGTAGGGGTCGTAGCCCGGCTGCGGCTGGTAGCCGCCCTGGGTGCCCTGCAGGCCGTGCTCCTGGGGCATCGCGTAGGGGTCGGCCTGCTGTCCGTAGGGCTGCTGCTGATAGCCGTAGGAACCGGCCTGGTAGCTCTCGTCCTGCCGGTAGTGGCCGGGCTGCTGCGGGGGCTCGGGGGCCTGCTGGGGCGCGGTGGGCGCGGGCTGCTGGGGGGCGGCGAGCCCGGCGAGGTAGTCGGCGTCGCTGGTGGGGGCGCCGGACAGGCCGTCCTGGGCGGCCAGGTGCGCGCCCAGTTCGTCGATGGGCCGGGCGCCCTCCAGCTTCTGGCGGCCGCGTCCGACGGCCTCCAGGGTGCTGCCCAGGACGGCCGCGACGGCGCCGAGGCGGGCATCGACATAGGCGTCGGCGCGCTGGCGCTGCGTGTGCGGGTCGGCGCTGGGCTCGGGGAGCTCCTCGCCGTCGTCGTGGCCGGCGGAGCCGTCGGCGCGGCCCAGCAGCTTCTCGCGGCCGCGCTCGACGGAGCCGATGGTCTTGGTGAGGACGACCTCGAAGTTGGCGAGCTTGGCGTCGACGTAGTCGTCGGCCTCGGCCCGCACCTCCGCGGCCTCGCGGCGGGCCTGGTCGAGGATGCGCCCGGCCTCCTCCCGGGCGGAGCGGGCGATCTCGGTGTCGGAGATCAGCGAGCCGCGGTGGGCGCGCGCGGCGTCGATGATCCGCTCGGCCTCCTCGCGGGCCTCGGCGACCACCTGTTCCCGGTCGCCGATCAGCTCCCGGGCGCTGGCCAGTTGGGCGGGCAGCGCCGTGCGGACCTCTTCGAGCATGGCGAGCAGATCCGCGCGGTTGAGCACGCAGGACGCCGACATGGGCATGGACCGGGCACCGGCGACGACCGTGACGATCTCGTCGAGCTTCTTCTGGACGTCCACCTTGGCGCTCGCCACTCTCTCCTGACGGATGGACACGGGACGCAACGACTGTACGGCCGCCCGGGGCCCGCCCGACACCTGATGACGGAACGTCAGTGAAGCCCGGGGCGGTCCGTCGCCGGCCGCCCCGGAGGGTCACCGGTCGCGGTGGAGCCGCTCGCCCAGGGCCTGGAGCACCACCGGCGGCACCAGGTGCGAGACGTCGCCGCCCCAGGCCGCGACCTCCTTGACGAGGCTGGAGGAGAGGAAGCTGTAGGTGGGGTTGGTGGGGACGAAGAGGGTCTCGACACCGGAGAGCCCGTTGTTCATCTGGGCCATCTGCAGCTCGTAGTCGAAGTCACTGACGGCCCGCAGTCCCTTGACGATCGCGGGGATGTCGCGCTGCTTGCAGAAGTCGACCAGGAGACCGTGGAAGGACTCCACCTCCACGTTGCCGTACTCGGCGGTGACCTGGCGCAGCAGGTCCATGCGCTCGTCGACGGTGAACAGGCCCTGCTTGGACTTGTTGATCATCACGGCGACATGCACGACGTCGTACAGCCTGGACGCGCGGGCGATGATGTCGAGGTGTCCATTGGTGACGGGGTCGAACGACCCCGGACAGACGGCGCGGCGCAACAGTGGTTCCTCGCTCTCCGGTCCATTCATGACGCGCATGCGGTCCCTACTCGTCCGTGCACGTCGAGGCGGCGCGACCGTACCAAAGCGTCCCCTCGCCGTAGCGGCGGGCCCTGACCGGCTCGAAGCCCTCCGGCCAGGGGAATTCGCCGCTGCGTGTGCTGCGCTCCACGGTGACCAGCGCCTCCTCGGCAAGCCAGCCCCCCGAGCGGAGTGTGAGGAGAATCTCGCACAGGTGCTCGTTGTCCACGACGTAGGGGGGGTCGAGGAAGACCACGTCGTAGGGGCGCCCGGGGGCCGGACCGGCGGCGGTCTGCTCGGCCCTGCCGGAGCGGACCTCGGCGCCCGGCAGCCCGATGGCGCGGACGTTCTCGCGGATGGTGCGCAGGGCGCGGGCGTCGGACTCGACGAGCAGGACGTGCTCGGCGCCGCGCGAGAGCGCCTCCAGGCCGACGGCGCCGGAGCCGCCGTACAGGTCGAGGACGCGGGTGCCGTGCAGGGTGCCGAGCAGCGACTGCCAGGTGGAGAACAGTCCCTCGCGCGCCCGGTCGGAGGTCGGGCGGGTGCCGGTGCCCGGCGGCACGGCCAGGCGGCGCCCGCCGGCGGCGCCGGCGATCACGCGGGTCATGGGGTCTTCGGGTCCTTCGCGAGCGGGGGTGGGTGTGCGGCCGGCGCCGTCCGGCCCGTACGCGCGCGTACGGGCGGGGCACCGCACCCTCAGCCTAGGCCGTCGCCCCGCGGCGGGCTCCGCGCGGGCTGCCGGACGGGGCAGGCCGGGGCGCGGGGGCGGCTAGCCCTTGTCGAGGTAGCGCTCGCGGTCGGCGTCGAGGAGGGCGTCCAGCGCGGTGCGCAGGGCGGGGAGGGCGGCGAGCTCCGGGTCGGCGGCCACGATCGCGCCCGCCTCCTCGCGGGCGGCGGCGATGACCTCCTCGTCGTCGATGACGGTGAGCATCCGCAGGCTGGAGCGGACCCCGGACTGGGCCTGGCCGAGGACATCGCCCTCGCGCCGCTGTTCCAGGTCGATGCGGGAGAGCTCGAAGCCGTCGAGGGTGCCGGCGACGGCGGCGAGCCGGGCGCGCGCGGGGCTCGCCTCGGGCGCCTCGCTGACCAGGAGGCACAGGCCGGGGGCGGAGCCGCGGCCGACGCGGCCGCGCAGCTGGTGCAGCTGCGAGACGCCGAACCGGTCCGCGTCCATGATCACCATGACGGTGGCGTTGGGCACGTTCACGCCGACCTCGATGACGGTGGTGGCGACCATGACGTCCGTCTCGCCAGCGGCGAAGCGGCGCATGACCTCGTCCTTGGCGTCCGGCTGCATCCGGCCGTGCAGCACCTCCACGCGCAGTCCGGCGAGGGGGCCCTTGGCGAGCTGTTCGGCGACGTCGAGGACGGCCAGCGGCGGGCGCCGCTCGTCGCCGGCCTCCTCCTGCTGCCGGGCCTTGTCGCCCTTGGTGCCGTTGTTCTCGTCGAGGTCGTCGCCGATGCGCGGGCAGACCACGTACGCCTGGTGGCCGGCCTGCACCTCCTCGCGCACCCGCTCCCAGGCGCGCGTGAGGAAGTGCGGTTTGTCCTTGGCGGGCACGACGTGGGAGGCGATCGGGGAGCGGCCGGCCGGGAGCTGGTCCAGCACGGAGGTCTCCAGGTCGCCGAAGACGGTCATGGCGACGGTGCGCGGGATGGGGGTGGCGGTCATCACCAGCAGGTGCGGCGGCTGTCTGCCCTTCGAGCGCAGGGCGTCGCGCTGCTCGACGCCGAAGCGGTGCTGTTCGTCGACGACGACCAGGCCGAGGTCGTGGAAGCGCACCTTGTCCTCGATCAGGGCGTGGGTGCCGATGACGATGCCGGCCTCGCCGGTGACGAGGTCGAGCAGGGCCTGGCGGCGGGCAGGGGCGCCCATGGAGCCGGTCAGGAGCACGACCTTCGTGCCGTGCTCGGCGCCGCCGAGGAGGCCGCCCTCGGCGAGCTCGCCCATCATCTCCGTGATGGAGCGGTGGTGCTGCTGGGCGAGGACCTCGGTGGGGGCGAGCATGGCGGCCTGGCCGCCCGCGTCGACGACGCCGAGCATCGCGCGCAGGGCGACGAGCGTCTTGCCGGAGCCGACCTCGCCCTGGAGCAGCCGGTGCATGGGGTGGGCGGTGGCGAGGTCGGCGAAGATCTCGGCGGAGACGGCCTGCTGGCCCTCGGTGAGGGTGAAGGGCAGCTTGGCGTCGAAGGAGTCGAGGATGCCGCCCGGCCCGGGCTTGCGGGGGACGGCGGGGAGCTGGCCGTCGGCGTGCCGGCGGCGGGCGAGGGCGACCTGGAGGACGAACGCCTCGTCCCACTTGAGCCGGGCGCGGGCGTCCTCGATGTCGGCCTTGGTGCGCGGCCGGTGGACCTTGCGGAAGGCGTCGGGGAGCTCGTCCAGGCCGCGGCCCTCGCGCAGGGCGGGCGGCAGCGGGTCGACGAGGGCGGCCCACTGCTCGGCCTCGAAGAGGGCGAGGAGGGTGTCGACGGCCTTGCTGATCTTCCAGGACTGGAACTGCTTGCAGGCGGGGTAGATCGGCAGCAGCCGGCCGGCGAAGGACTCGGCGGCGTCCGCGCCGCTGTCGCGGTCGAGCAGCTCGTAGTCGGGGTGCAGGAGCTGGCGGGCGCGGTTGAAGACGGAGACCTTGCCGGCGAACATGCCGCGCCGCCCGGGCACCAGCTCCCGCTCGCGCGCGTAGGCGCTGCGGCCGAAGAAGACGAGGGTCAGCGAGCCGCTGCCGTCGGTGACGACGACCTCCAGGCGGACGCCCTTGCCGTGGTTGAAGGTCTTCATGGCGGCCTTGGCGACCTGGGCGACGACGGTGACGTGCTCGTCGAGCGGCAGGTCGGCGAGGCGGGTCAGCTCGCCGCGCTCGGCGTACCGCCGCGGGTAGTGGTGCAGCAGGTCACCGGCGGTGTGCAGGCCGAGGTGCTCGGCCATCACCTTCGCGGTGTTGCCGCCGAGGAGCTTCTTGAGAGGTTCGTCGAGCGCGGGCACGCCACCTATTGCACACCATGGCACCGACATCCCGGCGGGATCGCGGGCGGCCCGTCACTCCCGGCCGCATGCCCTCGCCGGGTGCTCACTCCACGCCGAGGATCAGCGGCGGGGAGTGCTGTCCGCCCCGGTAGACGACGGTGTCGACGGCGAGGTGGCCGCCGCGCACGTGTCTCTCCAGCCGCTCGGCGACCGCGTCGGGGACGTCGGCGCCGAGGACGAGGGTGACCATCTCGCCGCCGGCCGCGAGCATGCGGTCGAGCACGGTCTCGGCGGTGGCGGCGAGGCCGTCGCCGATGACGGCGACGTCGCCGTCGATCAGGCCGAGGACGTCGCCGGCCTGGCAGACGCCGGCCATGGTCCACGAGCGGCGTTCGGCGACGGCGAGTTCGGCGTGGCGGGTGGCGCCAGCGGCGGCGGTCATCGCGACGACGTCCTCGTCGAAGCGGCGGCCGGGCTCGTGGACGGCGAGCGCGGCGATGCCCTGGACCGGGGAGCGGGTGGGGATGAGGGCGACGCGCACGCCCTCGCCGCGGGCCTGCTCGGCGGCGGCGGCCGCGGCGTGCCGCAGTGCGGGGTCGTTGGGCAGCAGCACCACTTCGCGTGCGTGGGCGCGGCGGACGGCGCCCGCGAGTTCGCCGCTGGCGGGCGGTTCGCCGGGGCGTACGGTCACGGCGGTGGCGCCGGCCCGCTCGCACAGGGCGGCCAGTCCCTCGCCGGGCACGACGGCGACGACGGCGCGCTGGACGGGCTCGCGGGCGGCCGCCGCCGCGGTGGTGCGGGCGCTGCCGAAGTGGGTGATGCGGACGCGGTACGGGCGGCCGGCGTCGATGCCGGCCTCGACGGCGGCGCCGGCGTCGTCGACGTGCACGTGGACGTTCCACAGGCCGTCGCCGCCGACGACGACGAGGGAGTCGCCGAGGGCGTCGAGGCGGGCGCGCAGCCGGTGCACGGCGTCGTCGTCCGCCTCCAGCAGGTAGATGACCTCGAAGGCGGGGGCGCCGTCTGCGGGGGCTGCCTCGCCGGGGTCGGCGCGGCAGCCTGCCGCCTGCCACGCGCGCGTGCCCGCGTCCGTGGCGGGGGCGGCGGGTGCGGTGGCGCCGCGCAGGGTGCGTTCCAGCGCGCCCAGGACCTCGACCAGGCCGCGGCCGCCGGGGTCGACGATCCCGGCCCGGCCGAGGGCCTCCAGCTGCCGGGGGGTCGCGGCCAGCGCGGCGCGGGCGGCGGTGTGCGCGGCGCCCGCGACGGCCGCGCTGTCGCCCTCGGCGGCCGCCGCGGCGCCGGCGGCCGCGGCGCCGACGGTGAGCACGGTGCCCTCCACGGGGCGGGCCACGCCCTCGTAGGCGGACTCGGCAGCGCGCCGCAGGGCCTGCCGCAGCGCGGCCGCCTCGTCGGTCTCCCCCGCCGTGCCGGCCGCGTCGGCGGCGAGGGTCTCGGCCATGCCGCGCAGCAGCTGGGCGAGGATCGTGCCGGAGTTGCCCCGGGCCCCGATCAGGGCGCCGTGGGCCATGGCGCGCATGGCCTCGGGGAGGGCGGGGCGGGCGGTGGGGCCGGTGGTGGCGTGGGCGTCGAAGACGGCGTCGACGGCGCTGCGCGCGGACTCGACGGTCAGGTAGAGGTTGGTGCCGGTGTCGCCGTCCGCGACCGGGTAGACGTTGATCGCGTCGATCTCCTCGCGGGCCCGGCCCAGGGCGTCGAGGGCCAGCGCGCACCAGGTGCGTACCGCGTCGGCGTCCAGCGGGTGGGGCACCGGCTTCTCCTTCCCGGCCGGGGCGTTCCGCGCTCCCGGCGGTGATCGGCGTGCGTGGCAGTGACCGGCAGCGTAGTCCGCCGCCGTGCGTGCCGGGACGGCCGGTGGGGGCGTCGGCGGCGGCCGGGCGGGCCACGGACCGGGCGTGATAGTTTCGTGGTCAGGGAGCGGCCGTTGTATGCTGCTCCGGTTGCCTGATGAGAATCAGGCGGATCCCCCCTGGCACTGCCGGTCATCGAATCCACTTCAGACTTCGATCCCGTCCTTGCCGGGATTTCACCGTAAGTGCATCTGAAGTCTTTGGAGTGACCCGTGGCTGCCAACTGCGACGTCTGCGGCAAGGGGCCGGGCTTCGGCAACAACATTTCGCACTCGCACCGCCGTACGTCCCGTCGCTGGAACCCCAACATCCAGCGCGTGCGTGCGATGGTCGGTCGGACGCCGAAGCGGCTCAACGTCTGCACCTCGTGCATCAAGGCCGGCAAGGTCTCGCGCTAGCGAGTGGTCCTCCCCGCGCAAGCGGGGGTGAGCCGGTCTCGCGCCGACGGCTTCCGTCGTGGCGCAGCCCCCTCCGGTTGCGTGAAAGCCGGTCCGCCTCAGGGCGGACCGGCTTTTCGCGTGCCCGCGTGCCCGCGCACCCCGGGACGGCGCGTGGCGGTGCCTCAGCCGCGCAGCCGCCAGGCGTGGTCGACCGGTCCGATGCCGGCGCCGAGCGGGAAGCCGGCGGCGATGGCACCGGTGACGTAGTCCTTGGCCTCGGCGACGGCCGCGGGCACCTGGCGGCCCTTGGCGAGTCCGGCGGCGATCGCGCTGGCGAGGGTGCAACCGGTGCCGTGCGTGTGCCGGTTGTCGTGGCGTGCGGCCCGCAGCCAGTGCTCCTCGGTGCCGTCGGTGAGCAGGTCGACCGCGTCGCCCGCCAGGTGCCCGCCCTTGATCAGGGCCCAGCGCGGCCCGTGGGCGAGCACGGCGTGCGCGGCGCGGCGCAGGTCGGCCTCGCCGGTGACGCGGACGCCGGTGAGGGAGGCGACCTCGTCGAGGTTGGGGGTGGCGACGGTGGCCAGCGGCAGCAGTTTCGCGCGCAGGACGTCCAGGGCGGAGCCGGCCAGCAGCGCGTCGCCGTGCTTGGAGACGCCGACGGGGTCGACGACGACGGGCGCTCCGAGGCCGGTGAGCAGGTCGGCGACGGTGGCGACGAGTTCCGCGGAGGCGAGCATGCCGGTCTTGACGGCCTGGACGCCGATGTCGTCGACGACGCTGCGGAACTGGGCCCGTACCGCCTCGGCGGGCAGCTCCCACGCCCCTTGCACACCGCGGGAGTTCTGGGCGGTGACGGCGGTGAGCACGCTCATGCCGTGTGTGCCGAGGGCGAGCATCGTCTTCAGGTCGGCCTGGATGCCCGCGCCGCCGCCGGAGTCGGATCCGGCGACGGTCAGGACGCGTGGTGGTATCGGCATGCCGCCGAATCTACCGACCCGTTCACCCGCGTCCTCGGCCGCCCGCCGGGGGCTAGCCCTCCGCGTCCCCGAAGTGGTCCCAGCCGCCCGCCTTGTCCCAGGGGGCGCCGTCGACGGTCACCTGTGGCAGTGCGGAGGGGTTGAGGACCTCTCCGATGACCTTCCAGCGCGCCGGGAGCTTCACGTCGGGCGGGAAGGTCGCGACGATCGCGTGGTCCTCTCCCCCGGTGAGCACCCACTGCAGGGGGTCGACGCCGACGGCCTGCCCGATGTCGTGCATCTGGGTGGGCACGTCGATGGCGGCCGTGCGCAGGTCGATACGGACCTTGCTGGCCTCGGCGATATGGCCGAGGTCGGCGATCAGCCCGTCGCTGACGTCGGTCATGGAGCTCGCGCCGAGCGCGGCGGCGGCGGGGCCGGCGTGGTAGGGCGGTTCGGGGCGGCGGTGGGCCTCGACGAAGGCGCGCGGTGAGCGGAAGCCGCGCACCAGTACCGCGTGCCCGGCCGCTGACCAGCCGAGCCAGCCGGTGACGGCGACGACGTCGCCGGGCCGGGCGCCGGAGCGGGTGACGGGTTCGGCGTTGCGCAGGTCGCCCAGGGCCGTGATGGCGACGGTGATGGTCTCGCCGCGTACGACGTCGCCGCCGACCACGGCCGCGCCGGCGACCTGGCACTCGTCGCGGATGCCGTCCATGAGCTCGGTCGGCCAGGTGGCGGGGAGTTCGGCGGGCACGACGAGGCCGAGCAGGACCGCGGTGGGCACGGCGCCCATGGCGGCGATGTCCGCGAGGTTCTGGGCGGCCGCCTTGCGGCCGACGTCGTAGGCGGTGGACCAGTCGCGCCGGAAGTGCCGTCCTTCCAGCAGCACGTCCGTGCTCGCCACGACTCTGCGGTCGGGGGCGGCGACCACCGCGGCGTCGTCACCCGGCCCGAGCCGGACCGCAGGGGTGGTGGTGAGCCGGGAGGTGAGCTCTCTGATGAGCCCGAACTCCCCCAACTCGCCCACGGTGCCTTTCACTGAGCTCCTCCTAGGAGTATTCCGTTGTGACGTGCGCCGCGCCGCGCACGCAGCGCGGGTCTCCCCGTGCCGTACGGCGACGCGGTACCGTGGCGTCTCTTCTCCCCACATGATCCTCGTAGCCGCCCTGGAGGTTCCGTGGTACAGGCGTACATCCTGATCCAGACCGAGGTCGGCAAGGCGTCGACCGTGGCCGAAGTCGTGGCGAAGATCGCGGGGGTGGTGCAGGCCGAGGACGTGACGGGCCCGTACGACGTCATCGTGCGCGCCCAGGCGGAGACCGTGGACGAGCTCGGCCGCATGGTGGTGGCCAAGGTGCAGAAGGTGGAGGGCATCACCCGGACCCTGACCTGTCCGATCGTCCACATCTAGTCCCCCCGTATGCTCGGCCGGTGAAGTCTTCGCTCCGCCGGCCGTCCGCGCTGTCCGCCCTCGTTGTGCTGCTCGCCGTCGCCGGCTGCGCGACGGAGCGCGGCCGGGCCGCGGCTCCCGCGCCTCCCACGCCGGGTGCGCGGGAGGCCGGGCTGTGCCGGGCCCTGCAGCGGGAGCTGCCGCGGACCGTCGACGGGCGGGAGCGGCGGGAGACCGGCTCGGAGCTGACCGCCGTGTGGGGTCCGGCCTCGGGGCCGTCGATCGTGCTGCGCTGCGGGGTGCCGCGCCCGGAGGTCCTCACGCCCGGTTCCGCACACTACAGCCCCACCACGGACGCGGCGGAGATCGACGGGGTGGACTGGGTGCCGGAGCGGCAGCCGGACGGCAGCGTGCGCTGTACGACCCAGTGGCGCGCGGCCTTCGTCGAGGTGACCCTGCCGAAGGAGGTCACCGGCGGCGCCGGCGACATCAGTGCGCTCACCGACCTCGCCGACGCCGTCAAGAAGGCTCTCCCCTTCGGGGCGTTCTAGAACGCCGCCCAGAACGCCGCGCGGGCTCTAGCGCAGGCCCGTCGGGCGCCGCAGCGCGGCCTCGACCAGCCGGTCGATGAGCTCCGGGTAGCTCACGCCGCTCTCCTGCCACATGCGCGGGTACATGGAGATGGGCGTGAAGCCGGGCATGGTGTTGATCTCGTTGATGACGAACTCGCCGTCCTCGGTGAGGAAGAAGTCGGCGCGCACCAGGCCCTCGCAGGAGGCGGCGTCGAAGGCGCGCACGGCGAGCTCCTGGACCCGGCGCGTCTCCTCCTCGGTCAGCGGCGCGGGCACGATGCCGGACGCGGAGTCGATGTACTTCGCCTCGAAGTCGTAGAAGTCGTGGGCGGTGACGGGCGGGATCTCGGCGGGGACGCTCGCGCGCGGACCGTCGGCGAACTCCAGCACGCCGCACTCGATCTCCCGGCCGCGCAGCAGCGCCTCGACGAGGATCTTGGGGTCGTGGCGCTGGGCCTCGGCGATGGCCTCGTCCAGACCGGCGGCGTCGGCGACCTTGGTGATGCCCATGGACGAGCCGGCGCGGGCGGGCTTGACGAAGAGCGGCCAGCCGTGCTGCTCGGCGAAGTCGGTGATCTTGCGGCGGGCGGCGACCGGGTCGGCGGCCCACTCGCGGGGGCGGATCACCTCGTACGGGCCGACGGGCAGCCCGAAGGAGAGGAAGATCCGCTTCATGTACTCCTTGTCCTGGCCGACGGCCGAGGCGAGCACCCCGGAGCCGACGTAGGGCACCCCGGCGAGGTCGAGCATGCCCTGGAGGGTGCCGTCCTCGCCGTACGGGCCGTGCAGCACGGGGAAGACGACGTCGACCTCGCCCAGCGCCTTGGGCACCGTTCCGGGCTCGCTGTAGACGACCTCGCGGTCGGAGGGGTCGACGGGGAGCACGACGGTGCCGTCGGGCGAGCGGTCGAGCTGCTCGACGCTGGGCAGGGCGCGCTCGGTGATCGCCATCCGCTCGGGGTCGTCGGTGGTCAGCGCCCAACGGCCGTCGGTGGTGATACCGATCGGCAGCACGTCGTACTTCGTGCGGTCGATGGCGCGGAGCACGGCACCGGCGGTGACGACGGAGATCGCGTGCTCGGAACTGCGGCCGCCGAAGACGACCGCGACGCGCGGCTTGCGGCCCGTCTGCGGGCTCTGGGGGGAGATCTCGCTGCTCATATCGCGTCGAGACTACCTCGTGCCCGTGGCGGTCAGCGCCGCTCGGGCTTGGCACTGCGCGACATCAGCTCCGCGAGGGCCACGAGCGGCGGCTTGCCCTCGTGGACGATGCCGACGACGGTCTCGGTGATGGGCATCTCGACGCCGTGCCGGCGGGCCAGATCCAGCACGGATTCACAGGACTTGACGCCTTCGGCGGTCTGCCGGGTGACCGCGATGGTCTCCTCCAGGGTCATGCCGCGGCCGAGGTTGGCGCCGAAGGTGTGGTTGCGGGACAGCGGCGAGGAGCAGGTGGCGACGAGGTCGCCCATGCCGGCGAGCCCGGCGAAGGTGTGCGCGTCGGCGCCCATCGCCAGTCCCAGCCGGGTGGTTTCGGCCAGTCCCCGGGTGATGAGCGAGGCCTTGGCGTTGTCGCCGAGCCCCATGCCGTCGGCGATGCCGACCGCGAGCGCGATGACGTTCTTGACGGCGCCGCCGAGTTCGCAGCCGACGACGTCGGTGTTGGTGTACGGGCGGAAGTACGCGGTGTGGCAGGCCGTCTGGAGCCGTTGGGCCACCGGCTCGTCGCGGCAGGCGACCACGGCGGCGGCGGGCTGCCGGGCGGCGATCTCCTTGGCGAGGTTGGGCCCGGTGAGCACGGCGACCTGTTCCGGGCCGACCTTGGCGACCTCCTCGATCACCTCGCTCATCCGCTTGGCGGTGCCGAGTTCGACACCCTTCATCAGGGAGACGAGGATCGTGTCGGGGGGCAGCAGGGGCGCCCACTCGGCGAGATTGCCGCGCAGCGTCTGCGAGGGGACGGCCAGTACGGTGAACTCGGCGTCCCGCGCGGCGAGCGCCGGGTCGGTGGTGGCCCGTACGCCGTCGGGGAGTTCGACGCCCGGCAGGTAGTCGGGGTTGGCGCGGGTGGTGTTGATGGCGTCGACGAGGGCCGAACGGCGGCCCCACATGGTCACTTGGCAGCCGGCGTCGGCGAGGACCATGGCGAAGGCCGTTCCCCAGGAGCCGGTTCCGTAGACGGCGCAGCGCGTCACTTGGCGTCCTCCTGCGGCAGGTTGTCCCCGCGGTCCTCACGGCGGGCGGCGGCGCGGGCCCTCCTGGGGCTGTACGGCTGCTCGGGGGCGGGCTCCCCGCGGAGTTCGGCGAGGAGGGCGGTGATGGCGGCCATGATGTCCTCGGTGGCCGCGCGCAGGACCTCGGCGGTGGGCTCCTTGCCGTAGTACGCGGACAGGTCGACCGGCGGACCGGCCAGCACCCGCAGCGTCTTGCGGGGGAAGAGCCGCAGCTTTTTGTCCTTCGCGTACGGCGGCATGGCCTCGTTGGCGCCCCACTGGGCGACGGGGATGACGGGGGCGCGGGTGAGCAGGGCGACGCGGGCGGCGCCGGTCTTGCCCTCCATGGGCCACATGTCGGGGTCGCGGGTGAGGGTGCCCTCGGGGTAGAAGGCCACGCACTCGCCCTTGTTGATGGCCGCGACGGCGGCGCGGAAGGCGGCCGCGGCGTCGGAGGACTCGCGGTAGACGGGGATCTGTCCGGTGCCGCGCAGCACGGCGCCGACGAACGTGCCCTTGAACAGGGCCGCCTTGGCGAGGAAGCGGGGCACTCGCCCGGTGTTGTACTGGTAGTGCGCGTAGGACAGCGGGTCCAGATAGGAGTTGTGGTTGACGGCGGTGATGAAACCGCCCTCCGCCGGAATGTGCTCCGTCCCGCGCCAGTCCCGCTTGAAGAGAACCACGAGCGGCGGTTTCGCCAACACCGCCGCGAAGCGGTACCAGAAGCCGATTCTGTGGCGGGACACTCCAACACCCTTCTCTTGGGACCTGGGGGCTGTGCTGAACCCGGGGGCCGCACAAGTGCCGCACAAGTGTCGCCCCAGGTACCCGGTCTGTCGAGAACACCGTAACCCCGCGCTCGGCGGGCGGTCGCGGCGGCGGACAATGGGGCCGTTGCCGAGGAGAGGGGGCGAGGGGCGGTGGTGGCCTGGAGCGTGGTCGTGCCCGTCAAGCCGCTCGCGCTGGCCAAGAGCCGTCTCGCGCACGGGCTCGGGCCGGTCCCCCGCTCCGCGCTCGCGCTGGCCTTCGCGCTGGACACGGTGGCCGCCGCGGCCTCCTGCGGGGCGGTACGGGATGTGGCGGTCGTCACGGACGACGCCCTGGCGGGGGCGGAACTGGCGGGGCTCGGGGCGCGGGTGCTGCCCGAACCGGCGGGTGGCGGCGGGCTGAACGCGGCGCTCGCGCACGGCGCTCGCTGGGTGCGCTCGCACCGGCCGCGGGCGGCGGTGGCGACACTCAACGCGGATCTGCCGGCGCTGCGTCCGGGGGAACTGGCGCGGGTGCTGGCCGCCGCCGGGGAATTCCCGCGCGCTTTTCTCGCGGACGCGGCCGGAATCGGGACGACGCTGCTGGCGGCGGCTCCCGGGGTGGATCTGGAGCCGGCCTTCGAGGGCCGTTCCCGTGCCCGTCATCTGGCGTCCGGGGCGTGCGAGATCGCTGTGGCGGACGTGGATTCCGTGCGCCAGGACGTGGACAGCGAGGCGGATTTGCGGGCGGCCCTGGCGCTGGGGGTGGGGCCGCGCACGGCGGCCGCAGCGAGAGGGCTGCCGGCCTGTGGAGCGGCCCGGTCCGACTGAGTGGGCCGCGCCGGACCTCCGCCGCCGGCGCCGGGGGTCCGGTGGAGCGCTTAGGCTTCGAGGTATGCAGGCCACCGCGTACACCTTCGACCCCGGGACCCGCTCCGGCAGCGTGCTGCTGGACGACGGCACCCCCTTGTCCTTCGACGCGGCGGCGTTCGACGCGGGCGGGCTGCGGCTGCTGCGGCCGGGGCAGCGGGTGCGGATCGTCCTCGAAGAGACCGAGAACGAGACCGAGGACGGGACCGGGGAAGAGAGCGGGAGGGCCGGGCAGGACGCCCAGGGGGCCGCAGGAGGCCCTCGCCCCGACGTGGCGGACTCCGCGGGCGGCGGGGCCGGTTCGGGGGGCCAGGGGGCCGCGCAGACGGCTCAGGGCCCGTTCGCGGGCCGGCGTGTGACGCTCGTGACACTGCAGACGTTCTGAGCGAACGTTCCGAGTGGACGTCCTGAGAGGACGTTCCGGGGAGACGGAACGCGGGGTTCCGGGGCTCGCGGGCCCCAAGGCGCCCACAGGTCCGGCCGATCGGGCCGCCGCCCGGGCGCAACGGCCGCCGGAACGCACCGCGGGCCGGGCTCCCCCGAGGGGGCCCGGCCCGGCGGTGACGCCGTGGGCGGCCTGGTGTTACTTCTTCTTGGCAGCCGTCTTCTTGGCGGTGGTCTTGCGCGCGGTGGTCTTGCGCGCCGGCGCCGTCTTGGCGGGAGCCTTCTTGGCGACGGTCTTCTTCGCCGTGGTCTTCTTGGCCGTGGTCTTCTTGGCGGCGGTGGCCTTCTTGGCCGCCGTCGCCTTCTTGGCCGTGGTCTTCTTCGCGGTCACCTTCTTCGCGGCCGTCGTCTTCTTGACGGCGGCCTTCTTGGCGGTGGTCGCCTTCTTCGCGGCCGTCTTCTTGGCGGTGGCCTTCTTCGCCGCGGCCTTCTTCACGGTGGCCTTGGCGCCCGTCAGGCTGCCCTTGGGCGCCTTCTTGACCGCGATCTCGCCGCCCTTGGGCAGCTTCTTGGTGCCGCTCACCAGGTCCTTGAAGCCCTGGCCCGCGCGGAAGCGCGGCACGGAGGTCTTCTTGACCCGCACGCGCTCGCCCGTCTGCGGGTTGCGGGCGTAACGGGCCGGGCGGTCGACCTTCTCGAACGAGCCGAAGCCGGTGACCGAGACACGGTCCCCGCTCACAACTGCGCGGACGATGGCGTCGAGTACGGCGTCGACGGCGTCGGCTGCCTGCTGGCGGCCACCGAGCTTGTCGGCAATCTCTTCAACGAGCTGCGCCTTGTTCACGTCTTCCCCTTCGGAGACTTTGCTGGAATCCGTTCCAGCGTTTTCGCACGTTAGGCAGATATATACCGCAAATCAAACACGAAACGGTCTAATCACCCTTGTGCCGCAACGAACTCGACCATCACGCAGTTCCGTCACGGTCGGGCTCTTCGGGGAAACGGCCCTCGTCGAGGTCGTTCATCAGCCGGTCCAGACGCTTTGCCGCGCCTGAGAGATCGTGCTTTGCCGCAGCCGTGATGGCCAGCAGCTTCCGGGACAGCGCCACCCGTACGCCCTCCGGGACTTGCAGTGTGCGCACCCTCGCGTGCGCTTCCTTCAGCCGGTCCGCGACGAGCCGGTAAAGCACGAGTTGGCTGTCGCGTTCCATGCACCGATTGTGCCATCTGCGGCGAGTTGTCGCCTCACGGGGCCTCAACATGGCGATGCGCCCCCTGTCCGAGGACAGGGGGCGCATCATGCCAAACCCCGGGTGAGCAGCGGAAATCCAGGACCACCGAAGGGGGACACGGGGGCCCGCGACAGGCCCGAAATCCGTGTCAGACCCGGGCGGTCGAGGGCTTGAACGAGGGCCGCGCGGCCTCGTACGCGGCGATGTCCGCCTCGTGCCGCAGGGTCAGCGCGATGTCGTCCAGACCCTCCAGGAGTCGCCACCGGGCGTTCTCGTCAAGGTCGAAACCGGCCGTGATGCCCTCGGCGCGGACCTCCCGCGCCACGAGGTCGACGGTCACCTCGGCGGTGGGGTCGGCCTCGGTGAGCCTCCACAGCGCGTCCACAGTCTCCTGCGGCAGGACGACCGTCAGCAGGCCGTTCTTCAGCGAGTTGCCGCGGAAGATGTCGGCGAAGCGCGCGGAGACGACGGCCTTGAAGCCGTAGTTCTGCAGCGCCCACACGGCGTGCTCACGGGAGGAGCCGGTGCCGAAGTCCGGGCCGGCCACCAGGATCGAGGCGCCCTGCCGCTCGGGGCGGTTGAGCACGAACTCCGGGTCCTTGCGCCACGCCTCGAAGAGCCCGTCCTCGAAGCCGTCGCGGGTGACCTTCTTCAGCCAGTGCGCGGGGATGATCTGGTCGGTGTCGACATTGCCGCGGCGCAGCGGTACGGCGCGGCCGGTGTGCGAGGTGAACGCTTCCATCGGGACTCAGGCCTCCACGGGGGTGCGGGCGTCGGCCGAACCAGTCGGACCGGTCGGTTCTTTCAGGTCTGCGGGCGAGGCCAGATGCCCCAGCACGGCGGTGGCGGCGGCGACCTGGGGCGAGACGAGGTGGGTACGGCCGCCCTTGCCCTGCCTGCCCTCGAAGTTGCGGTTGGAGGTCGACGCGCACCGCTCGCCGGGGGCGAGTTGGTCGGGGTTCATGCCCAGGCACATCGAGCAGCCCGCGTGCCGCCATTCGGCCCCTGCGGCGGTGAACACCTTGTCCAGTCCCTCCTCGACGGCCTGCAGCGACACGCGGACCGAGCCGGGGACGACCAGCATGCGGACGCCGTCGGCGACGCGGCGGCCGTCGAGGACCCCGGCGGCGGCGCGCAGGTCCTCGATACGGCCATTGGTGCACGAGCCCACGAACACGGCGTCCACCGTGACGTCGCGCAGCGCCTGACCCGCCGTCAACCCCATGTATTCCAGGGCGTTTTCGGCGGCCAGCCGGTCGGAGGGGTCGGCGTAGGAGGCCGGGTCGGGGACGCGCTCGGAAAGCGGCGCGCCCTGGCCGGGGTTGGTGCCCCAGGTGACGAACGGGGAGAGCTCGGAGGCGTCGATGACCACTTCGTGGTCGAAGACGGCGTCGTCGTCCGTGCGCAGGGTGCGCCAGTACGCGACGGCGGCGTCCCAGTCGGCGCCCTGCGGCGCGTGCGGACGGTCCTTGAGGTAGGCGAACGTGGTCTCGTCGGGGGCGATCATCCCGGCGCGGGCGCCTGCCTCGATGGACATGTTGCACACGGTCATGCGTGCCTCCATCGAGAGTTTCTCGATGGCGGGGCCGCGGTACTCGATGACGTAGCCCTGGCCGCCGCCGGTGCCGATGCGCGCGATGACCGCGAGGATCAGGTCCTTGGCCGTGACGCCGGCGGGCAGTTCGCCCTCGACGGTGACCGCCATGGTCCGGAACGGCGCCAACGGCAGTGTCTGGGTGGCCAGGACGTGCTCGACCTGGCTGGTGCCGATGCCGAAGGCCAGCGCGCCGAAGGCGCCGTGGGTGGAGGTGTGGCTGTCGCCGCAGACCACGGTGGTGCCCGGCTGGGTCAGTCCCAGCTGCGGTCCCACGACGTGGACGACTCCCTGCTCGACGTCGCCGAGGGGGTGCAGCCGTACGCCGAACTCGGCGCAGTTCCGGCGCAGGGTCTCCAGCTGGGTGCGGGAGACGGGGTCGGCGATCGGCTTGTCGATGTCGAGGGTGGGGGTGTTGTGGTCCTCGGTGGCGATGGTCAGGTCCAGGCGGCGGACCCCGCGGCCGGCCCGGCGCAGCCCGTCGAAGGCCTGCGGACTGGTGACCTCGTGGAGCAGGTGCAGATCGATGAAGAGCAGGTCGGGCTCGCCTTCGGCGCGCCTGACGACATGGTCGTCCCAGACCTTTTGCGCGAGTGTCCGTCCCATCGCAGTCCCTCCGGCCGGCGGCGTCGCCGGGCAGTTCGTGTGCCTGTGGATCGCTGTGGGATCCAGGTTGGCGGGTCCGCCGGAAAATTGAACTTGCGTTTCACAGTGTGAGACGTGAGTATCGTTGCATGGACAACACGGGTGGCGCCTCCAGCGGCGTCGGCGTTCTCGACAAGGCGGCCCTGGTACTGAGTGCCCTGGAGGCCGGACCGGCCACGCTCGCCGGCCTGGTCACGGCCACGGGGCTCGCGCGCCCCACGGCGCACCGGCTCGCGGTCGCGCTGGAGCACCACCGGATGGTGGCGCGGGACATGCAGGGCCGTTTCGTCCTCGGCCCGCGGCTGAGCGAGCTGGCCGCCGCCGCGGGCGAGGACCGGCTGCTGGCGATGGCCGGGCCCGTGCTGACGCATCTGCGGGACGTCACGGGCGAGAGCGCCCAGCTCTACCGCCGCCAGGGCGACATGCGGATCTGCGTGGCCGCGGCGGAGCGGCTGTCCGGACTGCGGGACACCGTTCCGGTCGGCTCCACGCTGCCGATGAAGGCCGGTTCCGCGGCCCAGGTGCTCATGGCCTGGGAGGAGCCCGAGCGGCTGCACCGCGGGCTGCAGGGCGCCCGCTTCACGGCGACCGCGCTCTCGGGCGTACGGCGCCGGGGCTGGGCCCAGTCGATCGGCGAGCGCGAGCCCGGGGTGGCCTCGGTCTCCGCGCCCGTGCGCGGCCCCTCCAACCGCGTGGTGGCCGCCGTCTCCGTCTCCGGCCCGATCGAGCGCCTGACCCGGCACCCGGGCCGGATGCACGCCCAGGCGGTCGCGGACGCGGCCGTCCGCCTCACGGAGGCCCTGCGGCGCAACGGCGGCTGATCGGGCGAGCGGGCGGTTTCCTCGTACGGGCAGGTCGCCGCGCCGTCCCCCAGGGACGCGGGCTGCGCCCGGTGCGGGCGCTGTTCCGGTCCGGGAAGGCGGGGCGGTGACCACCGCGAGGGAATCACGGCCGCCGCCCGCCACACACGGCCCGGGGCCGCTCGCCGGACACTGCCGCACGCGGTGCTGCCTGGCGGCGGGACGCGGCCGCCGCTCCCAGCACGGGCCCGGGGCCCGCTCCCCGGGCGTCACGGCACGCCGACCGTCTCCTCGGCCATCCTGGCCCGGCACGGCCCGGCCGCCGCTCCCAGCGCGGGCTTCGGGGCCGCTGACCGCCTCCTCGGCCGTCCCTGGCCCGGCCCGGGGCCGCGCCCCGGACACTGCCGCACACGCCGGTGCCCGGTTCTGGCGGCCGTTGGTCGCACGGCCGCGGCACGGCCCGGCCGACACTCCGTGCACGGGAC
This sequence comes from Streptomyces gamaensis, assembly GCF_042656465.1. NCBI lineage: Bacteria > Bacillati > Actinomycetota > Actinomycetes > Kitasatosporales > Streptomycetaceae > Streptomyces > Streptomyces gamaensis. The sequence goes on from NZ_JBHSPB010000007.1 coordinate 124,597, forward strand.
CGGGGCACGCTCCTCGGGCATTGCGGCACGCCGACCGCCTTCGCAGCCACCCTGGCCCGGCTCAGGGCCGTGCCCCGGACGGGACCGGCCTCGCTGCCGTGTACGCGCCGCCGACACCGGCTCGGCCGCCACCGCGTGCGCCTGAACGTCGCGGCACACTGACCGCCTCCGCAGCCACCCTCCCCCGGCCCGGGGCCCCGCCCCGAACAGGACCCGGCCTCGCGGCCGAGCCGCACGCCGGGGCAGCCCCGTGCCCCTTCGGGGCGTTATCCGAACCGCACCGCAGCCCGCGCGCCTTCGCGCTCCGGGAAGCCGGTCCGGCGGTCAGCGGCCGCCCGTCCCGGGCCGGCCGCGGGCGGCGCCGAGTCGTAGGCCGGGGGTGCGGTCCCAGCCGACGATCGTGATCACTTGCAGCAGGGACGGCAGCAGTCCGGACAGTTCGACCGTGCGGTGGCGGGCGGCGCGGGCCCTGGCGAAGCTCATGAGCAGCCGCAGCCCGGAGAGGTCCGGGAACTCCACGCGGGACACCTCCAGGCGCAGATCGCCCCGCACGGACGCCACCGACCGCAGGGCGTCCCGCAGCTGCTGGTGGGATCCCGCGTCGACCACGCCCTCGATGCGCAGGCCCGGTGGGCTGCAGGTGCGGACGACGGTCAGTCCGGCCGCGCGCGGGCCGAACTGCGCGGCGGGCAGAGCCTGGTGGCACGGCCCCTCCGGGGCGTCGGCGTACGGCTCACCGCTCTCCCCCGGCTCCCGCCGGCCCGTTCCCCGGGCGTCCCGCCCGGCCGGCTCGGAGGGCCCGGCGGCTGCCAACGTGTCCGGTGGCGGGGGGAGTTGGGGGGCGCCAGGCGGGCGCGCGGGGCTGCGGGGAGGCCGGTCGTCGGCGTGGACCCGGCGGCGGGCGCCGTTGCGGTGGGCCATGCCTGGATTATCGGGCCCGGGCGGGGCCCGCGGAAGGCCGCCGGGGAAAGCCCGGAAGAACGGTCCGGAGCAGGGCGCGCGGCGGGCACGAAAAATGCCCCCCGCGATTGCGGGAGGCATTTTCCTCACGTACCCCCGACCGGATTCGAACCGGCGCTACCGCCTTGAGAGGGCGGCGTGCTAGGCCGCTACACAACGGGGGCTCGCTCTTGCAGAGCATTCTGCTCTCTGCGCTGGGGTACCAGGACTCGAACCTAGACTAAATGAACCAGAATCACTCGTGCTGCCAATTACACCATACCCCATGGTGATCTATGAAGTTATCGCGTACCCCCGACCGGATTCGAACCGGCGCTACCGCCTTGAGAGGGCGGCGTGCTAGGCCGCTACACAACGGGGGCCCTTGGCGATCCATGGTTCACGCCGCCTCCGGAAGCGATCCGGATGGTGACGGATTTCAGGATCAGTACCCCCGACCGGATTCGAACCGGCGCTACCGCCTTGAGAGGGCGGCGTGCTAGGCCGCTACACAACGGGGGCTCGCACTGTTTTTCCTGACAAGAGCTTACCTCATGAATTTCCGGGAGAATTTCACCGAATTTCGCAAGGAAATCTCTTGCTGGGGTACCAGGACTCGAACCTAGACTAAGTGAACCAGAATCACTCGTGCTGCCAATTACACCATACCCCACCAGAGTTCGACCCCCGCCGGGGGTCTTGCTCGGGCTGCTCCGCCCCGCTCCGGCCTCTCGGCCCTCTCGGGCGGCGCAGGAAGAACATTACCCGAAGGTGGACGGGGCTCCAAAACCGATAACCCCGAGCAGCAGCGCGGGCAGCTCGTCGAGCCCCCGGATCCGCCGGACCCCGTCCGGCACGGTCTGCGCCGGTGCCCCGTCCGCCGCTGCCGCCCCGTCCGTTCCGCGGCCATTCGGCCCGCCCCAGGGCACCGCCCCGGGCCGGTCGAGCCAGATGCCGCGCAGTCCGGCCCGTACCGCGCCGACCGCGTCCACGTCGAGGTTGTCGCCCACGTACGCGACCTCGCCCGGCGGCAGCCCCAGCGCCGCGCAGGCGGCCGCGAAGGCGGCCGGGTCGGGCTTGGCGCAGCCCAGCCGGTCCGCGCACAGCACGTGCTCGAAGCGGCCTTCCAGGCCGAGGGCGCGCAGCTTGCGTTCCTGGTGCGCGGTGGCGGAGTTGGAGAGCACCGCGTGCCGGAAGGGCCGCCGCAGCGCGTCGAGGGCGGGCACGGCGTCGGGGAAGAGGGCCCAGGCGGCCTCGTAGCGGGTCACGTAGCGGCCGAACCAGGCCTCGGCGTCGGAGTCGGCCAGCGGGGCGCCCAGGAAGGCCCGTACGCGCTCGCGGCGGTGCTCGGCGAAGTCGATCTCGCCGGAGAGGAAGCGGGCGTACTGCTCCTCCATCACCGCGCGCCACATGCCCCAGGCGGCCTCGGGCGTCGCGAAGCGGGCGAGCACGCCCTCGGCGGCGAAGTGGCGCAGCGCGCCGGTCCGGTCGGAGCCGGTGTAGTCGAAGAGCGTGTCGTCGACGTCCCAGAGGACCGCCCGCACGGGAGCGGGGACGGAGGTGGCCATGGGACCGACCGTAACGCGCCGGGAACGCCTGTGGGGCCCGTGAGCGGGTGCTCACGGGCCCCACGGTGGGCCGTGCCGTGTCGCGGCGCGTTACGTGCGTTACGCCGTGAGCCTGGCCAGCGCCGCGTCGATACGGGCCAGCGTCCGCTCCCGGCCGAGGACTTCGAGGGACTCGAAGAGCGGCAGGCCGACCGTGCGGCCGGTGACGGCGACCCGGACCGGGGCCTGGGCCTTGCCGAGCTTGAGGCCGTGCTCCTCGCCGGCGGCGACGACGGCGGCCTTGAGGGCGTCGGCGTTCCAGTCGGCGGCCTCCAGCCGGGCGCGGGCGGTGCGCAGCAGCGCGTCCGAGCCCTCCTTCATCGCCTTGTTCCAGGACGCCTCGTCCTCCACCGGCCGCTCCAGGAAGAGGAAGTCGACGTTGGGGACGATGTCGGACAGGACCGTCAGCCGGGTCTGGGCGTGCGGGGCGATGGCCTCGAACCGCGCCTGGTCGAAGTCCTCGGGGGCCCACGGCGCGTGCGGGGCGGTGAGCCAGGGGGCGCACGCGTCGACGAACGCCTTCACGTCCAGCTGCCGGATGTGGTCGGCGTTGATGGCCTCGGCCTTCTTCAGGTCGAAGCGGGCCGGGTTGGCGTTGACGTCCTTGATGTCGAAGGCCGCGACCAGCTCGTCCATCGAGAAGATGTCCTGGTCGGCGGAGAGCGACCAGCCCAGCAGGGAAAGGTAGTTGAGCAGGCCCTGCGGCAGGAAGCCGCGCTCCCGGTAGAGGTTGAGGGACGCCTGCGGGTCGCGCTTGGAGAGCTTCTTGTTGCCCTCGCCCATGACGTACGGCAGGTGCCCGAACTCCGGGACGGTGCCGCCTCCGACGCCGATCTCGGCGAGGGCGCGGTAGAGCGCGATCTGGCGCGGGGTGGAGGAGAGCAGGTCCTCGCCGCGCAGGACGTGCGTGATCTCCATCAGCGCGTCGTCGACGGGGTTGACGAGCGTGTAGAGGGGGGCGCCGTTGGCGCGGACGATGCCGAAGTCCGGCACGTTCTCCGGGGTGAAGGTCAGCTCGCCGCGCACCAGGTCGGTGAAGGTGATCGGCTCGTCGGGCATCCGGAAGCGGACGATGGGCGTGCGGCCCTCCGCCTCGTAGGCGGCCACCTGCTCGGCGGTCAGCTCACGGCACGCGCCGTCGTAACCGGAGGGCCTGCCGGCGGCGCGGGCGGCCTCGCGGCGGGCGTCGAGCTCCTCGGTGGTGCAGTAGCACTTGTAGGCGAAGCCGCGCTCCAGGAGCCGGCCGGCGACGTCCTTGTAGATGTCCATGCGCTGCGACTGGCGGTACGGCGCGTGGGGGCCGCCGACCTCGGGGCCCTCGTCCCAGTCGAGACCCAGCCAGCGCATCGACTCCAGCAGCTGCGTGTACGACTCCTCCGAGTCGCGCGCCGCGTCGGTGTCCTCGATGCGGAAGACCAGGGTGCCGCCGTGGTGGCGGGCGAACGCCCAGTTGAACAGGGCGGTGCGGACCAGGCCCACGTGGGGGTTGCCGGTCGGCGAGGGACAGAAACGTACGCGGACGTTCGCGTTAGCCACGCTTGATCACCTTGTTGGTGAGAGTGCCGATGCCTTCGATGGTGACGGCGACCTCGTCGCCGACGTTCAGGGGTCCGACGCCGGCGGGGGTGCCGGTGAGCACGACGTCGCCGGGGAGCAGCGTCATCGCCTCGGTGATGTGGACGATCAGGTCCTCGACGGAGCGGACCATCTCGGCGGTGCGGCCGAGCTGGCGCTGTTCGCCGTTGACCGTGCACATGATGCCGAGGTCGCCCGGGTCGAGCTCGGTCTCGATCCAGGGGCCGAGGGGGCAGGAGGTGTCGAAGCCCTTGGCGCGGGCCCACTGCTCCTCGCGGCGCTGGACGTCGCGGGCGGTGATGTCGTTGGCGCAGGTGTAGCCGAGGACGACGTCCTTGACGCGCTCGCGCGGGACCTCGCGGCACATCCGGCCGATGACGACGGCCAGTTCGGCCTCGTGGTGCACCTCGGAGGAGAACGACGGGTAGACGACGGCGTCGCCGGGGCCGACGACCGAGGTCGACGGCTTGAAGAAGACGACGGGGGCGTCGGGGACCTCGTTGCCCAGTTCGGCGGCGTGCTCGGCGTAGTTGCGGCCGACGGCGACGACCTTGTTGGGCAGGACGGGCGGCAGCAGCCGCACCTTGTCGAGCGGGATCCTCTTGCCCGAGCGCTCGAATTCGGCGAAGGGGTGTCCCTTGATGATGTCGAGGACGGGACCGCCTTCTGTCTGGGCGTCCCCCTCCACGACGCCGAAGGCGACGTTGCCGTCGATGGAGAACCTGGCGATGCGCACGGGAAGCTGCTGCCTCTCACCTGATCGTGCCGGAATCGGACACCCCAGGCTATCGCGGGCCGGCCACGCGGTCCGGCGCGGCCGGACGGGGCGGGTACGGGCGCCGCGCCGACCGCGTTCCGGTGCGGGCCCGGGCCCGTGCGGCCCCGCCGGAGCGGTGCGCGGGTCCGCGCGAGGACGGTACCGCCGGCGGGGTTCGCGGGTCACCGCAGGACGTACGGGGCCGTACGCACCGCACGGCGGCCTCGGGCACACGCCCGCCGGGGTGCCACCGGCACGGCGGGTACGGGCGCCGCGTCGGCCGTGTCCGGGAGCGGGCCCGGGTCCGCGTGAGGACGGTGCTGCCGGCCGGGTTCGCGGGTCACCGCAGGACGTACGGGGCCGTACGCACCGCACGGCGGCCTCGGGCACACGCCCGCCGGGGCGCCACCGGCACGGCGGGTACGGGCGCCGCGTCCGGCCGTGTCCGGGAGCGGGCCCGGTCCGCGTGAGGACGGTGCTGCCGGCAGGGTCGCGGGGCGCCGCGGCACGTACGGGACCGTACGCACCGCACGGCGGCCTCGGGCACGCGCGCGGTGTGCCCGGAAGCGTGCGGCGGTGGCGCGGGGGTCAGTCCTGCGGGGACGGGGTGGCCGGGGCCGTCATGAGGGTCGTGCGGCGGGGGTTCGCGGTGACCGCGGGCAGCTTCTCGGCGTGGACGGGGGCCTCGGCGACGCGCAGCGCCGTGGTGTCCGTCAGGTGGGCGAGCGTCGTACGGCGCGGGTTGGCGGTCTTGCGGGCCGTCAGCGTCGTCCGGGTCGCCTTCGCCGTCTTCGTGGTCTTCACTTACTGCCTCGCTGCCTCGCGTGTGTCCGGATTCGCGGTGTCGTTCTCGCGATTGTGTAAAGGACCAGGCTAGGCGTGCCCCTCCCCCGGGGATGACGGGAGGAGTCCCGAGTTGCTTGTGAGTTTGCTCACGAACCCGATAGAGAAATGCCGCATAGCGGTCAGTCACTCCACCCCGACGAAACAGGACATCACGGGACTGAATGCCCCGTTCCGCTCTGGATCACGACGACCGCGGCGCGAGGCGACTGCCAGCCCCGACGGGGCGACTCGCCCGCGAATGCCCCTTGTAAAGAGGGGAGTTCGGGACAGCGGGCCGAAATCCGGCTACACTCCGTCACCGATTCCGCGCCCACGTGCACCGGCCTTGTTGCGAGATCCGGCACTGTGCTGGAATTCCACGGACCGCCAGGGGGCAACCGCGGTCCCCCCATCGACTCGACACCGTCCCTCCGCTCCGCCGGAAGGGACGCCTGGTCCAGAGGTTGCGACGCTAGTGCAGGGACGTTTCAAGAGGGATGGCAGCGCTGCGGCGGAGCCGGAGCCGCGCGGTGCGACCGACCGCGGCACGCCCGCCGGTGAGCCGGCCGGGCCCGCTTCCGCCGGCCGGCCGAAGTCCAAGGCCAAGGTGAAGGGCAAGGCCAGGACGCGCAAGCCGGGCCGGAAGGGCGGCGCGGGGACGCCGGCCCCGGAGCAGCCGGGCACCGCCAAGGTCCCCCACGACCCGGGCTCGCGAATAGCCCTGCGCAACTGGCGCATCAGCACCCGACTGATATCCCTGCTGGCCCTGCCGGTCGTCGCGGCCACCGCGCTCGGCGCGCTGCGTATCCAGAGCAACCTGGAGAACGTCGACCAGCTCGACCACATGAAGCTCCTGACGGACATGACGAGTTCGGCCACCCGGCTCGCCAACGCCCTGCAGGACGAACGCGACCGCTCCGCGGGCCCCCTGGTCACCGGCAACGACAAGGACGACCGCGTCGTCTCCTCCCGGCAGCAGACCGACCAGGCCATCGGCGACTTCCGCAAGGCGACGGCCGAGGTCAAGCCCAACGACGAGGCCATGGTCGGTGTGACCACGACCCTGGTGGAGATCACCAGGCAGCTGGACCGCATCAAGGACGTCCGCAACTCGGCCTACAAGAACAGCGACTACTACGCGCGCACCGTCAACAACTACGACGCGCTCATCAACTCGCTGCTCTCGCTCTCGCAGGACATGGCCCAGGCCACCAGCAACAGCGAGATGATCACCAGCACCCGTGCGCTGGCCTCGTTCTCCTCCGCCAAGGAGTACGCCTCCATCCAGCGCGCCGTGATCACCGCGGCGCTCGCCAACACCAAGGGCCCCGCCCTCTCCCCCAACGACCGCGAGTACGGCCAGGAGGCACTGGCCGGCGAGAACGAGGCACTGGCCCGGTTCACCGCCATCCGCGGCGAGGACGCCAAGCAACTGCTGCAGGCGCTCAACGGCGGCGTCCCGGAGATCACCGCAGCGAAGAACTACGCCGACCGCGCGCTGAACCGCACCGACGGGCTCAAGGCCGACGCGAAGTCGTACCCCGACTGGTACGACCAGGCCAGCATCAAGGTCAACGAGATGGCCAAGGTCGAGCAGACCCTGCTCAACCAGATGCAGCAGAAGGCCCGCGAACTGCGCGACGAAGCGGACCAGGAGACCTGGCTCAACGCCGCGCTCATCGTCCTCGTCCTCGGCATCTCGCTCGTCGGCGCCTTCTTCGTGGCCCGCTCCATGGTGCGTTCGCTGCGGCGGCTGCAGGACACCGCCCAGAAGGTCGCCCACGACCGGCTGCCCGAGCTCGTCCAGCAGCTCTCCGAGAGCGACCCGCAGGACGTCGACACCTCTGTCGAGTCCGTCGGCGTGCACAGCCGTGACGAGATCGGCAAGGTGGCCGCGGCCTTCGACGAGGTGCACCGCGAGGCGGTCCGCCTCGCCGCCGAACAGGCCCTGCTGCGCGGCAACGTCAACGCGATGTTCACCAACCTCTCGCGCCGCAGCCAGGGTCTGATCCAGCGTCAGCTCTCGTTGATCTCCGAGCTGGAGTCCCGCGAGGCCGACCCGGACCAGCTGTCCTCGCTGTTCAAGCTCGACCACCTCGCGACCCGTATGCGCCGCAACGGCGAGAACCTCCTCGTCCTCGCCGGTGAGGAGCCGGGCCGGCGGTGGACACGGCCCGTCCCGCTCGTCGACGTGCTGCGCGCCGCCGCGTCCGAGGTGGAGCAGTACGAGCGCATCGAACTGTCCGGCGTGCCGCCGACCGAGGTCGCGGGCCGCGTCGTCAACGACCTCGTGCACCTGCTCGCCGAGCTGCTGGAGAACGCGACCTCGTTCTCCTCCCCACAGACCAAGGTCAAGGTCACCGGTCACGCGCTGCCCGACGGCCGGGTGCTCGTGGAGATCCACGACACCGGCATCGGTCTGTCGCCGGACGACCTGGCCTCCATCAACGACCGTCTCGCGAGCCCGCCGACCGTGGACGTGTCGGTCTCCCGCCGCATGGGTCTGTTCGTGGTCGGCCGGCTGTCCCTGCGGCACGGCATCCGCGTACAGCTGCGGCCGTCCGACTCCGGCGGTACGACCGCGCTCGTCATGCTGCCGGTCGATGTCGCGCAGGGCGGCAAGAAGCCGATGCCTGGTGCCGTGCCCCCGGCGGGCGGCGGCAGCGGCATGGCCGGCCTGATGACGGCCGGCCAGCGCCGCCAGGTGCCGCCGGGCGCCGACGGCGGTGCCCCGCGTCCGGGGCTGCCGGGCCAGGGCGGCACGACCAGGAACGGGCTGCCGACGCGGCCCGCCCCGTCCGGCGGGCCGGGCTTCGACCCGGCGGCCGGCAGCCTCTTCGACACCTCGCCGCGCGGCGGTACGGACCCGGGTGCGGCGGGCCCCAAGGGTGCCGACGGCCGTGCCGCGCTGCCGACCCGCGGCGCGGGTGCCGTACCGCCGCCCCCGGCCGGAGACCACACGGGCCGTCCGGAACGTCCCGCCGCCACCGACCCGGCGGGGCTGCCGACGCGGCCGACGCCGAGCTGGGGCGCCGGAGCGCCGTCCGCCGCGCCCGTCGACGACTGGCCGCCGGCCTCGGCCGGCGCCGCGCGCGGCCACGAGGACGTCGACCGGCCGGCGCGGGGCGCGAAGACCCCGCCGAACGCCGCCGACCCGGCCGGACTGCCGTCCACCACGGGCGAGTTCAGGCTGCCGGGCGGGCCCGGCGACACGGCGCAGTTCCCGCCCGTCGACGCCACGGGCGCGCCGGCGGACGGCGGCACCGGGCAGTTCCCGCTCGGGAAGTCCACGGACAGCGCGTCCGGGCACGGCGCTCCCGGTGACACGGCGCAGTTCCCGCGGATCCCGGACACCGGCGTACTCCCCGGCACACCGGACCAGTTGCCGGCCGAGCCGCTGAGCAGCACCTCCGGCCAGCACCCGCAGCCGTCCTACGGCGACCCGCAGAACAGCACCTCCGGCCAACACGGCCTGCCCGGCTCCGGCGAACCGCTCAGCAGCACGTCCGGCCAGTACGAGCGCCCCGCCTCCGGGGACCCGCTCGGCAGCACGTCGGGGCAGTACGACCTGCCGGCCGGCGGCGAGCCGCTGGGCAGCACGTCCGGCCAGCACACCCTGCCCGGCTCCGGCGAACCGATCGGCAGCACGTCGGGACAGCACGCACAACCGCACCTCGGCGAACCGCCGAACAGCACGTCCGGCCAACACGGCCTGCCCGCCCCCGGCGACCCGCTGGGCAGCACCTCCGGCCAGTACGCCCGGCCGACCGCCGGGGAACCGCTCGGCGGCACCTCCGGCCAGTACGCGCAGCCCAACCCCGGCGAACCGCCGAACAGCACGTCCGGCCAGCACGGCCTGCCCGGCTCCGGGGACCCGCTCGGCAGCACGTCCGGCCAGTACGACCGCCCCGCTCCCGGCGAATCGCTCGGCAGCACGTCCGGACAGCACCAGCAGCCCACCCTCGGCGACCCGCAGAGCACCGGCCAGTACGCGCAGCCGCCCTTCGGCGACCCGCAGAGCAGCACGTCCGGCCAGTACGACCTGCCGGCCGGCGGCGAGCCGCTGGGCAGCACGTCCGGCCAGCACACCCTGCCCGGCTCCGGCGAACCGATCGGCAGCACCTCGGGGCAGCACGCACAGCCGCACTTCGGCGAACCGCCGAACAGCACGTCCGGACAGCACCAGCAGCCCACCCTCGGCGACCCGCTGGGCAGCGCCTCCGGGCAGTACGGGCTGTCCGACGGCTCCGCCGCGCCGGCGAGCGCGCGGACGCCGCTCTTCGAGGAGCTGGAGTCCAACTGGTTCCGGGGCGCGGACGAAGAGGACGCCGCCCCGGCCCCGAAGGTGGAGGAGGCGCCGCGGCCGCCCCGCCGGGAGGCCCGCAACCCGCTGGCCCAGCAGGACCGTTCGCAGGACGCCCCCTGGCGCGACTCGCCCAACGACGAGCGCTGGCGCCGGGCCGAGCAGCTGCGCGAGCCCGCGGCGGGCGGACTCACCTCGTCCGGACTGCCCCGCCGTGTGCCGCGTGCGAACCTCGTGGAGGGGACCGCCGCACAGCAGCAGCAGACCCATCCGGCCGGTCCGCAGGTCTCGCGTGCGCCCGACGACGTACGCGGCCGGCTGACCAATCTCCGCCGGGGCATCCAGCAGGGCCGGCAGGCCGGCGGGGCCTCGACCACCGGCAGCCACCACGTTGGCCCCACTCACCAGCAGGAGCGATAGTTGAGTCCGATGAGCCAGGCGGCGCAGAATCTGAACTGGTTGATCACCAACTTCGTGGAGAACACCCCGGGGGTGTCCCACACGGTGGTGGTCTCCGCCGACGGCCTTCTGCTGGCGATGTCCGAGGGCTTCCCCCGTGACCGCGCCGACCAACTGGCCGCGGTCGCCTCGGGGCTGACGTCCCTGACGTCCGGCGCCTCGCGCATCTTCGAGGGGGGCCCGGTCAATCAGACCGTGGTGGAGATGGAGCGCGGCTTCCTGTTCATCATGTCCGTCTCGGACGGTTCCTCGCTGGCCGTACTGGCGCACCCGGAGTGCGACATCGGCCTCGTGGGCTACGAGATGGCCCTGCTGGTCGACCGCGCGGGCACGGTGCTCACACCGGATCTGCGCGCCGAACTGCAGGGCAGCCTGCTGAACTGACCGGCACATCCCGCATGTTCCGTCCGACCGTACGGCCGAAAACCCCCCAACGGCCCCCGCTCGACGGCATTATTGCCTTCCTGCTGTCCCGTCCGGAGGATCCATGACCCCGCCCGCCTCGCCCGGCCCGTACGGCGTTCCGCACGACGCGTCGTACGGGAGTGACAGCGACCAGCCGCTGGTCCGCCCCTACGCCATGACGGGGGGACGCACCCGGCCGCGCTACCAGCTCGCCATCGAGGCGCTGGTCAGCTCCACGGCCGATCCGGCCACCCTCGCCGGACTGCTCCCCGAGCACCAGCGGATCTGCCACCTGTGCCGGGAGGTCAAGTCGGTCGCCGAGGTCTCGGCGCTGCTGAACATGCCCCTGGGGGTGGCCCGCATCCTGGTCGCGGATCTGGCGGAGGCCGGCATGGTGGCGATCCACCAGCCGGGCGGCAGCGGCGAGTCCGGCGGAACGCCGGATGTGACACTGCTCGAAAGGGTGCTCAGTGGACTTCGGAAGCTCTAGCGGCGGAGCCGGCCGCTCCACGACCAGCGCGAAGATCGTGGTGGCGGGCGGCTTCGGCGTGGGCAAGACGACCTTCGTCGGCGCGGTCTCGGAAATCAGCCCGCTGCGCACCGAGGCCGTCATGACCTCCGCCTCGGCGGGGATCGACGATCTGAGCCACGTCCAGGACAAGACCACCACCACGGTGGCGATGGATTTCGGCCGGATCACGCTGGACCAGGATCTGATCCTTTATCTGTTCGGCACTCCGGGCCAGGACCGCTTCTGGTTCATGTGGGACGACCTGGTGCGCGGCGCGATCGGCGCCGTGGTGCTCGTCGACACCCGCAGACTGGCGGACTGTTTCCCGGCGGTGGACTACTTCGAGAACAGCGGACTGCCGTTCGTGATCGCGCTGAACGGGTTCGACGGGCACCAGCCGTACGCTCCGGAGGAAGTCCGCGAGGCCTTGCAGATCGGCCCGGACACCCCGATCATCACCACCGACGCCCGCCATCGCGACGAGGCCAAGAGTGCCTTGATCACTTTGGTCGAGCATGCCCTGATGGCGCGTCTGAAGTAAATCCAGGAAGTTACCGGGGAGTTGGTTCCGGAAATCGACTGTGGCCTTCAACACGGCCCGCCCCGGGGTTCATAACGTTTCGACAGAGAATCGGCCGGACGCGACCACCCCTCGCGTTCGGTCGACTTCGCTGTGCGCACAAATCGCCCGTCATTTGGCGCCGCTCGCTCTTAATGCCCGTTTTATGTCGGGCGTATCGTCGGGACCGCCGGTGACGGCCGCTGTTTGGATTGCGCCTGCCTCACGTGCTGGAATTCCTTGAACTGGGCGGTAACGGCTCAGTCAGCAATACGGCACACCAGGCAGGTGCCGACGCCGAGAGGTTGTTGGTCGAGTGACGCGCAGAAAGACGGGCGCCGCACAGCAGGCGCGGGACGAACGGGGCAACTTCACCCCTCCGTCCCGCAACACGGCGGTGCCGCCTTCCGACGTCCCCGAAACGCCCGCGCCCGACACCGGCCGCGGCGGCCGCTTCTCGCCCCGCAACTGGCGGGTGCCGGTCCGGCTGAACGCGATCCTGCTGATCCCGGTGCTCGTGGCCCTCGTCTTCGGCGGTTTCGACGTCAAGGGCTCGGTGGACACCTGGACCGAGGCCAAGGAGGCCGCCGACACGGCCCGGCTGGTGCGGGCCGCGGCCACGTACGCGCACGCCGTCATCGACGAGCGCGACCTGACCGCCAAGCCGCTGCTGGAGGGCAACCGCGACGCCCCGGTGGTGAAGAAGGCGACGGACGCGACGGACGCCGCCCGCGCCGCTTTCGACAAGGCCGTCAAGGCCGCCCCGGACACCCCGAGTCTGCGCCGCCGTCTGAAGCTCTTCCGCGAGGCGGAGCAGAAGCTGCCGAAGCTGCGCAAGTCCGCCTACACCTCCGATCTGCCCGCGGTGCAGACCGAGGACGGCTACGGCGCCATCCAGCGCCCGCTGATGGCCTTCACCAACGAGCTCGGCCTCGGCACCGAGAACGCCAACTCCTACGGCCGCATGGTCTACGCGATCTCGCTCGCCAAGGCCGCCGAGTCGCTGCAGCGCTCCATCGGTGTGCACCTGATCCTCAAGCCGGCCACCGACGACAAGGAGCGCCGGGCCCAGCTGACGGCCTTCACCTCCTACAACTTCCTTGAGTACATCGCCCGTATCGAGTACGACTCGGGCGGCACCGAGGACGACATCAGCCGGCTGAACGACGCGATCGCCACCAAGGCCAAGGGCTCCGAGATCGACAAGGTCTCGCAGGCGATCATGGCGGGCAAGACGCCCGAGCAGCTCAAGGCCATGGGCATCACGGCGGACTCCTGGCTGGCCGCCGCCACCACGAAGTTCGACGCCTACCGCTCCGTCGAGCAGGAGCTGATGAACAAGGCGGTGGACGACGCCGAGAAGATCTCCGACGAGGCGCAGACCGACGCCATCGTCAACTCCTCGATCATGATCGTCGCGCTGCTCGCCGCGTTCTTCGTGGCCGGCATGATGGCCCGCTCGATGGGCCGCAGCATGCGCCGTCTGCGCCGCGCCGCCTCCGACGTGGCCGAGAACAGGCTGCCGGCGCTGGTCGGCCAGCTCTCGCGGACCGACCCCGGGCACATCGACACCCGTGTCCAGCCCATCCCGATCACCACCAAGGACGAGATCGGCGAGATCGCCCGCGCCTTCGACCAGATCCACCGCGAGGCCGTCCGCCTCGCCGCCGAACAGGCCCTGCTGCGGGGCAACATCAACGCGATCTTCACCAACCTCTCGCGCCGCAACCAGAGCCTGATCGAGGGCCAGCTGACCCTGATCACGGAGCTGGAGGAGCACGAGGCCGACCCGGACCAGCTGGAGAACCTCTTCCGCCTGGACCACCTGGCGACCCGTATGCGCCGCAACGGCGAGAACCTCCTGGTCCTCGCGGGCGAGGAGGCCGGCCGCCGCTGGGACCAGCCGGTGCCGCTGGTCGACGTGCTGCGCGCGGCCTCCTCCGAGGTGGAGGCGTACGAGCGCATCGAGCTGTCGGGCGTCCCCGACGCCGACATCCACGGACTGGCCGTCACCGACCTCGTGCACCTGCTCGCGGAGCTGCTGGAGAACGCCACCACCTTCTCCTCCCCGCACACCAAGGTCCGCGTCACCGCGACCCGGCTGCCCGACGGCCGGGTGATGGTCGAGATCCACGACAAGGGCATCGGCCTGACCGCCGAGGACTTCGCGGACATCAACCACAAGCTGGCCAACCCGCCGACGGTGGACGTCGCGGTCGCGCAGCGCATGGGCCTGTTCGTGGTCGGCCGGCTGGCCGCCCGGCACGGCATCCGGGTGCAGCTGCGCCCCTCCGGCGAGCAGGCCGGCACCACCTCGCTGGTCATGCTGCCGGACGCGATCACGCACGGCGGTGGCGGCGAGGACGAGGCCGGCCCGGACGACTTCACGGTCTCGCCGATGGTGCCCGGCCAGAAGGCCGCCCCGGTCGACCGCATGCGCACGGCCGCCGAACTCGGCTTCGACGACTCCCGTTACGACAGGGGCCCCGAGAGCGCGAACGGCGCGCTGCCGGACCCGCTGGACCCGCTCGGCCGCGCGCGGCTGCGCGAGGAGCGGCGCAGCGCGCTGGAGGCCCAGGCCGCCGCGCACCGCGCCGACTTCGGCCGGCAGCAGGAATACGAGCGGCAGGAATACGAGCAGCAGGGCTACCCGCAGCCGGACTACGAGCAGCAGGCCCCGCAGGGCTACGGCCGGCAGCTCGGGTACGAGCAGCAGCAGGCGCCGTACGGGCAGCAGCACGCTCCGCTCGGCGAGCAGCAACTGCCCTACGACCAGCCGCAGTCCGGCGGGCCGTCCGACCGGCAGTCGATGCAGCAGCCGATGCAGCAGGACGTGCGCCAGGACGTGCAGCAACAGGGTGCGCAGCCGTCGCACGGCTATCCGCAGGCCGGTTATCCGGAAGCGGGTCATGCCGATGCCGGCTACACCGAGCAGCAGACCTTCGGTGACGGAGGGGCGCTGCCCCAGCAGGGCGACTGGCAGGGGTCTGGTCCGTACCAGAGCGGGCTCCCGCGGCGTCACCGGACCGAATCGGAATCCCTGCCGCCCGCTGACACGGCGCGGCCGGAGCGCGTAGAGTTCGACCGTCCGAGCCCCGCACCGAGCGGCTCCCACTCGTTGACCGGGGCCGGTCTGCCGCGCCGCGGAACGCAGTGGCAGCAGCCTGAGAGTGTCGACGAGGCCGCGGGGGCCGGCGATGCGGAGCAGCCCCGGCAGGACGTCCCACAGCAGCCCCACGAGGGTGCCGACCGGCGGGCGGCGAACGACGAGCGCTGGCACCGCGCCGAGCAGCTCCGGGATCCGAAGGCCGGCGGAGTGACCCCCTCCGGTCTGCCCCGCCGAGTGCCCAAGGCGAATCTGATCGAGGGCACGGCGGCACAGACCGCGCAGAACGGCCCCCAGATATCCCGCGCCCCGGAGGACGTCCGCGGCAGGCTGAGCAATCTGCGCCGCGGTGTCCAGCAGGGGCGCAGCGCGGGGACGGAGTCCGCGGAGTTCCCGATGACCTCCGCGCAGGAGCAGCATGAGCACAACGACCGGGGCCCCGGCCCCGGCGGCACCTACGATCAGGAGCGTTAGTGTGAGCCCGATGAGCCAGGCGGCGCAGAACCTGAACTGGTTGATCACCAGTTTCGTGGAGAACACCCCAGGGGTGTCCCACACCGTCGTGGTCTCCGCCGACGGACTCCTTCTGGCGATGTCCGAAGGCTTTCCGCGGGACCGCGCCGACCAGCTGGCGGCGGTCGCCTCCGGTCTCACCTCGCTGACCGCGGGCGCCTCCCGCATCTTCGAGGGGGGCGCGGTCAACCAGACCGTGGTGGAGATGGAGCGCGGCTTCCTGTTCATCATGTCCATTTCCGACGGTTCCTCGCTGGCCGTGCTGGCGCACCCGGAGTGCGACATCGGCCTCGTCGGCTACGAGATGGCCCTCCTCGTCGACCGCGCGGGTACGGTGCTGACGCCCGACCTGCGTGCCGAACTGCAGGGGAGCCTTCTCAACTAGCAAAGAGGCAGTGCGTTTCGCGCCACCGCGCCATAGGGTGCGGTGGCGCGACCAGCAGCAGACAGGCAAGTTGGAGGAGGAGACGTGGCAACGCCCCCAGGCGGTTACCCGTACGGAAATGATCAGCAGGCTCAACCACCGTTGAACCGCTTCAACTTCCCCTCCGCACCGAGCCACCGGGCCCAGCCGGAGATGCCGCGCCCGCAGACCGCTCCGCCGGTCCCGCCGGCCCAGGACCGGCAGCACCGGCGGGCGGAGCGGCCGGGCGCGGGCGGCGGCAGGTCCGGGGGCCGGCACAACCCACTGGTCCGCCCGTACGCGATGACCGGCGGCCGGACCCGGCCCCGCTACCAGCTCGCCATCGAGGCGCTGGTGCACACCACGGCCCAGCCCTCCCAGCTCCAAGGGCAGTTGCCGGAACACCAGCGCATCTGCCACCTGTGCCGTGAGATCAAGTCCGTGGCCGAGATCTCGGCACTTCTGACCATTCCCCTCGGCGTCGCCCGGATCCTCGTCGCCGACCTGGCCGAGGCGGGGCTCGTCGCCATCCACCACCCCGGCGGCGACGAATCCGCCGGCGGCCAGCCTGACGTGACACTGCTCGAAAGGGTGCTCAGTGGACTTCGGAACCTCTAGCGGCGAGGCAGCCCGCTCCACCACCTCCGCGAAGATCGTGGTGGCCGGCGGCTTCGGCGTGGGCAAGACCACGTTCGTCGGCGCCGTCTCGGAGATCAACCCGCTGCGTACCGAAGCCGTGATGACTTCCGCCTCCGCGGGCATCGACGATCTCACCCACGCGCCGGACAAGACCACGACGACCGTGGCCATGGACTTCGGCAGGATCACCCTGGACCAGGACCTGATCCTCTACCTGTTCGGCACGCCCGGCCAGGACCGCTTCTGGTTCATGTGGGACGACCTGGTGCGCGGCGCGATCGGCGCCGTGGTGCTCGTCGACACCCGCCGGCTCGCCGACTGCTTCCCGGCCGTGGACTACTTCGAGAACAGCGGACTGCCGTTCGTGATCGCCCTCAACGGGTTCGACGGGCAGCAGCCGTACGCCCCGGAGGAAGTCCGCGAGGCCCTGCAGATCGGCCCGGACGCGCCGATCATCACCACCGACGCCCGGCACCGCGGCGAGGCGAAGAGCACGCTGATCACGCTGGTCGAGCACGCGCTGATGGCACGGCTGCGGTGAGGCCCGTCCGGGCCGGCACGACGACGCGAAAAGGTCCCCGCACTCACGAGGAGAGTGCGGGGACCTTGTGCACGTGGTCCCTGCGCGCCGAGGGGCCGCGCTGAGGGGCTCAGCCCTGCCAGCTGTGCGGGGCCCGGCTGTGCCAACCCGGGGGACGCTGCGTCTGACAGCGGCTCCGCCGCGGGCCGGACCCCCGGCAGAAGGCCGGCTCAGCCCTGCCAGCTGTGCGGGGCCCGGAAGCCCGGGGTGCGCTCCAGGCGGCGCCAGGCCGCCGTGGTGCGGCGCGGGCGGGCCGGGGCGGCGTGCGCGGAGCCGGCCGCGGCGCGGGCGAGGAGCACGGCCGTGACGGCCGCGAGCTCCTCCGCGTCCGCGGTGCCCTTCTCGACGCGAACGAACGTCTTGTCCATGCGTGACTCCCTTTACTGGGGTGGGTTGCCGTGCTTGCGGGAGGGCAGGTCGGCGTGCTTGCCCGCGAGCATGGCGAGTGCCTTGATGAGGACCGGCCGGGTCTCGGCGGGGTCGATGACGTCGTCGACGAGCCCGCGCTCGGCCGCGTAGTACGGGTGCATGAGCTCGGCCTTGTACTCCTTGACCATGCGGGCCCGCATCGCCTCGGGGTCGTCGGCCTCCGCGATCTGCCGGCGGAAGATCACGTTGGCGGCGCCCTCCGCGCCCATCACGGCGATCTCGTTGGTCGGCCAGGCGTAGGTCAGGTCCGCGCCGATGGACTGGGAGTCCATGACGATGTAGGCGCCGCCGTACGCCTTGCGCAGGATCACCGAGATCCGCGGCACGGTCGCGTTGCAGTAGGCGTACAGCAGCTTCGCGCCGTGCCGGATGATTCCACCGTGCTCCTGGTCGACGCCCGGCAGGAAGCCCGGGACGTCCAGAAGGGTGACGATGGGGATGTTGAAGGCGTCGCACATCTGGATGAAACGCGCGGCCTTCTCGCTGGCCTCGATGTCCAGTACACCGGCCAGGTGCTGCGGCTGGCTGGCGACGATGCCCACGACCTGCCCGTCGAGCCGGGACAGCGCGCAGATGATGTTGGTGGCCCAGCGCTCGTGGATCTCCAGGAAGTCGCCGTCGTCGACGATCTCCTCGATGACCCGGCGCATGTCGTAGGGGCGGTTGCCGTCGGCGGGCACCAGGTCCAGCAGTGCCTGTCCCGGCCGGTCGGCCGGGTCCTCGCAGGCCACCCGGGGCGGGTTCTCGCGGTTGTTCTGCGGCAGGAGCGAGAGGAGGTAGCGGACCTCCTCCAGGCAGGTCTCCTCGTCGTCGTAGGCGAAGTGCGCCACGCCCGAGGTCCCGGCGTGCACGTCGGCGCCGCCCAGCCCGTTCTGGGTGATCTCCTCACCGGTGACGGCCCTGACCACGTCGGGACCGGTGATGAACATCTGCGAGGTGTCACGGACCATGAACACGAAGTCGGTCAGGGCCGGGCTGTAGGCCGCGCCGCCCGCGCACGGGCCGAGCATCACCGAGATCTGCGGGATGACCCCGGAGGCCTTGGTGTTGCGCTGGAAGATGCCGCCGTAGCCGGCGAGCGCCGAGACGCCCTCCTGGATACGGGCGCCCGCGCCGTCGTTGAGGGAGACCAGCGGGGCACCGGCCGCGATGGCCTTGTCCATGATCTTGTGGATCTTCGTGGCGTGGGCCTCGCCCAGCGCCCCGCCGAAGATCCGGAAGTCGTGCGCGTACACGAAGACGGTCCGGCCGTGGACGGTGCCCCAGCCCGTGATCACACCGTCGGTGTACGGCTTCTTGCTCTCCAGCCCGAACCCCTGGGCCCGGTGCCGCCGCAGCGGCTCGACCTCGCAGAACGACCCCTCGTCCAGAAGCAGATCGATCCGCTCCCGGGCGGTCAGCTTCCCCTTGGCCTTCTGGGCCTGGGTCGCCCGCTCGCTCGGACCACGCCGAACCTGCTCGCGGATGGCGTGCAGCTCGGCGACGCGCCCACGGACGTCACTCGCCTCTACGGGCGCACCTTCGAGATTGCTCATGCATAGACGGTACGTGGCAGGGGCCCCGGAAACTCATGTCGGTTCCATACAACGTCATGTGCCTTTTGGTGGGCAGGCGGCACAGAAGTGCACAGGGGCTTCCCCACTTGACACCCCCGATCGGGGGGTGCAGCTGTTGACCTTCCACAAAACCACTTCCCCTGGCCGGTAGGGCGGAAAGCTTGACGCCGCTCACCCACCGGGCGGTCGCCCGGCGCCCGACGCGAGCTCGACGGCGCAGCGGTGGGAGGCGCAGGCGGTACCCGGGGTGACGCGCAGCCGCAGCGAGCGTCCGGCCTCGATCACCCGCACCGAGGCGTCGTGCGCGAGGACCCGGCGCACGGGCCGGTCCCACACGAGCTCGACCGCCGCTCCGGTGCGCGGGGGCTCGGCGAGGTGGAGGGCGGCCTGCCGGCCCCGGTGGCGGACGAGCACGGCGGCGGGGGCCGTGACGGTGAGCCCCCCGGCGCTGCCGGCGGTCCAGAACGCGGCCCCGGTCAGTCCCAGGGGCGGAAAGGAAACCGCTTGGCAGGACGGGGAGTTGCTCAGCACGATGAGCCCCGGGTCAGCGGCGCGGGCGGCGGTGGCGGCCGCGTCGGCGCCGGGGAGCAGGAGGCAGGCGTAGGCGGCGCCCGCGGGGTCGGTGCCGTGGGGGTGCCAGAGGGTGAGGTAGCGGCGGGTGAGGCGGTCGGGGGCGCCGCCGGTGTTGATGTCGCGCCACGCTCCCGTGCGGGCCTCGCGCAGGGCCGCGAGGGGGGCTCCGCCGGGGAGGACGTAGCCGCCGTGGCCCTCCAGGTGCGCCCAGCGGGCCCGCTCGTAGCGCCGGGTCCAGCCGTCGCGGACGGGCTCGGCGCGGCCGTCGACGGTGAGCGCGGCCGTACCGGCCGCACCGAGGTTGCGGTTGTCGACGACCGTTTCGACGGGGACTCCGTCGCGTGCGGTGATCCCGGCGCCCAGGCACAGGACCGCGTCGGCCGCGCAGAACCAGGACTTGCGTGCTTCGAGTGTGGAGCCGAGGCCCTTGAGGTGCTGGCCGACGACCGCGAACTCGCCGTCGGTGACGCCGCCGACCCAGCGCGCGGCTGGTTTGGGCGCGCCCCAGGCGCCGCCCTCGTTGTCGGCGGGTCGCTTGGCGCAGACGGTGGTTCCGGGCAGGCGCAGGGGGTCGACGGTGGGCCAGAAGGCGTCGCTGTACTGGTCGCCGCCGGAGCCGTCGGCCCACCAGTAGAGCATCCCGGAGCCGGTGTGCCAGCCGTGCGGGTTCTCGCCGTTGCCGTTCTCGTAGTGGGTGATGCGCTCGGAGGCCATGGCGATGTTGACGGTCCAGCCGGGGCGCCGGTGCACGGCCCGGTCCATGGCGGCGAGCAGCCGGTGCCCGGTGGGCTCGGGGGCCGCCGGTCCCGGGGCGGCGTCGATCGCGGCGAGGCGCGCCAGCGCGTCGGTGCCGAGGCGGGGGTCGGTGCGCAGGGGGCTGGTGGTGGCGCGGGCGATCCAGCCCTTGACCAGGGCGTGCCAGCGGGCCCGTTCGGCCGTGCCCGCGCTGTCGGCGAGCAGGGCGATGGCGGCGATGACGGCGTGGCCGCGCTGGTGGTCGCTCTGTGCCGACCCGTAGGGGTCGTCGGCCTGGAGCCCCCGGCTGACGGCGCGGCCGCTGACGCTGTCCATGACCAGGCCGTCGTGCAGGACGGGCACGAAGGCCCGCTCGACGCTGTCGAGGACGGTCCGCCGCGCTGGGTCGGTGATCTCCCAGCTCGATCCGCGCAGCAGGGCGAAGAGGCGGGCCAGTCCGTCGAGGAGGACGCAGCCGTAGGTGCCGGTGTAGGCGACCCAGGTGTGCTGGACGAAGGAGCCGTCGGCGTACAGGCCGTCGCCCGAGGTGACGTGGGGGAAGACGGGCGAGAGGGCGTCGCGGGCGAGCGCGGTGCGGTCGGGGTCCTCGCCGAGGATCCCGTGCAGGGCGGCGACCCGGCACAGGTCGACGCGGTTGGCCCCGGTGCTCGTGCCGCTGTAGTCGTCGAACAGCTCGTCGGGGACGAAGTGTCCGATGGCGGCCAGGAGTTGCTCCCGCAGTGCGTCGCCCGTTCTCCCGTGGAGCAGGGTGAGGGTGTCGAGGAGCAGCCGGGGGGTGCCGATCTGCCAGTCCCACCAGTTGCCGTGGCGGGTGGTCGTGGTGGTGTACGCGCGCTCGCCGACGTGGGCCAGGCCGGTGGCGGTGGCGGTGGCGAGGTCCGCGTCGCCGGTGAGCCCGGTGCCGGGCTGGGCGTAGGCCTGGGCCATGGCGTACAGGCGTGCGCAGCTGCGGGTGATGCCGGCGGACCGCTCGAACGGGGCGTCGGGCCACAGGGAGCCGGGGGCGGGGTGCATGCTCGCGCGGTGGGTGCGGGCGAGCCCGCCGGTGCGGCGCAGAACGGTGGCGAAGGGTTCGGCGGCCGGGTCGAAGCCCGTGCCGAGCAGCAGTCCGCGCCAGCGCTCCCGCAGCAGCGCGAACTCCCCTGCACGGCCTGCGGCTTGGGGCCGTCGGCCGGCCGCCGTGGGGCGGCGGGGGTCGGCGGCAGCCCGGTCCGCTCCGAGCGCGAGGGCGCTCGCGGTGACGGCGAGGAAGCCGCGGCGGGTCCAGCGGGCAGGCGGCATGGCTGGTCCTCCCGGGGGGCGCTGGGCAAGGGGGCGCAGGCCGCACACCGTGGCACGGCGGGGCCGCCCCCGCAATGCCCGTGCGCGGAACCGCGCCCGGCGCGTCGCACCGCGCGCGGCCGCTCTCCCCCTGCGAGCCGTGCGACCAGGCGCCGCAGGAGGTCACGCAGCGGCGTCATGGAATCACCCCCTCGACACGGTTGAAATTTGAATAAGGTCGCGCTACCGTCAATCTCGTTGAACTTTAAACAACACCTCTTCCCGCCAAGGAGCAGTCATGGGCCTCTTCAGCCGCAAGCACAGCACCACCCCGGCCGCCGGCACGGCGGCCACCGCGACCGCCGCCGTCCCGGCCCAGGCCGTGGACCCGGCGCTGGCCGCCCTGACCGGCGACTACACCATCGACCCGAGCCACAGCAGCATCGGCTTCACCGTGCGCCACGCGATGGTCACCAACGTCCGGGGCTCGTTCACCGAGCACGAGGGCACCCTGCGCCTGGACGGCGCCGACCCGTCCCGCTCCACCGCCGCCATCGACGTCAGGATCGCCAGCGTGGACACCGGCATCCGGGACCGCGACGCCCATCTGCGGAGCGCGGACTTCTTCGACGCCGAGACCTTCCCGCTGATGTCCTTCCGCTCCACGAAGGCCGAGCAGCTCGGCGGCGACCGCTACCGCATCACCGGCGACCTCACCATCAAGGACGTCACCCGCCCCCTCTCCATCGACCTGGAGTTCCACGGCTCGGCCACCGACGTCTACGGCAACGAGCGCGTCGGCTTCGAGGGCGGCACGGAGATCCTGCGCTCCGACTGGGGCCTGACCTGGAACGCGGCGCTGGAGGCCGGCGGCGTGATGGTCAGCGACAAGGTGAAGCTGACCTTCGACATCTCGGCGATCAAGACCGCACCCCAGGGCTGAACCGGTGCGCTGTCAGCGGCCGAGGCGCGCCAGGCACTCCATGACCTCCGCGCCCCGGTCCGCCGCCGTGCTCAGCGCGACGTGGTTGTCGGGCCGCACGAGGACGAGCCCGTCGCCCTCGATGCCGTAGGCCGTGCGCGCGTGGCCGTGGACGTCCGCCACGCGCTCGTCTCCCAAGACCCCCTCGGTTCCCGGGACTTCCCCGCCTCCTCCCGCGCCGCCGTCGATCAGGCAGGTGCGCACGAGCCCGGCGTACCGCTCCCGCGCCCCGGCGAGCGCCCGCCCGCTGCCCGCGCCGAAGCCCAGCAGCGTGAAGTGCGGCCCCGCGAAGACCTCGAAGAGCCGCCTCGGGGCACCGCTCACCGCGTCCGCGCACGGCGCGTCCGGAGCCCGTGCGCCGGCGAGCGGGCCGCCCGCCGCGAGCGAGCTCCAGGCATAGCCGACGCCCAGGGTGGTGGTGTCCTCGGTGAACACGGCCTCCGTGCCGACCCCCGCCGTCCTGACCGCCTCGTTGACGACGCGCAGGCGCTCGTCGGTGAGCCGCAGCGTCCAGGCGGCGACGGGCAGCCGCTCCTCCTCGTAGGTGTCCAACAGCCCTTCCCCCGCCGCCCCCTTGACCACCAGCGCGAGCTTCCAGCCCAGGTTGAAGGCGTCCTGGATCCCGGTGTTCATGCCCAGCCCGCCGGCTATCGAGTGCACGTGCGCGGCGTCACCGGCGATGAACACCCGGCCCGCCCTGAAGCGGTCCGCCATACGGACGTTGACACGGTAGGTGGACATCCACAACGGATCGCCCAGCCGCACCCCCGGCATCCGGGCGTGCCGGTCGAAGATACGCTGGAAGCTCTCCAGCGACGGCCCCAGCGGCCGCCCCCGGTCGTCGCGCTCGGGCGATGCCTGGAGCTGCCAGTGCCTGCTGTCGCGGAACGGGCTCAGCAGGATCGCGCCGTCCTCGTCGAACCACTGGTGCCAGAAGCGGGGATCGAGGCCGTCCGCCGTGACATCGCCGACGAGCATGCACTCCTCGGCCTCCGTGCGCCCCTCGAAGCGCACGCCGAGCGCCTTGCGCACGGGACTGCGGCCGCCGTCGCAGCCCACGAGATACCGGGCCCGCAGCCGGCGACCATCGGCCAGGCGCACGTCGACGCCGCCCTCGTCCTGCGTGAACCCGACGACCTCGCAGCCGAGTTCGACCCGCGTCCCGTACTCGGCGAGCCTGTCGCGCAGGATCTCCTCGACGCGCCACTGGGGAATGGCCAGCGAGCTCGCATGGGGCCGGTCGGGGGTGGGGGCGCGGTCGCCGAAGGTGACGTGATCGGCGATGGGCACGCCGTCGCGGTACTTGCGCAGCACCACGTGCTCCAGGCCCGAGGCGGCGGCCCGCTCCCCCACCCCGAGGTCGTCCAGGATCTCCCGGGTGCGCTGATTGAGCCCCTTGCCCCGCGAACCCCGCTGGAACGCGGGCGACTTGTCCAGGACACGCACGGACACCCCGGCCCGGGCGAGCGTGCACGCGAGGGTGAGACCGGTGGGCCCGGCCCCCACGACGAGCACCTCGGCAGGTGCGGCGGGCACAGCCGACGCAACAGGCACAGTCAGCACAGCAGGCACAGCTGACGCAGCAGGCATGCAGGACATACGACACCCCTCGATTCCCCCTCGGCCCCTCGACTCCCTCAGCCGGGGCGGCCGGTGTCTCCATGAAAGACCCGTCGCCCAGAAAACGCAACCGGGTAATAAAAGTTTCTCGGTAACGAGACGCGGGTACGATGAGGGCGTGAGCGAGGTGACGCCCGGCACGACCGGGCTTCGGGAGTTGAAGAAGCAGCGCACGCGGGAGGCGCTGTCGCGCACGGCCGTCGAGCTCTTCCTGGAGCGCGGCTTCGACCAGGTCTCGGTGGCGGACGTGGCGGCGGCGGTGGAGGTGTCCAAGCCGACGCTGTTCCGCTACTTCCCGGCCAAGGAGGACCTGGCGCTGTACCGGATCGCCGACCACCAGGGCGAGGCGGCCCGGGTGGTGCGGGCCCGGGCGGCCGGCGAGTCGCCGCTGGAGGCGCTGCGCGCCCATTTCCACGCGCGACTCGACGCCTTCGACCCGGTGACGGGCTTGTGCGACCGGCCGGAGGTCGTGGCGTTCCGCGACATGCTCTACTCCACCCCGAGCCTGGTCGCCCGCCTGGCCCACTACACCCAGGACGACGAACGGGCCCTGGAGGAAGCCCTGCTGGACACCTCGGGTACGGACGCGGTGACGGCGCGCCTGGCGGCCGCCCAGATCATCGCCGTGCACCACGTCCTCGCCCGCGACAACTGGCGCCGGCTGGCGGACGGCTCCCCCGCCGGCTCCGTCCTGCCCGCCGCCCATGAGGACTCCGAGCGGGCCTACGGCCTGCTGGGGGCGGGTCTTGCGGCCCGGGGGCTGTGACCCGCCCCGGATCACTCCTGCGGCTCCACCCCCGCGCGCCGCAGCCCGTAGGCGTAGGCGTCGTCGAGGGCCTGCCAGGAGGCGGCGATGACGTTCTCGGCGACGCCCACGGTGGACCATTCGCCGCGCTCGTCGCTCGTGGAGACCAGGACGCGGGTGGTCGAGCCCGTGCCCTGACTGCCTTCCAGGATGCGGACCTTGTAGTCGGTCAGCCGCAGGCCGGCCAGCTGGGGGTAGATGCGCTCCAGGGCGTGGCGCAGCGCGCGGTCGAGCGCGTCGACGGGGCCGTTGCCCTCGGCGGTCGCGACGATGCGCTCGCCCTTCGCCCACAGCTTCACGGTCGCCTCGTTGGCGTGGGTGCCGTCGGGGCGGTCCTCGGTGATCGCCCGCCAGGACTCGACGCGGTAGTAGCGGCGCGGCGTGCCGCCCTCGGCCTCGGCGCGCAGCAGGAGTTCGAAGGAGGCGTCGGCGGCCTCGTAGGTGTAGCCCTTGAGTTCGCGTTCCTTGACCCGCTCGACGATGCGGCCGATCAGTTCGCGGTCGCCGCCGAGGTCGATGCCCAGTTCCTTGCCCTTGAGCTCGACGGAGGCGCGGCCGGCCATGTCGGAGACGAGCATCCGCATGGTGTTGCCGACGCGTTCGGGGTCGATGTGCTGGTAGAGGTCCGGGTCGACCTTGATGGCGGAGGCGTGCAGCCCGGCCTTGTGGGCGAAGGCGGAGAGGCCCACGTACGGCTGGTGGGTGGCGGGGGTGAGGTTGACGACCTCGGCGATCGCGTGCGAGATCCGGGTCATCTCGGCGAGGGCGCCCGAAGGCAGCACGCTCCGGCCGTACTTGAGCTCCAGCGCGGCGACGACGGGGAAGAGATTGGCGTTGCCGACGCGTTCGCCGTAGCCGTTGGCGGTGCATTGCACATGGGTGGCCCCCGCGTCCACGGCGGCGAGGGTGTTGGCGACCGCGCAGCCGGTGTCGTCCTGGGCGTGGATGCCCAGCCGCGCGCCCGTGGCCTCGCGCACCGCGCGGACGACCTCGCCGACCTGCGCCGGCAGCATGCCGCCGTTGGTGTCGCACAGCACCACCACGTCGGCTCCGGCCTCGTGCGCGGTGCGCACGACCCGCAGGGCGTACTCGGGGTCGGCGCGGTAGCCGTCGAAGAAGTGCTCGCAGTCGACGAAGACGCGGCGGCCGTGCTCGCGCAGATGGCGCACGGTGTCGCGGACCATGGCGAGGTTCTCGTCGAGCGTGGTGCGCAGGGCGAGTTCGACGTGCCGGTCATGGGCCTTGGCGACCACGGTGATCACCGGGGCACCGGAGTCGAGCAGCGCCGCGACCTGCGGGTCGTTCTCGGCGCGGATCCCGGGTTTACGGGTGGCGCCGAAGGCGACGAGCCGGGCGTGCCGGAAGTCGATCTCCGTACGGGCCCGTTGGAAGAACTCGGTGTCGCGCGGATTGGCCCCGGGCCAGCCGCCCTCGATGAATCCGACCCCGAAGTCGTCCAGGTGGCGGGCGATGGTCAGCTTGTCCGCGACCGTGAGGTTGATGCCCTCGCGCTGCGCGCCGTCGCGCAGCGTGGTGTCGAAGACATGGAAGCTGTCGTCGGGGGCGTCGGGTGCGTCCGTCATGCTGCTGTGAACTCCTGTCGGGATCGCGGATACCGGAAAGGACCGGTAACTACCGGAAATTACCGGTGCCGCCGTCCCCGGGGGTCCCCGCGCGCCTGGCGTCCCCGGTTCAGGTGGGCCAGGAAACGCAAAAACCTCTCGCGGGTGCGAGAGGTCTGCGCGCGGGTCTGGGACGACGGTGTCCGCTTCGTACGGGTGGTACGAGGCGGTCACTGCGGACCGGCGCGCCTGCTGCCGATAATCATGGCCAGCGGGAACACAGGGCCATCCTGGCACGGTTCGTCCCCGCTGTGCCGCAAGGTCTCACGATGCGGGCACGCCGTCGCGCGCGGAGGATCCCCCGGTCCCGGCCCCGTCCGCCGTCCCGGACCGCTCCTGACCGCCGCCCACCCGCGTGAGGTCGATGTCACGGGTCTCGCGCATCGTGAGGTAGACCACGAGCGAGACCGCCGCGCAGCCCGCGACGTACCAGGAGAAGCCGGATTCCATACCGCTGTTCTTGAACCACAGCGCCACGTACTCGGCCGTGCCGCCGAACAGCGCGTTGGCGAGCGCGTACGGCAGCGCGACCCCGAGCGCGCGCACCCCGGTGGGGAACAGCTCCGCCTTCACGCACGCGTTGATCGAGGTGTAGCCGGTGACGACGAGCAGCGCCAGCAGGGACAGTCCCAGCGCCGGCCAGAACGAACCGGCGTGCTTCAGCAGCGCCATGATCGGCACGGTCAGGAAGGTCGAGCCGACGGCGAAGGTGATCAGCAGCGGGCGGCGGCCGATCCGGTCGGAGAGCGCGCCCGCGAGCGGCTGCAGGGCGGCGAAGACGAGCAGGGCGAAGAAGCTGACGAGGGTGGCGGTCTGCTTGGGCAGACCGGCGGTGTTGGAGAGGTACTTGGTGAGGTAGGTGGTGTACGTGTAGTAGGCGACCGTGCCGCCCATCGTCAGCGCGACGACGAGCAGTGCCTCCCGCTTGTGCCGCAGCAGCGCCCTGATCGTGCCGCGCTCACCGCGCTCGGCCCCGCTCCCGCCGTGCGCGTCCTCCGCGTTCTCCGCGTCCTCATAGACCTCCGTCTCCAGCATGTTCCGCCGCAGATAGAAGATGACGGCCGCGCCCAACGCCCCGACGGCGAACGGGATGCGCCAGCCCCAGCTGTGCAACTCGTCGCTGGAGAGGGTGTGCTGCAGCAGGATGAGCAGGCCCAGGCCCGCTATCTGCCCGGCGGTCATCGACACGTACTGGAAGCTGGAGGCGAAGCCGCGGCGGCCCGGGGCGGACGCCTCGGTCAGATAGGTGGCGCTCGCCGCGTACTCGCCGCCGACGGAAAGTCCTTGCAGCAGACGGGCGATGAGCAGGACGGCCACGCCGCCGTAGCCCGCGGTCGCGTAGGTCGGGGCGAGCGCGATGAGGATCGCGGACGCGGACATCAGGGTCACGGTCAGGGTGAGGGCCGCCTTGCGGCCGCGGCGGTCGCCGACCCGGCCGAGGAGCCAGCCGCCCACGGGGCGCATGAAGAAGCCGACGGCGAAGATACCGGCGGTGTTCATGAGCTTGGCGGTGTCGTTGCCGTCGGGGAAGAAGGAAGAGGCGAAGTAGGTGGCGAAGCTGGCATAGACGAACCAGTCGAACCACTCGACCATGTTGCCGGCCGAGCCGATCCAGATCTTCCGCCAGTGGTTCGGCTGCCGTGCTGCTCGCGCTTGCGGGTGTCCCATGGTCGTTCACCGTTGCCGGTGAGGGCCGTTCGGACAAGGTCCCGCGGATAACGATCACGTGTCCCCGGAGGGGTGCCCCCGGACGGGCCGCGTTCCCGGCCCGTCCGGTCGCGGAAAGGCTCAGCCCAGCCGGTGCATCCACCCGTGCGTGTCCTGCGCCGCCCCCGTCTGGATGTCCAGGAGCGCCTTGCGGAGCCTCATCGTGACCTCGCCCGGCTTGCCGTCGGCGACCGTCCAGTCGGCGCGCGTGGACTTGACCGAGCCGACGGGGGTGATGACGGCGGCGGTGCCGCAGGCGAAGACCTCGGTGAGGGTGCCGTCGGCGTTGCCGTTCTTCCAGTCGTCGACGGAGACGCGGCCCTCGGCCACCTCGTAGCCGAGGTCCTCGGCGATGCGCAGCAGGGAGGCGCGGGTGATGCCGGGGAGCAGGGAGCCGGACAGTTCGGGGGTGACGATGCGGGCGCCGCCGTCCTCGTCGCCGTAGACGAAGTACAGGTTCATGCCGCCCATTTCCTCGATCCAGCGGCGCTCGATGGCGTCCAGCCACACCACCTGGTCGCAGCCGTGCTCGGCCGCCTGGGCCTGGGCGACGAGGGAGGCGGCGTAGTTGCCGCCGGCCTTGGCGGCGCCGGTGCCGCCGGGGCAGGCGCGCACGTACTCCTCGGACAGCCACACCGAGACGGGCTTGACGCCGCCGGGGAAGTACGCACCGGCGGGCGAGGCGATGACGACGAAGAGGTACTCGTTGGCGGGGCGCACCCCGAGCCCGACCTCGGTCGCGATCATGAACGGCCGCAGATAGAGGGAGGCTTCGCCGGAGGAGGGCACCCACGCCTTGTCCTGGCGCACGAGCGCGTCGCAGGCCGCGACGAAGGTCTCGACGGGCAGTTCCGGCATGGCCAGGCGGCGCGCGGAGGCCTGGAAGCGCTTGGCGTTCTCCTCGGGGCGGAAGGTGGCGACGCCGCCGTCGGGCTGCCGGTACGCCTTGAGGCCCTCGAAGATCGTCTGCGCGTAGTGCAGGGTCATGTTGGCCGGGTCGACCGACAGCGGCGCGTACGGCACGAGCTGGGCGTCGTGCCAGCCCCGGCCCTCGGTCCACTTGATCGTCACCATGTGGTCGGTGAAGTGGCGGCCGAAGCCGGGGCTGGTCAGGATCCGCTCCCGCTCCGCATCCGCGAGGGGGTGCGAGGAGGGCTTGAGCTCGATCGTGGGCGTCGTCATGTGCGTGTCCTTCACCTTGGCGTGTGTCGGACCGCGAGCTCGTCGGCGCACCGGCGGCTGCCGGCGCGCCCGGGCTTCCCCCGTGTTCCGCGGCCCCACGTTCGATTATCGCGCGCGGACCGGGGGACGGAAATCGTGTGCGCGTAACAGTCCTGGTCAGCCCGCGGCCCGGGCGGCGAGCGCGTCTCCGGTCGCGTCCGTGGTCCGGGTCTTCCCGGTGCGCTCGGCGAGATCGGCGGCGACGGCCCGCTCGACGCGTACCGCTTCCGCCTCGTACCCGAGGTGGCGCAGCAGCAGGGCCACGGACAGGACGGTCGCCGTGGGGTCGGCCTTGCCGGTGCCGGCGATGTCGGGCGCCGAGCCGTGCACCGGCTCGAACATCGAGGGGAAGGCGCCGGCGGGGTTGATGTTGCCGGAGGCGGCGAGGCCGATGCCGCCGGTGACGGCGGCCGCGAGGTCGGTGAGGATGTCGCCGAAGAGGTTGTCGGTGACGATGACGTCGAAGCGCTCGGGCTGGGTGACGAAGAAGATCGTCGCGGCGTCGACGTGCAGATAGTCGGTGGTGACGTCGGGGTACTCGGCGCCGACGCGGTCGAAGACGCTCTTCCACAGCTGCCCCGCGTGCACCAGGACATTGGTCTTGTGCACGAGTGTGAGCCGCTTGCGGGGGCGGGAACGGGCGCGCTCGTAGGCATCGCGCACCACGCGCTCCACGCCGTACGCCGTGTTCACGCTCACCTCGGTGGCGACCTCGTGGGGGGTGCCGGTGCGCAGGGAGCCGCCGTTGCCGGTGTAGGGGCCCTCGGTGCCCTCGCGGACGACGACGAAGTCGATGTCGGGGCGGCCCGCGAGCGGGGTGGGGGTGTTGGGGAAGAGCTTGGAGGGGCGGAGGTTGACGTAGTGGTCGAAGGCGAAGCGGAGTTTGAGCAGCAGTCCGCGCTCCAGGACGCCCGAGGGCACGGAGGGGTCGCCGATCGCGCCGAGCAGGATCGCGTCGTGGTCCTTGAGCGAGTCGAGTTCGGCGTCGGGGAGGGTCTCGCCCGTCGCGTGCCAGCGCCTGGCGCCGAGGTCGTAGGGGCGGGTGTCGAGCTTGACGTCCGAAGGGAGCACGGCGCCAAGGACCTTGAGGCCCTGAGCGACGACTTCGGGGCCGATTCCGTCACCGGGGATCACTGCGAGGCGAATGCTGCGAGACATGACCGGACCGTACCGCCGCGTTCCGCTGAATGACACACACCGTCCACGATTCGGACAGATTGCCATCCGGTCAGGTCTCGTTCATTCAAAGTCCGTGTCGCAGTCGCCGATTCCTGGCACGTTGTGCCGCATGGACACACCACGGGTAGGCATTCCCGAGCACCTCGCGAGCCGCATGACCATGGCGGAGCAGCACGAGTACCTCCGCGCGCACCTGCCGCGGCGGCGCTTCACCCGGCGCGGCATGCTGCGCGCCGGCGCCGCGACGGCGGGCGCCGTGGCCGGCGCGGGGCTGCTGGGCGCGGCCCCGGGCGCGCTCGCGTTCACGCCCCCGCCGGGGCCGTCCGGCACCCCGGGCGCCTCACCCACCCTGCTGCCCTCCCCAGCCGCCGTGCAGGTGGACGGCCGGCACGTCGCGCCCTTCGGCCGGCACCTGGCCTTCGGCTCCGATCCGCGCACGCAGATGCGGATCTCCTGGCAGGTGCCGTTCGCGGTCCGCCGCCCGTACGTGCGCTTCGGCCTCAAGCCGTGGGAGCTGGGCCAGAAGGTCCCGGCGGAGGTGCGCGACCTGCACACCCCGGCGCTGTCGAAAAAACTCCCCGCCGTCGACCAGTTCTTCCTGCACGCGGCGCTGGGCGGGCTCAAGCCCGGGCAGACGTACTACTACGGTGTCGGCCACGACGGCTTCGACCCGGCCGATCCGCGCAACTTCTCGACCATAGGCACCTTCCGCACCGCCCCGGACCACGCGGAGCCCTTCGTCTTCACCGCGTTCGGCGACCAGGGCGTCAGCTATCACGCCCTGGCCAACGACCAGTTGATCCTCGGACAGAACCCGGTCTTCCATCTCCACGCGGGCGACATCTGCTACGCCGACGACAGCGGCGAGGGCCGCCCCACGGACGTCTACGACGCCCGCACCTGGGACTCGTTCCTGGCGCAGACCGAGTCGGTCGCCAAGAGCGTGCCGTGGATGGTCACCACCGGCAACCACGACATGGAGGCCTGGTACTCCCCCAACGGCTACGGCGGGCAGAGCGCCCGCTGGTCGCTGCCGGACAACGGCTTCGACCCGCGCACCTCACCGGGCGTGTACTCCTTCACGTACGGCAATGTCGGCGTCGTCGCGCTCGACGCGAACGACGTCAGCTACGAGATCACCGCCAACACCGGTTACTCCGGGGGCCGGCAGACGCGCTGGCTCGACCGGCGGCTCGGCGAGCTGCGGGCGCGCCGTGACATCGACTTCATCGTGGTCTTCTTCCACCACTGCGCCTTCTCCACGACGAACGGGCACGCCTCGGACGGCGGGGTGCGCGACGCGTGGGTGCCGCTGTTCGACAAGCACAAGGTCGATCTCGTCATCAACGGCCACAACCACGTCTACGAGCGCACGGACGCGCTGCGCGGACAGCGGGTCGGCAAGGAGCTGCCCATCGGCGAGAGCGCGGACTCCGCGAAGGACGGCATCGTCTACGTCACGGCCGGCGGCGCGGGCAAGTCGCTGTACGACTTCCCGGCCCCGGACAGCTACGAGGGGCACGTCGACGACGTCGACAGCGTCGAGACCTACCACTGGGACAAGAGCGGCAAGAAGGCCAAGGAGGAAGTGGAGTGGTCCCGGGTGCGCTACACCGGCTACTCCTTCCTCGCCGTGGAGGTGCGGCCGGGCCGCCACCCGAGGCTGCGGGTGACGGCGCTGGCGGAGAGCGGGGCGCGCGTCGACGCGTTCGAGATCACGCGCCCCGGGAAGTGAGCCGGGTGCGTGCCGCGGGCGGGCCCGGTGGCGGGCCCGCCCGGCTCAGTGGCCGGTGACTCCGCCGTTGTCGCGCCGGTCCAGCGCCCGCTGGAGCGCGGCGGCGGCGTTGGTCCGGTCCGCTTCACGGGCGGCGGCGTCGGTGGCGCGGGCGGAGCGGGGGGTGCGGCGTGCGCCGCGGACAGCGGTGTCGGCCATGACAGTCACGTCTCCTCAAGCTGGAAGTCCTGGTGATCGCGCGCGGGCACGGATCGGACGGCGGATCCCCGAGAAGGTCGGATGAGTGCCGGAAGAAGTGCGGGGCCGGGGGTGCGGCAGGGGTCACCTGCCCACGGGCACCTCGGCTCGGCCGCTGCCGCTCGATGGAGCGGACCGCTCGGCTCCCTCCACGCTAAAACAGCGGGGCCGTGCTGTCTGCTCGATTACTGGGACTTCCTACTATCTGAGACGGAGCCCACCCGGACAGCGCACCGCCCCCGTCCCGGCCGGTGGGCCGGGACGGGGGCGGAGTTCACCAGGAAGGTGCCGGTCAGCCCATGTGCGGGTAGCCGTAGTCGGTCGGCGGCACCAGGGTCTCCTTGATGGAACGGGAGGAGACCCAGCGCAGCAGGTTGGTCGCCGCGCCGGCCTTGTCGTTGGTGCCGGAGGCACGGCCGCCGCCGAAGGGCTGCTGGCCGACGACGGCGCCGGTGGACTTGTCGTTGATGTAGAAGTTGCCCGCGGCGAAGCGCAGCCTGTCCATCGTCGCGGCGACGGCGGCGCGGTCCTGGGCGATGACCGAGCCGGTCAGCGCGTACGCGGACACGGACTCCATCTGCTCCAGCATCGCGTCGTACTCGGCGTCCTCGTAGACGTGCACGGCGAGGACCGGGCCGAAGTACTCGGTGGTGAAGACCTCGTTGGCGGGGTCGGTGCACTCGATGACGGTCGGGCGCACGAAGTAGCCCACCGAGTCGTCGCAGCTGCCGCCGGCGACGATCGTGCAGCTCGGGTCGGCCTTGGCGCGGTCGATGGCGGCCTTGTTCTTGGCGAAGGCGCGCTCGTCGATGACGGCCCCGACGAAGTTCGACAGGTCGGTGACATCACCCATGGCGATGCCGTCGACCTCGGCCGCGAACTCCTCCTTGAAGCCGCTCTCCCACAGGGAGCGCGGAATGTAGGCGCGGGAGGTGGCCGAGCACTTCTGGCCCTGGAACTCGAAGGCGCCACGGGTCAGGGCGGTCTTCAGCACGGCGCGGTCGGCGCTGGGGTGGGCGACGACGAAGTCCTTGCCGCCGGTCTCGCCGACCAGCCGCGGGTACGAGCGGTACTTCTCGATGTTGGCGCCGACCGTCTTCCACAGGTACTGGAAGGTCCGGGTCGAGCCGGTGAAGTGGATACCGGCCAGCTCGGGGTGGTTCAGGGCGACTTCGGAGACGGCGACGCCGTCACCGGTCACCAGGTTGATCACGCCCTTGGGCAGGCCGGCCTCCTCCAGCAGCTGCATGAGCAGCACCGCGGAGTGGGTCTGCGTCGGGGACGGCTTCCACACCACGACGTTGCCCATGAGCGCGGGCGCGGTCGGCAGATTGCCCGCGATCGCCGTGAAGTTGAACGGCGTGATCGCGTAGACGAAGCCCTCCAGCGGGCGGTGGTCGCTGCGGTTCCACACGCCGGCGGAGTTGGCGGGCGGCTGCTCGGCGAGGATCTGGCGCGCGAAGTGCACGTTGAAGCGCCAGAAGTCGACGAGCTCGCAGGGGGTGTCGATCTCGGCCTGCTGGGCGGTCTTGGACTGGCCGAGCATGGTGGAGGCGGCCAGCGTCTCGCGCCAGGGGCCCGACAGCAGTTCGGCGGCGCGCAGGAAGATCGCGGCGCGGTCGTCGAAGGACAGGGCGCGCCAGGCCGGGGCGGCGGCGAGCGCGGCGTCGATGGCGTCCTTCGCGTCCGCCTGCGTGGCGTTGCGGTAGGTGCCGAGCACGGCGGCGTGGCGGTGCGGCTGGACGACCTGGAAGGGCTCGCCGCCGCCCATGCGCTTCTCGCCGCCGATGGTCATCGGCAGGTCGACCGGGTTGCCGGCCAGCTCCTTGAGCCTGGCCTCCAGCCGGGCGCGCTCCGGGCTGCCGGGGGCGTAGCCGTGCACCGGCTCGTTCACCGGGGCGGGGACCTGGGTCACAGCGTCCATGGCCGTGTCTCCTTCTCGTGTTCCGGGGGCGGATGGGGGTGGGATCGTGGGGCCGCGGGTCAGCCGCGGGTGGCCAGGGACCTCAGGAAGAAGGTCAGGTTGGCCGGGCGCTCCGCGAGGCGGCGCATGAAGTAGCCGTACCAGTCGGTGCCGTAGGGGATGTACACGCGCATCCGGTGGCCGTCGGCGACGAGCCGCTGCTGTTCGGCCTCGCGGATGCCGTACAGCATCTGGAACTCGTACTCGTCCGGCTTGCGCTCGCCGCGCCGGGCGAGCTCCTGGGCGATGGCGACCATGCGCGGGTCGTGCGAGCCGATCATGGGGTAACCCTTGCCCGCCATGAGGATCTTCAGGCAGCGGACGTACGCGAGGTCGACCTCGCGCTTGTCCTGGAAGGCCACGGACGCGGGCTCCTTGTACGCGCCCTTGACCAGCCGCACGCGGGAGCCTTCCCCGGCGAGCCGGTGGCAGTCCTCCTCGGTGCGGAAGAGGTAGGACTGCAGCACCGCGCCCGTCCGCGGGAACCTCTCGCGCAGCTCCGCCAGGATCGCGAGCGTGGAGTCGACCGTGGTGTGGTCCTCCATGTCCAGTGTGACGGTGGTGCCGGCCTCGGTGGCGGCCTCGACGACCGGGGTGACATTGGCCAGGGCCAGGTCGTGGCCGCCGGGCAGCGCCTGCCCGAACGCGGACAGCTTCACCGACATCTCGGCGCGCGCGCCCAGGCCCATGGTCTTCAGGGCCTCGGCCAGCGCCAGGTAGGCGTCGCGGGTGCGCAGTGCCTCACTGGCGTCGGTGATGTCCTCGCCGAGGTGGTCGAGGGTCACCTCCAGGCCGCGCTCGGTGAGGGCCCGTACGACGGCCATGGACTCCTCCAGGGCCTCGCCGGCGATGAAGCGGTCGACCACCGGGCGGGTGAGCGGGGCGGCCGAGACGATACGGCGGATGGCATCGCTGCGCGAGGCGGCGAGCAGCACGGGACCCAGCACGGGCACCTCCACGATGACGGCCGTCCGCGCAGGGGGGACGGCGTAAGTGACTCATCGTGAAACCTAGAGATCACCCCGATCCTCGGCCATCGACAGCTGTCACGCATCCGTGGCCGAGATCTCAGACAGATGTATGACAATGGTGCCCGGCGCATACGACGCATACGCACGACGGCACGGGACCGCACTCCCCCGGGCGGCACAGCCGTTTTCGTGACCTGGCCGATCCGGCCCCGGAAGGGAGAGCGGTACCTCATGCGCGGCGACTACCAGCAGTTCGTGGACGAGATATCGGCGGCGCTCGGCGCGCCCGCGACCCTGGAGGACCGGGACTTCGTCCTGATCGCCTTCGGCGCGCACGGCGGGGACGACGACCTGGAGCCGGCGATGGACCCGGTGCGGACCCGGTCGATCCTGCGGCGCCGTTCGACGGCCGCGGTACGGGCGTGGTTCGAGGCGTTCGGGATCGCCCGGGCGCAGGCGCCGCTGCGGATCCCGCCGGATCCGGCGGCGGGGGTCTTCACGGGGCGGATCTGTCTGCCGGTGCGCCACCGGGGCGTGGTGCACGGCTATGTGTGGCTGCTGGACGACGAGCACCTGGCGGGCCTGGACCTGGCCGTGCCGTACGCGGACCCGCGCCTGGCGCAGGCCATGGAGACCGCCGACCGGATCGGGGCGCTGCTGGCGGCCGAGGGCCGCGCGGGCGCCGAACTCGGGGAGCTGCTGCGGGAGGCGCTGACCGGCCGTCCCGCCGGGCGGGACGCGGCGCGCGGCGCGCTGCGCGAGGCGCTGGGTCCCTCGGCGGACGGGCCGACGGCGCTGGTCGCGGTGGTCCCGTGGTGGCCGGCGGGCGAGAGCGGGGACGAGGAGGGGACCTCGTCCTCCCTGGCCGCGCAGTCCGGGGTGGCCGCGCTGTGCACGGTCACGGACGCGCTGCCGGACGGCTCGCCCGCGCTGGCCGCGCTGGTCCGGCTGCGGGCGCTGTCCTCGCCGGCCCCGGCCCGTACGGCCGCCGACCGGCTGCTGCGCTCGCCGCGCGCGGGCGGCCCGTCTCCCGCCGCGCGGGCCACGGCCGGGCTCGGCACCCCGCGCCGGGGGCTGGTGGAGCTCGCCGACGCCTGGCGCGAGGCCCTCGCGGCGGCGCGGGCGGCGGGCGCGCAGGCCCGGCTGGGCCCGGTCGCCCAGTGGTCGGGCATCGGCCCGTACCGGGTGCTCTCCGCGCTCCCCCGGGACGCCGCGGCCGACACGGCCGTACGTCCGCTGCTCGCCCCCACCCACACCGAACTGGCCCGTACCGCCGAGGTGTTCCTCGACTGCGCGGGCCAGGCCGGGCGGACGGCGGCCGCGCTCGGCATCCACCGGCAGACCCTCTACTACCGGCTGTCGCGGGTCGAGCAGCTCACGGGCCTGGACCTGGACGAGGGCGAGGACCGTCTGCTGCTGCACATGGCGCTGAAGGCGGCGCGGCTGTAGCCGGCGCGGTGTGCCGGTGTCAGTCCTCCTCCACGGTGATCGCCTGTACGGGGCAGGCGCGCGCGGCCTCCTTGACGAGCGGGTCGCCCGCGCCGTCCTCCTTGCCCTCGATGACCTGGCCGAAGCCGTCGTCGTCCTGGGTGAAGACGCCGGGGGCGGTCAGGGCGCACTGCCCGGAGCCGATGCAGATATCGGTATCGATGCTGACGTGAACGCTGTGCTTGGTGCTCATGGAGTGGTTCCGTTCTCGGTCGGTGGCGGCCGGGGCGTCCGTGGCGGCCGGGGCGCCGGCGGTCACCAGGTGACGGGGAGCTCGTAGACGCCCTGGAGGGTGTCGCCCGGCTTGACGGGGATCTTCTCCGGGGCAACGGCCAGCCGCAGCCCGGGGATACGGTCGAAGAGGGTGCCCAGCGCGATCTCCAGCTCGGCGCGGGCGAGGTTCTGGCCCAGGCACTGGTGCACGCCGTAGCCGAAGGCGACGTGGTGCCGGGCGGAGCGGGTGACGTCGAGGGCTTCGGCGCGCGCGTAGGCGGCCTCGTCCCGGTTGATGAGCGAGGCGCTGAAAGCCACGCCGTCGCCCGCGCGCACCGTCCGTCCGGCGATCTCGATGTCCTCGGTGGCCACCCGCATCAGCCCGTCCGCGATCGACAGATAGCGCAGCAGTTCCTCGACGGCACCCGGCAGCAGGCCGCGGTCGGCCCGCAAGGCGGCCAG
Source organism: Streptomyces gamaensis (assembly GCF_042656465.1). Classification (NCBI taxonomy): domain Bacteria; kingdom Bacillati; phylum Actinomycetota; class Actinomycetes; order Kitasatosporales; family Streptomycetaceae; genus Streptomyces; species Streptomyces gamaensis. The sequence continues at coordinate 162,557 of NZ_JBHSPB010000007.1, forward strand.
TTCGCGCGGGTGCTGGAGCAGCGTGAACATCCCGAGGGAGATCATGTTGGACGTGGTCTCATGTCCCGCGACGAGCAACAGCAGGGCCATCATGACCAGTTCGTCGCGGTCCAGGTGTCCGTCGGCGAGCTGTTCGGCGATGAGCCCGTCGAGCAGGCCGTCCCCCGGTTCGGCCCGCTTGCGCTCCACGAGTCCGTGCAGATACTCGCGCAGCGCGTCGCGGGCGGCGACGGCGTCGTCGGCGGTCTTCGCGGAGAGCAGCGCGCGGGACTTCGCCTCGAAGAACTCGTGGTCGTCGTAGGGCACGCCGAGCAGTTCGCAGATCACCGTGGACGGCACCGGCAGCGCGAACGCCGACACCAGCTCCGCTCCCGGCCCCTTGGCCAGCATGTCGTCGACGAGCCGGTCCACGATCTCCTGGATCCGCGGCCGCATCGCGTTGACGCGCTTGACACCGAACTGGGAGATCAACATCCGCCGCTGGCGGGCGTGTTCGGGGTCGTCCACGCCGAGCAGCGGCAGGACGACCTCCGACTGCCGTTCCGCGCGCGGCGCCAGCACGGGGAAGGCCGGGTCGCGCCGGTCCGCCGAGAGCCGCTTGTCGGCCAGCAGCTCCCGCGCCTCGGCGTGGCCCGTCACCAGCCACACGCGACGCCCGTCGTACAGCGTCACGGGCGCGAGCGGCCCGTCGGCCGCGATCGCCTCGTAGCCCTCCGGTGGCCGGTACGGACAGGTACGGTCGCGCGGGAACCCGGGGGCCGGGGTGGGGGTGGGCGCGGCGAGAGAGGTTCCGGTTTCGGGCATGGGTCACCTTCCGGACGCTCGGACTGATGGTATGTACAGCCGTTGTGTCCAGTCCACGGGCATGTGCCGATTTCCGCCATGTACGGTTCGGCCATCTTCGTGACGGTGGCCGGAATGCGAGGGTGGAATCCGGCCGGGGCCCGGCCCCGCGACGGGAGCCGACGCGCCGCGCGGACCGCGGCTCAACACCCCACCCGCGCCACATGCACCGCCAGCCCGTCCAGCAGCCTCTCCATCCCGAACTCGAACATCACATCGCACGTCAGATCCGCCCCGAAGCCCGCTCCCCCCTCCCCCAGGTCCGCCGCCACCCCGCGGACGAAGCCGCTGACCGTCGCCCCGATCGACAGCAGCGCGGGGGCCTGGAGGCCCAGACGGACCAGGGGGGCGGTGCCCCACTCCCACTGCTCCAGCAGACGCGGGGGGAGCGGGGGGCGGGTGACGGGCAGGGCGCGCGGCAGCCACGGGTGGCGGCGGCACAGCGCCCACTGGTGACGGGCCATGGCCTCCAGACGGGAGCGCCAGCCGCCGGGCGCGTGGTCGGGGACGCCCGCTTCGGCGAGCACCGTGTCCACCATCAGGGAGACCAGCTGCGCCTTCCCCGGTACCGCGCGGTACAACGCCACGGTGGACACCCCGAGTTCGGCGGCGACGGAGCGCATGGAGACGGCGGCCCCGCCCGCCTTGTCGGCGATGCCGACGGCGGTGCGGACGACGCGGCCCGGGGTGAGCACGGCCCCGGCGGGCGGGCCGTCGCGGCGGCGCCGGGCGGCCGCCCGCAGGCCGGGCGCGTCCACGACCGTACCGACGCCCGGTAACGCCCGTACGAGCCCTTCCTGGCGCAGGACCGCGAGGACCTTCGTGGCGGTGGCGGTGGCGACGCCCCACTCCTGGCTGATCCGCCTGGTCGAGGGGACCCGTTCGCCGGCGCGCAGCTCGCCCGAGGCGATACGGGCCCGCAGTTCGGCGGCGATCCTGAGGTAGGGCGGCGGGGTCGCGGACCGTTCCGGTGCACCCATGTCCACCAAATTAGCCCTGCGGGCCCGGCCCGGGACGGGCGCGGAAACGCATCCTTAGCGCCGGGTATACGCTCCCCGGATCACCACCCCAAGGGATCGACCCCTGAGCGAAGAGGCACCACATGGCACAGGCCCCGACCGCGATACGCACCGCAGTCATGGCGGCGACGGGCGCCGCTCTCGCGCTCGCCCTCACGGCGTGCGGCGGCGGCTCCGGCGACGACGCGAAGAAGGACGGCGCGGGTGACGCGCAGAGCGCCCTCAAGGAGACCGCGCGCAAGACCGCCCAGCAGAACGCGTACCGCACCGAGCGCGTCCGCACCGACAACAAGGGCGAGGTCCGCGCCGCGTACGCCTTCCAGCGCAAGCCGGAACTCGCGCAGCGGCGGACCTCGGGTCCGGCGGCCGGCACCACCGACGAGGCGATCACCACCCAGGACGCGCTCTACTCCCGCAACCAGAGCCTCCCCGAGGGCAAATGGCTCAGGACCGACGCCCGCCCGCAGGGCGACGGCAAACCCGCGGACGGCGAGCGGCAGAACACCGCCCAGGGCGATCTGCCCGTGCTGCTCGGCGTGCTCGCCACGGCCAAGGACGTGGCGAAGACCGGCGACGAGAAGGTGGGCGGGCAGAGCGCCGCGCACTACCGGGGCTCCGTCGTCCTCAACGAACTCGCGCAGTACCAGGGCGACGCCCTCCAGGAGCAGCCGCGCGACCTGTACGTCAAGCAGCGCGACGAGGCCGGTCTGGAGAAGGTCGGCATCGACGTGTGGATCGGCGAGGACGGACTCGCCGTCAAGTCCCAGGAGACGGGCACCGGTTCCAAGGGGGAGGTCAGGCTGACCGAGGAGTACTCCGGCTACGGCGCCGACCCGAAGATCCAGGTCCCGGCCGCCGGGGACGTCCTGACGTCCGAGCAGTACCTCCAGCTCCAGATCGAGAAGGCCGCGGGCCAGCGCAAGCGCTGATCCCACGCAGGCGTCGACCCGGCCCGTCGGCGGTCCGGGCCCGGTCGCACCGCCACCCGGCCCGGACCGCCCGGAGCCTTCAGTCCGTCAGGTTCACCGCGCGCGCCGACGCCGCCCCGATCTCCTGCGCGATCTCCGCGAGGACCGGTGCCGGAATCGACTCGTCCACCGTCAGCGCCACGAGCGCCTCGCCGCCCTCCACCGCGCGCGAGACCTGCATGCCCGCGATGTTGATGCCGGCCTCGCCGAGGACCCGGCCGATGGTGCCGACGACGCCGGGCCGGTCCTCGTAGCGCAGGAAGGCCATGTGGTCGGCGAGCGCGAGGTCCACGGAGTTCTCCCCGACGGCCACGATCTTCTGCAGGTGCCGGGGGCCGACGAGGGTGCCGGAGATGGAGACCTCGTCGCCGCCCGCGAGGGTGCCGCGCACGGTGACCACATTGCGGTGCTCGTTCGCCTCGGAGCTGGTGGTCAGCCGGACCTCGACGCCGCGCTCCTGCGCGAACAGGGGGGCGTTGACGTAGGAGACGGTCTCGTCGACGACATCCTCGAACACGCCCTTGAGGGCGGAGAGTTCGAGGACCTTCACATCGTGCTGGGTGAGCTCGCCGTAGACCTCGACGTCGAGCCGGACCGCGACCTCGCCCGCGAGCGCGGTGAAGATCCGGCCGAGCTTCTCGGCCAGCGGCAGGGCCGGCTTGACGTCCTCGGCGATGACGCCGCCCTGGACATTGACCGCGTCCGGCACCAGCTCGCCGGCGAGCGCGAGACGGACGGACCTGGCGACGGCGATGCCGGCCTTCTCCTGGGCCTCACCGGTGGAGGCGCCCAGGTGCGGGGTGGCGACGACGCTGTCGAACTCGAAGAGCGGGGAGTCCGTGCAGGGCTCCGAGGCGTAGACGTCCAGGCCGGCGCCCGCGACGCGGCCCTCCTTCAGCGCGGCGGCCAGGGCCGCCTCGTCCACGATGCCGCCGCGCGCGGCGTTGACGATCCGCACCGTGGGCTTGACCTTGTGCAGCGCCTCGTCACCGATCAGGCCGATGGTCTCGGGGGTCTTGGGCAGGTGCACGGTGATGAAGTCGGCGGCCTGGAGCAGCTCGTCGAGGGAGAGGAGCTTGACGCCCATCTGCGCGGCGCGCGCGGGCTGCACGTACGGGTCGTAGGCGACGATCTTCATGCCGAACGCGGACATGCGCTGCGCGACGAGCACACCGATGCGGCCGAGGCCGACGACGCCCAGGGTCTTCTCCGACAGCTCGACACCGGTGTACTTCGAGCGCTTCCACTCGCCGTTCTTCAGCGCGGAGTTGGCCTGCGGGATGTTGCGGGCGGTGGCGATGAGCAGTCCGCAGGCGAGCTCGGCGGCGGTGACGATATTGGAGGTCGGGGCGTTGACGACCATGACGCCGGCCTTGGTGGCCGCGGAGACGTCGACATTGTCCAGACCGACGCCGGCGCGGGCGACGACCTTCAGCCCCTTCGCGGCGTTGATCGCCTCGGCGTCGACGCGGGTCGCCGAACGCACCAGCACGGCGTCGACCCCGGCGAGCGCGGGCAGCAGCTCCGCGCGGTCCGCGCCGTTGCAGTGGCGGATCTCGAAGTCCGGCCCGAGGGCGTCGACCGTGGCCGGGGAGAGCTCCTCGGCGATGAGGACGACGGGCTTGCGGGGCGAATCAGCAGTGCTCACGGGACCTCACTAGTCCTGGGCAGACGGCCGTCCCGACGGCCGAAGGCGCGGTGAAGAGGGCAGCCGCGTGGAGACGCACGACGCTGTGAGCCTGACGCGTTGTTGCTCCGCAGCAGTGTATCCGGGCTCACGCCGCCGCCGGGTGCCGATCCGTAAGGCTCACCCTCCGGCGCCTGTACGCGGTGGACAACGGCGGTGCGCGGGCCCCGGGGTGCGTACACCCCGGGGCCCGCGCACCGCGTGCGGGGTCACTGCTGGTCGTCGACCCAGCTCATCAGCTTGCGCAGCTTCTTGCCGGTGGTCTCCAGCAGGTGGTTCTCGTCGGCCTTCTTGTACTCGTTGTACTGGGGCAGGCCGGCCTCGTACTCCTTCATCCAGTTCTTGGCGAAGGTGCCGTCCTGGATCTCGGCGAGGACCTTCTTCATCTCGGCCTTGGTGGCGTCGTTGACGATGCGCGGGCCGGTGACGTAGTCGCCCCACTCGGCGGTCTCGGAGACCGACCAGCGCATCTTCTCCAGGCCGCCCTCGTACATCAGGTCCACGATGAGCTTGAGCTCGTGGAGGCACTCGAAGTAGGCGATCTCCGGCTGGTAGCCGGCCTCGACGAGGGTCTCGAAGCCCGCCTTGACCAGGGCGGAGGCGCCACCGCACAGCACCGCCTGCTCGCCGAAGAGGTCGGTCTCGGTCTCCTCGGTGAAGGTGGTCTTGATGACGCCGGCGCGGGTGCCGCCGATGGCCTTGGCGTAGGAGAGGGCCAGGGCGAAGGCGCTGCCCGAGGCGTCCTGCTCGACGGCCGCGATACAGGGGACACCGCGGCCCTCCTCGTACTGGCGGCGCACGAGGTGGCCCGGGCCCTTGGGGGCGACCATGCACACATCGACACCGGCCGGGGGCTTGATGAAGCCGAAACGGATGTTGAAGCCGTGCCCGAAGAACAGGGCGTCGCCGTCCTTGAGGTGGTCCTTGACGGACTCCTCGTAGACCTTGGCCTGGATCGGGTCGGGAACGAGCATCATGATGACGTCGGCCTCGGCGGCGGCCTCGGCGGGGGTGACCACGCGCAGCCCCTGCTCCTCGGCCTTCACCCGCGACGTGGAGCCCTCGGGCAGGCCCACGCGGACGTCGACGCCCGAGTCGCGCAGGGACAGCGCGTGGGCGTGGCCCTGGCTGCCGTAGCCGAGGACCGCGACCTTGCGGCCCTGGATGACGGAAAGGTCTGCGTCGTTGTCGTAGAACAGCTCGGCGGCCACTGCGTTATCTCCTTGATTCCGGTTTTCCGGTGGTACGTGCCCACCGTATGTCGGTGGGCCGGGGGGTGGCTTACGGGTCCCGTGTCCGGGGACGGTTCAGGCCGTACGGTCCAGGGCGCGCAGGCTGCGGTCGGTGATGGACCGGGCGCCGCGTCCTATGGCGATCGTGCCGGACTGCACGAGCTCCTTGATGCCGAACGGTTCCAGCATCCTGAGCATCGCGCCGAGTTTGTCGCTGCCGCCGGTGGCCTCGATGGTGACGGCCTCGGGCGAGACGTCGACGGTCTTGGCGCGGAACAGCTGGACGATCTCGACGATCTGGGAGCGGGTCTCGTTGTCGGCGCGGACCTTCACGAGGACGAGTTCGCGGTGGATCGCGCTGCTGTCCTCCAACTCCACGATCTTCAGCACGTTGACGAGTTTGTTGAGCTGCTTGGTGACCTGTTCCAGGGGCAGCGTCTCGACGTTGACGACGATGGTGATGCGGGAGATGTCGGGGTGCTCGGTGACACCGACGGCGAGCGAGTCGATGTTGAAGCCCCGGCGCGAGAACAGGGAGGCGATCCGGGCCAGGATGCCGGGGGTGTTCTCCACCAGGACGGAGAGCGTGTGCTTGGTCATGGGTGTTCCTGCTTCCTCTCCGCCTGCTCTTACTCGTCCTCGCTGTCGCCGAAGTCGGGGCGCACGCCCCGTGCGGCGAGGATCTCGTCGTTGGAGGTGCCGGCGGCGACCATCGGCCAGACCATGGCGTCCTGGTGGACGACGAAGTCGACGACGACGGGGCGGTCGTCGATCGCGTTGGCCTGCTCGATGACCGCGTCGAGTTCGGCCGGGTCCTCGCAGCGCAGGCCCACGCAGCCCATGGCCTCGGCGAGTTTCACGAAGTCGGGGACGCGGGTGCCCTGGCACCGGCCGCCGGTGCCGGGGGCCTCGTGCAGATCGGTGTTGGAGTAGCGCTGGTTGTAGAAGAGGGTCTGCCACTGGCGGACCATGCCCAGCGCCCCGTTGTTGATGACCGCGACCTTGATGGGGATGTTGTTGAGCGCGCAGGTGACGAGCTCCTGGTTGGTCATCTGGAAGCAGCCGTCGCCGTCGATGGCCCACACCGTGCGGCCGGGGGCGCCGGCCTTGGCGCCCATCGCGGCGGGCACGGCGTAGCCCATCGTGCCGGCGCCGCCGGAGTTGAGCCAGGTGGCGGGGCGCTCGTGGCCGATGAAGTGGGCGGCCCACATCTGGTGCTGGCCGACGCCGGCGGCGTAGATCGTGTCCTTCGGGGCGAGTTGGCCGATGCGCTGGATGACCTGCTGCGGGGCGAGGCTGCCGTCCTCGGGCCTGTCGTAGCCCAGCGGGTAGGTCTCGCGCCAGCGGTTCAGATCGCGCCACCAGTTCGCGTAGTCGGGCTGGTGGCCCTCGGCGAACTCGGCCTGCAGCGCGACGATCAGGTCGGCGACGACCTCGCGGGCGTCGCCGACGATCGGCACGTCCGCGGCGCGGTTCTTGCCGATCTCGGCGGGGTCGATATCGGCGTGGACGATCTTGGCGTACGGGGCGAAGGAGTCGAGTCTGCCGGTGACGCGGTCGTCGAAGCGGGCGCCGAGGGCGACGATCAGGTCGGCCTTCTGCAGGGCGGTGACGGCCGCGACGGAGCCGTGCATGCCGGGCATGCCCAGGTGCTGCGGGTGGCTGTCGGGGAAGGCGCCGAGCGCCATCAGCGTGGTGGTCACGGGCGCGCCGGTGAGCTCGGCGAGGACCTTCAACTCGGCGGTGGCGCGGGCCTTGAGGACCCCGCCGCCGACGTAGAGCACGGGGCGGGCGGCCTGGGCGATCAGGCGGGCGGCCTCGCGGATCTGCTTGGCGTGCGGTTTGGTGACCGGGCGGTAGCCGGGCAGGTCGGCCTGCGGGGGCCAGCTGAAGACCGTCCGCGCCTGCAGGGCGTCCTTGGAGATGTCGACGAGGACGGGGCCGGGGCGGCCGGTGGAGGCGACGTGGAAGGCCTCGGCGATGGTGCGGGGGATCTCGGCGGGGTCGGTCACCAGCCAGTTGTGCTTGGTGATCGGCATGGTGATGCCGCAGATGTCCGCCTCCTGGAAGGCGTCCGTGCCGATCGACGGGGAGGGGACCTGTCCGGTGATGGCGACCAGCGGGACGGAGTCCATGTGGGCGTCGGCGATGGGCGTGACGAGGTTGGTCGCGCCGGGGCCCGAAGTGGCCATGCACACCCCGACCTTGCCGGTGGCCTGGGCGTAGCCGGTGGCCGCGTGTCCGGCGCCCTGCTCGTGGCGGACGAGGACGTGGCGGACCTTCGCGGAGTCCATCATCGGGTCGTAGGCGGGGAGGATCGCACCGCCCGGGATACCGAAGACGATCTCGGCGCCGACCTCCTCCAGCGAGCGGATGAGGGACTGCGCGCCCGTGACGTGCTCGACGATCGCGGGCTGCTGCTGGTGCTGCTGCGGCGCGCCGCTGCGGGCCCGCGGCTGCGGATGGTGGGCCCCGGTGGCCTGCTCGGTCATCGACATTCTCTTCTCGAAGTACTCGACGGAATCGACGGTTTCGGCGGAATCAGCGGAATCGGCGGTTTCGGAGGGAGTGATTCGTGGTGGTCTGCGCGGTTGTGCGGGGTTTCGATGCAACAAAAAACCCCTCGTGCCGTGAGGCAAGCGAGGGGAGCGCGCCGGTGAGGTCCAGCGGGGCCTGGGAGGCGGCCCGCTTCAGCCGACGCGCTGTCCAAGTACGAGAATTCGGGTGCGCATGACCCCGACCCTCCACCCGCCGTACGGGGGGTGTCAAGCGGGTGGGACGGGCGTCTCATTATTTGAGCGCAATGGAGCATGGGCGAGGGAGCCCGCTCCGCCCCCGGTCACCGACCGGGAGGCCGACGGCAGACCCGCGGGCGCGGGCAGCGCGCCGACCGGCAGCGCGCCCACGCCGTCCACGGCGGACGCCGGCACGGGATAGCTGCCGCGGTCCAGGGCGAGCCGCAGCCGGTGCTCGTCGAGCGGTCCGGCGAAGGCGGTGCCCAGGCCGTGCGTGCAGCCCATCGCGCGCAGGGCCAGCACATGGCCGGCGACGTCGACGCCCTCGGCCACGGACTGCATGCCCAGGTCGGTGGCGATCCGCAGCAGCCCGGCGGTGATCTTGTGGAGCCGGGCGGACTCGACGACGCCGTCGACCAGCCCGCGGTCGAGCTTGAGGGTGTCGATGGGCAGCCGGCGCAGCGCGCTGATCGCGGCGTAGCCGCTGCCGAAGCCGTCGAGGGCGATGCGCACGCCGAGCCGGCGCAGCGCCGTCAGCCGTCGCTCCAGCTCGTCCATGGGGACGCGCGGGTCGCTGCCCGAGAGCTCCAGCACGAGCGCGCCGGAGGGCAGTCCGTGCCGCACCAGCAGCTCCTCCAGGTGCTTGGGGGGCAGGGAGCGGTCCAGCAGCCGGCTCGCGGAGAGCCGGACGTGGACCGGGACGGCGTGGCCCGCGCGGCGGCGGGCGGCGGCCTGCTCGACGGCCTTCTCCACGGTCCAGCGGCCGAGTTCGGCGGTGCGCGCGCACTCGTCGCCGCGGTCGCTCTCGGCCACGCGGAGGTACTCGGCGGGCGTGAAGAGGATGCCCTGGGCCGAGCGCCAGCGCGGCTGGGCGGCGACGGCGGTGATCCGGCCGGTCTGGAGGTCGACGATCGGCTGGTGCAGCAGCGCGAACTCGCCGTCGTGCAGGGCGGTGCGCAGCCGGCTGGCCAGCTCGGTGCGGCGCACCACGTCGGCCTGCATCTGCGGCGCGTACAGCTCGACGCGGCCCTTGCCGGCCTGCTTGGCGCGGTACATGGCGAGGTCGGCGTTGCGCATCAGCTCGCCGGGGGTGATGCCCGGTTCGGCGAAGGCGACGCCGATGCTGGCGGCGACGCGGACCTCCGTGCCTCCTTCCACGCGGTAGGGCTGGGAGAGGGTGAGCCGCAGCCGGTCGGCGATCTCCAGGATGCGCACCTCGCGGGCGGCGGGGTCGCGGGTGCCGTCGCCGAGGATGAGGGCCGCGAACTCGTCGCCGCCGAAGCGGGCGGTGGAGTCCCCGGCCCGGACCGAGTCCTGGAGCCGGCGGGCGGCCTGGACCAGCAGCTCGTCGCCGGCCTGGTGGCCGACGGTGTCGTTGACGGCCTTGAAGCCGTCGAGGTCGATGAAGAGCACGGCGGTGCCCGCGTCGGTCGCTCTGCGCCCGCTGAGGGCCTGCTGCACACGCTTGGTGAACAGGGCGCGGTTGGGCAGGTCAGTGAGCGGGTCGTGCTCGGCGGTGTGCTGCAACTGGGCCTGAAGGCGCACGCGTTCGGTGACGTCCCGGCTGTTGAAGATGAGGCCGCCGTGATGGCGGTTGACGGTCGACTCGACGTTGAGCCACTCGCCGCCGCCGGAGCGGAAGCGGCACTCGATGCGGGTGGTGGGCTCCTCGGCGGGCTGCGCGGCCAGGAAGCGGCGCACCTCGTGGACGACTCTGCCGAGGTCCTCCGGGTGGATCAGGGAGGCCAGTTCGGAGCCGACGAGGTCCTCGGCCTCCCGGCCGTAGACCCCGGCGGCGGCCGGGCTGACGTAGCGCAGGATCCCGGTGGGCGCGGCGATCATGATGACGTCGCTGGAGCCCTGCACCAGGGAGCGGAAGTGGTTCTCCTTCTGGGCCAGTTCCTGGGTGAGGGAGATGTTGTCGAGCAGCATGATGCCCTGGCGGACGACCAGGGCCAGCACGACCGTGCAGCCCGTGAAGAGGACCACGCGGTCCACGCGGTGGCCGTCGAGGACGTTGTAGAGGATGCCCAACGTGCACACGGCGGCGGCGAGATACGGGGTGAGCGCGGCCAGTGAGCCGGCGATGGGCCGGCTCGGGTGGTGCGCGGGGTGCGCGGCGCGGGGCGCGGCCACGGGCCCCTCCTCGCGGGCGACCCACGGCGCGTACGCCATGAGCATGTAGCCCGCGAACCAGCCCGCGTCGAGGATCTGCCCCGAGCGGTAGTGCGAGCGCAGCAGCGGCGAGGTGAACAGGGCGTCGCACAGCACCGTCAACGCCAGTGCGGCGATCGCGGTGTTGATCGCGGAGCGGTTGGTGGTCGAGCGCCGGAAGTGCAGCGCGAGCACCATGGACACCAGGGCGATGTCCAGCAGCGGATAGGCCAGCGACAGCGCGGCGTGCGCCACGGACTCGCCCTGGAAGTGCGCGGTGTGCGCGAGCGCCAGGCTCCAGGAGAGGGTGAGCAGCGAGCCGCCGGTGAGCCAGGCGTCGAGCGCGAGGCACACCCAGCCGGCGCGGGTGACGGGCCGCCGGGCGAGCACCAGCAGGCCGATGATCGCGGGCGGCGCGAACAGCAGGAAGCAGAAGTCGGCCGCCGACAGCGCCGGGACGTGCTGGTCGAGGACCACCTCGTACCAGCCCCAGACAACGTTGCCCAGGCCGGCCATGGCCGAGGAGGCGGCGAAGAGGAACCACGCGAGGCGGAAGCGGGTCCGGTGGGTGCGCCCGTACCAGAAGCAGGACAGCGCGGCCAGGACGGCGGCGCCGCCGAGCCCGAAGTCGCCCATGGTGGAGGCCAGCTCGCGCGAGCCCCAGCCGAAGGCGGCGCCCGTGGCGTAACCGCCGCAGACGAGGGCGAGCAGCAGCTGTGACGCGGGCCCCGAGCCGCCGGCCGCCGAGGACCGGCGGGGCAGGGCCGCTCCGGGGGCGCTCACCGCGCCGCCGTCCTGAGCCAGGAAACCCATGGGAGCCACAGGAGCACAGTCGCCACGCAACGAAGCCGTGGCCGTCGCATGAGCCGCGTCGGGTAGATCGTCCATTGGCCGTGCATCGCCCGTCGCCCCCCTTGAGTTCCGGTACTTCGCTGCGCCGTACGGTGCCCGGCGCAGCCCCCGGTCCGGACGATACACCAGACTCGTCACGCAGGGACATAGCTCATATACATAGCGTAACTAGCTACGGGATTATGGACACTGAGTGCAGTCGCACGGTACCTCTACGTGGCACCTAGGGGGCTGTGGCTACGACATTTTGCAGGGGCGCGTCCAGGACGAATCCGGCCAATCGGTCTCGCAACAGCCGCTGGGCGCGCGGCATGAACGCCGAGGAAGGTCCACCCACATGGGGGGTGACGAGTACCCCCGGCGCTTGCCACAACGGGTGCCCCGCGGGCAGCGGTTCGGGCTCGGTGACGTCCAGCGCGGCCCGCAGCCGACCGCTCTCCACCTCGGCGAGCAGGGCCTTGGTGTCCACCACCGCGCCGCGCGCGATGTTCACCAGGAGCGCGCCGTCCTTCATGCGCCCCAGGAACTCCGCGTTGACGAGCCCGCGGGTCTCGGCCGTCAGCGGCGTCGCCAGGATCACCACATCGGCCTCGGGCAGCAGCGCGGGCAGGGCGTTGATCGGTTGCACCGGACCGTGCGCGGCGTCACGGGCGGAGCGCGCGACGCGCGCCACCCGCGCGCATTCGAAGGGCACGAGCCGGTCCTCGATGGCCTCCCCGATCGACCCGTACCCCACGATCAGCACGGACTTGTCCGCCAGCGATTCGAGATACGCCGGACTCCACTCCCCCCGGTCCTGCGCCCGCACGAAGCCGGGGATGCCCCGCAGCGAGGACAGGGTCAGCGCGAGGGCCAGCTCGGCGGTGCTCGCGTCGTGCAGTCCGCGCGCGTTGCACAGCCGTGCCCCGGAGGGGAGTTGGGGCAGGGCGGACAGCAGATGGTCCACGCCGGCGGTCAGGGTCTGCACGACCTTCAGGTTCGGCATGTGCGGCAGCGGCCGCGCGCACACCTCGCCGCTCGCCATGTACGGCGGCACGTAGAACACGCAGTGCGCGGGATCGGCGGGGAACTCCTCCTCCCCGTTCCAGTACACGTACTCCAGTTCCTTCGGCAGGCCCTCGATCCGCTCGGGCCGGATGGGCAGCCAGGCTGCACGGTGATCTGCGCTCATGCCTGGAGGCTATGCGAAAAGACGTTCCCGGCAGAGGTTAGTTTGGGGGTGAGGAACGGGAGGGTGTACGAGCGGTGGAGCGCAGGACAATCGGTGCGGCGACGCTCGAAGTGGGTGCGATCGGCCTCGGGTGCATGCCCATGCACTGGGCGTACTCCGCCTCCCGGCGCAGCGGGGAGGGTTCGCTGCGCACCGTGCACGCGGCGCTGGACGCCGGGGTGAGCCTGCTGGACACCGCCGACATGTACGGGCCGTTCACCAACGAGCTGCTGGTGGGCCGCGTCCTGCGCGAGCGGCGCGCGGAGGCCTTCGTCGCCACCAAGTGCGGACTGCTCGCGGGCGAGCAGCACGTCGTCGCCAACGGCCGCCCCGGCTACGTCCGGCGCGCCTGCGACGCCTCGCTGCGGCGGCTGCAGACCGATGTCATCGACCTGTACCAGCTGCACCGCCCCGACCCCGAGGTGCCCGTCGAGGAGACCTGGGGGGCGATGGCCGAACTGGTCTCGGCGGGCAAGGTCCGGGCACTGGGCTGGTGCGCGCTCGGGCCGCGGGCCCGCAGCGGTACGGGCGCCTCGTCCCGCTCCGCGCGGCGCCCGGGTGCCGCGCCCGCGGACCCGTACGAGGCGGTGATCCGGCAACTGGAGCGCGTACAGCAGGTCTTCCCCGTCAGCGCGGTGCAGACGGAGCTGTCGGTGTGGTCGCCCGAGGCCCTCGACGCACTCGTGCCGTGGTGCGTCTCGCGCGGCGTGGGCGTGCTCGCGGCGATGCCCCTGGGCAACGGTTTCCTCAGCGGGACCCTCGTGCCCGGCCAGGGCTTCGAGCCGGACGACGTACGGGCCCGCCACCCCCGCTTCACCGCCGAGATGATGGCCGCGAACCAGCCGATCGTGGCCGGACTGCGCCGGGTCGCCCTGCGCCACGGCGCGACGCCCGCGCAGGTGGCCCTCGCGTGGGTCCTGGCGCGGGGCCGGCACGTCGTGCCGGTGCCGGGCACGAAGCAGGCGCGCTGGGCGGTGCAGAACGCGCGGGCCGCGCAACTGCGGCTGACCGGGGAGGACTTCGCGGAGATAGCGCGGCTGCCCCGGGCACGGCAGTCTTGGCACTGACCGTCCGCGAACCTTCCTGCCCGCGGCACCCGGACCGGGTGCCGCGGGCTCTGCGAGAGGAACGAACCGTGCCCCTCCCCCGCTCGCGCCCGCCGCTGTCCGTCACCGCGATCGCCGTCCTCGCCCTGGCGGGCTGTTCCGGGAGCGGGGGCCTGCCGGGCGCGGCCCCGGCACCGGGGCCGGCCTCCCCGTCGGGGGCCCCGGGCGCGCGGACGGCCCCGCCCTCCCCCGCGCCGGCCCACGGCTCGGCGAAGGTCGTACGGACGCTCACCGGCAAGCTCTCCTCGCCCTGGGGCGTGGCCACGCTGCCCGGCGGCGATCTGCTCGTGGGCTCCCGGGACACCGGGACGGTCGCCCGGATCGCGGCGAAGGACGGCGCGATCAGCGAGGTGGGGACGGTCCCGGGGGTGAGCGCGGGCGGCGAGGGCGGGCTGCTGGGGCTCGCGGTGTCCGCCGGCTTCGCCACCGACCACCTGCTGTACGCGTACTTCACCACCGACTCCGACAACCGCGTCGCCCGGCTGCGCTACGACCCGGACAGACCGGCCGGGCAGCGCCTCGGCGCCCCCGACACGATCCTGCGGGACATTCCGAAGGGGAAGGTCCACGACGGCGGCAGGCTCGCCTTCGGCCCGGACGGGATGCTGTACGCGGGCACGGGCGAGGCCGGCCGTCCCGAACTCGCCCAGGACAAGGGCTCCCTGGGCGGCAAGATCCTGCGCATGACCCCCGACGGCCGCCCCGCCCCCGGCAATCCGGACGCCTCGTCCGTCGTCTACTCCCTGGGCCACCGCAATGTGCAGGGCCTGGCCTGGGACGCGGGGCAGCGGCTGTGGGCGGCGGAGTTCGGGCAGGACACCTGGGACGAGCTCAACCTGATCCGGCCGGGCGGCAATTACGGCTGGCCCGCTGTGGAGGGCAGGGCGGGCAGACCGGGCTTCCTCGACCCCGTCGAGCAGTGGCGCCCCGCCGACGCCTCCCCCAGCGGCCTCGCCTTCGCCAAGGGTTCCCTGTGGCTGGCGGGCCTGCGCGGCGAGCGCCTGTGGCGCGTCCCGCTGAACGGGGACCGGCCGGCCGCCGCGCCGCAGGAGTTCCTCAAGGGCGAGTACGGGCGGCTGCGCACCGTGCTCGCGACGGACGACGGCGGGCTGTGGCTCACCACCAGCAATACCGACGGGCGCGGCCGGCCGGGCCCCGACGACGACCGGCTGCTGCGGCTCGACGTGTCCTGAGGAACCCGAGGAATGCGAGGACCCAAAAACGCGCTCCCGTTCCGTACGGCCGTCTGCCTATGCTGAAACGGCCAGGGGGACGGTGCCGCGACGGGAGTCGAGATGTTCAACGTGCTGGAGGAAGTGTTCGCGCCGGGCCGCAAGCACACCCACGAGGAGCGCAACCGGCTGGAGCTGTCCCGGGACGACACCGGCGACGCCGACCCCGGCCAGGGCCCGATCGACCTCGACTCGGGCCGGGTCGTCATACGGCCCCGGCAGGGCTGACCGGCCACGGGGGCTGGAGAGGCCGGAGGGGCCCTCGGGTCAGCGCAGGCCGTCCCAGCTGTGCGCCACGTCCACCACGATGTGGTTGTCGCTCTGGAAGACGCGGAACGGCAGCCTGGCCCGTACCCCCAGACCGACCTGGGTGTCGCCCTCGAAGCTGCCGGCGAAGCGCGCGTCGCGGAACGTGCGGTAGCCGGTGAGGTCCACTCCGGGCAGCGGTTTGCCGAGCTTGCCGGGGTAGCGCGTGCTGTTCGAGGCCACGTCGTGGCTGGGGGCCGCCACCCGGATCGCGAGGACCGCGCCCCCGCCGACGGGGACCACGTCCCCCGAACCGTCCTGGTGGACCTTGTCGACATAGCCCACCCGGTAGCCGATGGGGTGGCCCTCGGTGGTGTGGACGTCGAAGACGATACGGTCGAAGCACGCGTGCCGGTCGGTTCTGATGTCCGTCAGCGGGTGGTATTCGGTGTCGGTGCTGACCCGCTCCCGGCTGCCCCAGCCCACGGCCGCGCAGCTCGACCCGGCGGCGTCGGCGGCCGCGCTCGTCCCGGCGGTCGCGGTCAGGCCCCCGCCCGCGAGGACGAGGGCGGCCAGCGCCGTGACCGCCCTCCGGCCCGTCCGCCGCCCCGAGTGCCGGCTCGTGTGTCGCATGGTCGGTCGCATGTGCGTGCCCCCAGCCCTGGATTCGACGGGCGCGCGGTCCGGCCCGTTCGACCGGATCATGCCGGACCGGCGCCGCACATGGGGTATCTACCGGTTATTTCCGGCCAACTCCCGCTGTGTACGCGTTCGGTGCGCGGGTCCGTACACGACGGCGGCCGCCCCTCCGTGCGGAGGGGCGGCCGCGGCACAACCGGAAAACCGAGGGGTCAGCCCTCGACGCCCAGCTTCTGAAGGATCAGCTCGC
Organism: Streptomyces gamaensis; assembly: GCF_042656465.1. NCBI lineage: Bacteria > Bacillati > Actinomycetota > Actinomycetes > Kitasatosporales > Streptomycetaceae > Streptomyces > Streptomyces gamaensis. The sequence goes on from NZ_JBHSPB010000007.1 coordinate 178,730, forward strand.
GCACGCGGGCCGCGTCGGCCTGACCGCGCGTGGCCTTCATGACCGCGCCGACGAGCGCGCCCGCCGCCGCGACCTTGCCGCCGCGGATCTTGTCCGCGATGGCCGCGTTGGCGGCGATGGCCTCGTCCACGGCCGTGCCCAGCGCGCCCTCGTCGGAGACGACCTTCAGGCCGCGCGCCTCGACGACCTCGTCCGGGCCGCCCTCGCCCGCGAGAACGCCCTCGATGACCTGGCGGGCCAGCTTGTCGTTGAGGGAGCCCTCCGCGACCAGCGCGGCGATCCGCGCGACCTGCCCGGGGGTGATCGCCAGGGCGGACAGCTCGACGCCGTCCTCGTTGGCGCGGCGGGCGAGCTCGCCCATCCACCACTTGCGGGCGGCGGCCGCGTCCGCGCCCGCCTCGGTCGTGGCGACGATCAGGTCGACGGCGCCCGCGTTGAGGATCGACTGCATGTCGTGGGCGGAGACACCCCACTGCTCGCGCAGCCGGTTGCGGCGCACCCGCGGCAACTCCGGGAGGCCGGCCCGCAGTTCCTCGACCCACTCGCGGGAGGGGGCCACCGGCACCAGGTCCGGCTCGGGGAAGTAGCGGTAGTCCTCGGCCTCTTCCTTGATGCGGCCGGAGGTCGTGGAGCCGTCCTCCTCGTGGAAGTGCCGGGTCTCCTGCACGATCGTGCCGCCCGAGGAGAGCACGGCCGCGTGCCGCTGGATCTCGAAGCGCACGGCACGCTCGACCGAGCGCAGCGAGTTGACGTTCTTCGTCTCGCTGCGGGTGCCGAACTTCTCGGTGCCGTTGGGGCGCAGCGACAGGTTGACGTCGCAGCGCATCTGGCCCATCTCCATACGGGCCTCGGAGACACCGAGCGCCTTGATGAGCTCGCGCAGCTCGGCCACATAGGCCTTGGCGACCTCGGGGGCGCGCTCGCCGGCCCCGGTGATCGGCTTGGTGACGATCTCGATGAGCGGGATGCCGGCCCGGTTGTAGTCGAGCAGCGAGTGCGAGGCGCCGTGGATACGGCCGGTGGCACCGCCCACGTGCGTGGACTTGCCGGTGTCCTCCTCCATGTGGGCGCGCTCGATCTCCACGCGGAAGACCTCGCCGTCCTCCAGCTGGACGTCCAGGTAGCCGTTGAAGGCGATGGGCTCGTCGTACTGGGAGGTCTGGAAGTTCTTCGGCATGTCCGGATAGAAGTAGTTCTTCCGGGCGAAGCGGCACCACTCGGCGATCTCGCAGTGCAGCGCGAGGCCGATCTTGATGGCGGACTCGACGCCGGTCGCGTTGACGACCGGCAGCGAGCCCGGCAGGCCGAGGCAGGTGGGGCAGGTCTGCGCGTTGGGCTCGGCGCCCAGCTCGGTGGAGCAGCCGCAGAACATCTTGGTCTTGGTGCCCAGCTCGACGTGGACCTCAAGGCCCATGACGGGATCGTAGGACGCCAACGCGTCCTCGTACGGCACCAGTTCGGTGACGGTCACGGAAAACTTACCTCTCAGTCCGCGAGGACGTCGTCGCTGTTCATACGGCGCAGCTCGCGCACGAGCAGAGCGACGCCGGTGACGATGGCGGCGGCGGAGACGACCGCGTCGACGAGCTGGAGCGTGTCGTGCTCGCCGCGGGCCTTCTTCGCCTGCTTGATGACACTGATCGCGCCGAACGCGGTGGTGCCGATCGACAGGTACGTGCCCGGCTTGGACTTCTTGAAGCCCTTGGCCTTCTTCAGCGCACTGCCCTTGTCCTTGCTCACAGCAGCATTGCTCACAGCGACGGTGCCTCCTCCAGCAGCGGGTGTCCCCAACGGGCGGTGAACGCGGCCTCGACGGCGGCACCCACCTTGTAGAGCCGGTCGTCCTGCATCGCGGGCGCGATGATCTGCAGGCCCACGGGCAGCCCGTCCTCGGGCGCCAGGCCGCAGGGCAGCGACATCGCGGCGTTGCCCGCCAGGTTGACCGGGATGGTGCACAGGTCCGCGAGGTACATCGCCATCGGGTCGTCGGCGCGCTCGCCGATCGGGAAGGCGGTGGTCGGCGTCGTCGGCGAGACGATCACGTCGACCTGCTCGAAGGACCGCTCGAAGTCCCGGGTGATCAGGGTGCGGACCTTCTGCGCGGAGCCGTAGTACGCGTCGTAGTAGCCGGAGCTCAGGGCGTACGTACCGAGCATGACGCGGCGCTTGACCTCGGGGCCGAAGCCGGCCTCGCGGGTGAGCGCGGTGACGTCCTCGGCGGAGCGGCTGCCGTCGTCGCCGGTGCGCAGGCCGTAACGCAGGCCGTCGAAGCGGGCCAGGTTCGAGGAGCACTCGGACGGGGCGATGAGGTAGTAGGCGGCGAGCGCGAGGTCGAAGGACGGGCAGTCCAGCTCGACGATCTCCGCGCCCAGCTCCCGCAGCAGCTCGACGGACTCGTCGAAGCGCTGCAGCACACCGGCCTGGTAGCCCTCGCCGCGGAACTGCTTGACGACACCGACGCGCAGGCCGCGCACATCGCCGTTCCGCGCGGCCTCGACGACCGGGGGCACCGGGGCGTCGACGGAGGTCGAGTCCAGCGGGTCGTGGCCGGCGATCACCTCGTGCAGCAGGGCCGCGTCCAGGACCGTACGGGCGCAGGGGCCGCCCTGGTCGAGGGAGGAGGAGAAGGCCACCATGCCGTAGCGGGAGACCCCGCCGTAGGTGGGCTTGACGCCGACGGTGCCGGTGACGGCGGCGGGCTGGCGGATCGAGCCGCCGGTGTCCGTGCCGATCGCGAGGGGGGCCTCGAAGGCGGCGAGCGCGGCGGCGGAACCGCCGCCGGAACCGCCGGGGATCCTCGTGAGGTCCCAGGGGTTGCCGGTCGGGCCGTAGGCGCTGTTCTCCGTCGACGACCCCATGGCGAACTCGTCCATGTTGGTCTTGCCGAGGATGACGACGTCGGCTTCCTTGAGCCTGCGGGTCAGCGTCGCGTCGTACGGCGGCAGCCAGCCCTCAAGGATCTTGGAGCCCACGGTGGTGGGGACGCCCTGCGTGGTGAAGATGTCCTTCAGGGCGAGCGGCACACCGGCCAGCGGGCCGAGCTTCTCGCCGCGCTCCCGCTTGGCGTCGACGGCGCGGGCCTGCGCGAGGGCGCCCTCGCGGTCGATGTGCAGGAAGGCGTGCACCTTCTCGTCCACGGCCTCGATACGGGCCAGGTGGGCCTCGGTCACCGCGACGGCGGTGAGCTCGCCGGAGGCGATCTTCGCGGCGGTCTCGGCCGCCGTGAGCTTGACGATCTTTTCGTTGGCCGTCACGGGATCAGTCCTCCCCCAGGATCTGCGGCACCTTGAAACGCTGCTGCTCCTGGGCGGGGGCGCCGGACAGCGCCTGCTCGGGGCTCAGCGACGGACGGACCTCGTCCGCGCGCATGACATTGGTCAGCGGCAGCGGGTGGGAGGTCGGCGGGACGTCTTGGCCGGCGACCTCGGAGACGCGGGCGACCGCGCCGATGATGTCGTCGAGCTGGGTGGCGAAGTGGTCGAGCTCGTCGTCCTGCAGCTCAAGACGTGCCAGCCGGGCGAGGTGTGCGACCTCCTCGCGCGTGATGCCAGGCATGCGGCGATCCTCAGGGTGAGTACGTGGGTCTTCGAGGTTTCTCGATGATTTCGCGCCCAATCCTATGGCGCCGCACCGACTGCCCGCGAAACGGTTTCGCTCGGCGCTGGGCCAGCACGCGTTTCCGGGGCCCCGGGCCCGTACGGACACGCGCCAAATCAAGCCCGTCCGGCGTTTGAGGACGAGCGGCGCAGCCGCGATCGGGGGTCTGGGGGCGCAGCCCCCTGGCAGGGCCCGGAGGCGCAGCCCCTGGGATACCCGGCGCCCCACCGGCTAGGTGACGGGCTGGTCCGCTTCCGCCTCCTCCGCCGCCAGGCGGCCCCGTACGCCGGCGCCCTCCTGGCGCAGCCGGAGCCAGGCCGTGGTCTCGTCGGGCGGCATCGCGGCGGCGACGAGCCAGCCCTGGACGGCGTCGCAGCCCAGGTCGCGCAGCCGCTCCCAGGTCTCGTCGTCCTCGACGCCCTCGGCGACCACCAGCAGCCCCAGGGAGTGCGCGAGGTCCAGGGTGCAGCGCACGATCTCGGCGTCCTCGTTGTCGATCGCGAGCCGGGCCACGAAGGAGCGGTCGATCTTCAGCTCGCTGACCGGCAGCCGCCGCAGGTGCACGAGCGAGGAGTAGCCGGTGCCGAAGTCGTCGAGGGACATCTTCACGCCGTGCCCGGTGAGTCCGGCGAGGGTGTCGGCGGCGCGCTGCGGGTCCTCCAGCAGGACGTGCTCGGTGATCTCCAGCTGGAGCGCCCCGGCGGGCACGCCGTGCCGGGCGAGGCGGGCGGCGACCGAGCCGGCGAAGCCGGGGGTGTGCACGTCGCGCGGGGAGACATTGACGGCGACGGGCACCTGGAGGCCCATCGCCCACCACTTGGCGACCTGCCCGAGGGCGGTCTCCAGGACGTACTCGGTGAGCCGGGGCATCAGCCCCGAGGACTCGGCGATGGCGATGAACTCGTCCGGGGAGACTCTGCCGCGCTCGGGGTGCACCCAGCGCACCAGCGCCTCCAGCCCCTCGACATGGCCGTCGAAGCCGACCTTGGGCTGGTAGTGGAGCTCGACGTCGCCCGCGTCCAGGGCGCGCCGCAGATCTCCCAGCAGGCCCAGCCGGTCGGGGGTGTTGCCGTCGCGGCGGGCCTCGTAGACCTCGACGCCGCTGCGGTCGCGCTTGGCCTGGTACATCGCGACGTCGGCGCGGCGCAGCAGGCCCTCGGCGTCCAGGGCGTGATCGGGGTAGACGGCGACGCCGGCGCTGGCCTCCAGCACGAGGGTGAGGCCGTCGAGGTCGAGGGGGGAGCCGAGGGCGGAGACGAGGGAACGCGCCACGCGCTGGGCCCCGGTGAGGGAGTCGGTGACGGGCAGCAGGACCGCGAACTCGTCGCCGCCGAGCCGCGCGGCCTCCGCCTCGTGCGGCAGGGCGAGGCGCAGCCGCTCGGCTATCTGCAGCAGCAGCCGGTCCCCGGCGAGATGCCCGAGGGTGTCGTTGACGGACCGGAAGCGGTCCAGGTCTATCAGCACCAGGGCGGAGCGGGAGCCGGCCCGCTCGGACTCGTCGAGGGCGGCCCAGGTGCGCTCCAGCAGCCACTGGCGGTTGGGGAGCCCGGTGAGCGGGTCGCGCAGTTGCTCCTCGGCGCGGGCGCGGGCGATCCACAGGGTGGAGTCGAGGGCGACGAGGGGGACGGCGAACAGGGGCAGCAGCAGTGGCGCGTGGTCGGCGACGACGGCGATGAGGGGGGCGATGCCGAGCAGGGCCCCGCCGACGAGTGCCTGCCGGACGAGCGCGGTGCGGGCGATGCTGGTGAGCGCCGTGCGCGGCGCCATCGAATACCACAACAGGGCGCGGGTGACGGCGAGATAGCAGAAGGCGGCGAGCGCGATCGGCGGGGCCGCGGCGGGCGTCCAGGCGTCGGGCAGCCAGGGGCTCTCGACGCTCGGTGTGATGCCGCACAGGGCGAGGCCGAGGCCGCCGGCGGCGATGCCGAGGACGTCGACGGCGCCGTGCAGTAATGCCTGCCGCCACCGGTGGCGGCGGGCGGCGGCCACCAGCAGCACGACGGCGATGCTGATCAGCGAGGCCGGGAGCCAGCCGTAGAGCAGCAGCACGGCGAGGGTGAGGGCGGCTCCGGAGCCGGTGCCGCCCCACCAGCGGTCCCGGCCCAGGGCCACGAGGTGGGCGACGATCACGGCGGTGAGGGCGGCCAGGGCCCAGCCGGCCGCGTGCCCGGGGAAGACGGCCCGGCCCGCGCCGACGGCCCGGCAGATCCCGCCGCCCAGCGCGAAGGCGGCGACGCTCACACAGAGCGTCGGCAGCGCGGGCGGGGGAACCCGGTGCAGACGGGATGCCGGGTCGGCGCTGTCGGTGGGTTTCATGCCCGTCCCTCTCACAGCCGGCGGTGCCAGCGCCACGGCAGGCGCACATCTCAACAGTAGGCCGCAGAAGGCTACGGCGGGCAGCGATCGGCAGCGGTTGCCCGATCGGGATGCGGCCTGAAGTAGCCGTCCGGCAAGCGATGTAGAGGTAATGCCCACTGCCTGTGCGGGCATTACTCCACGGGGGTGGCGATCCGGATCCGGGCGGCGGGCCGGCCGCTCACCCGGCCTCGTCCGCCGGAACGGCCAATTCCCGTGCCGCGTCGGGGCCTTGGTCCAGCAGCACGGCGAAGCCGTCCTCGCGCAGGACCGGGACCTTCAGCTGCATGGCCTTGTCGTACTTGGAGCCGGGGTTGTCGCCGACGACGACGAAGTCCGTCTTCTTCGACACCGAGCCGGTGACCTTGGCGCCGCGGCTCTGCAGCGCCTCCTTGGCGGCGTCGCGGGTGTGGCCGGCGAGCGTGCCGGTGACGACGACGGTCAGGCCCTCCAGGGGGCGCGGGCCCTCGTCCTCGCCGGTCGCCTCCTCCTCCATGCGCACGCCCGCGGCCCGCCACTTCTCGACGATCTCGCGGTGCCAGTCCTCGGCGAACCACTGCTTGACGGAGGCGGCGATGATGCCGCCGACGCCCTCGACGGCGGCCAGCTCCTCCTCGCTGGCCGCGGCGATCCGTTCCAGCGAGCGGAACTCGCGGGCCAGGGCGACGGCCGCGACGGGCCCGACGTGCCGGATGGACAGGCCGGTGAGGATGCGGGCGAGGGGGCGCTGCCGGGCTGCCTTGATGTTCTCCAGCATCGCGAGGGCGTTCTTCTTCGGTTCGCCCTTCTGGTTGGCGAAGAAGGTGACGACCTTCTCCTTGCCGGTCTTCGGGTCGTGCTTGGGCAGTCCGGTGTCCGGGTCGAGGACGTAGGACTTGATGGGCAGCAGCTCCTCGATGGTGAGGTCGAACAGGTCGCCCTCGTCCTTCAGGGGCGGGGCGGCCGGCTCCAGCGGCTGGGTGAGGGCGGTGGCCGCGACGTAGCCGAAGTGCTCGATGTCGAGGCACTTGCGGCCGGCGAGGTAGTACAGGCGCTCGCGGATCTGGGCGGGGCAGCCGCGGGCGTTGGGGCAGCGCAGGTCGATGTCGCCCTCCTTCATCGGCTGCAGGGCGCTGCCGCACTCGGGGCACTGCGCGGGCATGACGAACTCGCGCTCGCTGCCGTCGCGCAGGTCGGCGACGGGGCCGAGGATCTCGGGGATGACGTCGCCGGCCTTGCGCAGTACGACGGTGTCGCCGATCAGGACGCCCTTGGCCTTGACGACGTCCTGGTTGTGCAGGGTGGCGAACTCGACCTCGGAGCCGGCGACGGTGACCGGCTCGACCACCGCGTAGGGGGTGACGCGGCCGGTGCGGCCGACGCCGACGCGGATGTCGACGAGCTTGGTGTTGACCTCCTCCGGCGGGTACTTCCAGGCGATCGCCCAGCGCGGGGCGCGCGAGGTGGAGCCGAGGCGCCCCTGCAGCGGGATCTCGTCGAGCTTGACGACGACGCCGTCGATCTCGTGCTCCATGGAGTGCCGGACGTCCGCGTCGCCGTAGTGGGCGATGTAGGCGCGCACGCCCTCCAGGGAGTCGACCACCCGGGCGTGCGCGGCGGTGGGCAGGCCCCACTCGCGCAGCAGCTCGTAGGCGTGCGACTGGCAGTCGATGTCGAAGCCGTCGCGGGCGCCGATGCCGTGGACGACCATGTGCAGCGGGCGGGTGGCGGTGACCCGGGGGTCCTTCTGGCGCAGGGAACCGGCGGCCGCGTTGCGCGGGTTGGCGAAGGGCTTCTCGCCGGCTTCCACGAGCCGGGCGTTGAGCTCCTCGAACTTCTCCATGGGGAAGAAGACCTCGCCGCGGATCTCCACGAGGTCCGGGACGCGGTCGCCCTGGATGCGGTCGGGGATCTCCTTGATGGTGCGGACGTTGAGGGTGATGTCCTCGCCGGTGCGGCCGTCGCCGCGGGTGGCGGCGCGGGTGAGCCGCCCGTGCTCGTAGGTGAGGTTGACGGCGAGGCCGTCGATCTTCAGCTCGCACAGGAAGTGGTAGGCAGTGCCCTCGCCGACCTCCTTGGCGACCCGGTCGGCCCAGGCGGCGAGCTCCTCGTCGTCGAAGGCGTTGTCGAGGGAGAGCATGCGCTCGCGGTGCTCGACGGAGCTAAACGTCAAGAATGCTTCGGCGTAGGAGCCGGCGACCTTCTGGGTCGGCGAGTCGGGGGTGCGCAGCTGGGGGTACTGCTCCTCCAGCTGCTCCAGGGAGCGCAGCAGCTTGTCGAACTCGGCGTCGCTGACGACCGGCTGGTTCTTGACGTAGTACCGGAAGCGGTGCTCCTCGATCTGCTCCGCGAGGCGCGCGTGGCGCTCGCGTGCTTCGGCGGGCGCCGTGGGGCCGCCCGCAAGCCGTTCGCCGTGCTGTCCGCCGGTCACCGTCTCGTCCTCCCTCGGCCCGTGGGCACCACGGGCTTCATTACTCAGGGTTGTCCGCGAGAGATCTCGCTGCCCGGGCGCAGTGCGCGAGAGCCGTACGGGCATAGGCGGGCGAAGCGCCCGCGAGCCCGCACGACGGGGTGACCACGACGGACTCCGCGAGAGTCCCCGGTGCCAGCCCCAGCCTGCGCCACAGCGTCCTGACACCCATGACGCTACCGGCAGGGTCGGACAACGGGGCGGTGGCCGTGTGCTGAGCGGGCACGGCGCCCGCGAAGAGGGTGAGGCCGGCCTCCACGGCCTCCCCGACCGCCTCGTCCTCACGCTCGGTGAGCAGTGAGAAGTCGAAGGAGACTCCGGCGACGCCCGCGCGGCGCAGCAGCGCGAAGGGCACGCCGGGGGCGCAGGAGTGCACCACGGGCGCCGAGCCGGTCGTCTCCCGGGCCACGGCGGCCAGTTCGCGCAGGGCGCCCTCGACGACGGCGCGGTCCACAGCCCGGTGGGTGCGGTAGCCGCTGGCCGTACGGACCCGCCCGGTCAGTACCGCCGGCAGCGAGGGCTCGTCGAGCTGGAGCAGCAGACGGGCACCGGGCACCCGCCGGCGGACCTCGGCCAGGTGCGCGCGCAGCCCCTCGGCGAGCGAGGCGGCGAGGTCCCGGCAGGCACCCGGATCGCTCACGGCCGCCTCGCCGCCGCGCAGTTCGAGCGCGGCGGCGAGGGTCCACGGGCCGACGGCGGAGACCTTCAGCGCGCCCTCATGCCCTTGCGTGAACTCCTCCAGCGCGTCGAGGTCCTCCCCGAGCCAGGAGCGGGCCCGCCGGGTGTCGCGGCCGGGCCGGTCGCTGAAGCGCCAGCCGCTGGGCTCGACGTGCGCGTACAGGTCGACCAGCATCCCGGCGGTCCGGCCGATCATGTCGGCGCCGGGGCCGCGCGCGGGCAGTTCGGGCAGGAACGGCAGGGACTCCAGCGAGCCGGTGACGGTCTTCGCGGCCTCGCGGGCGTCGCCGCCCGGCATCGATCCGACGCCGGTGGCGACGCCTGCTCCCAGGTTCAGCTGACTCTTCTCGCTCACGCGGGAAGCCTACGCGGACGCGCGGCCCCCTTCATCCGCCTCCACCCGCCTCGACCTGCGGCTTCGGTCCGCTCAGCGGCCGGGCCGCACCGTCAGGTCGTTGATCTCCGCGTCCCGCGGCAGATCCAGCGCGCACAGCACCGTCGTGGCCACCGACTCCGGATCGATCCACTGCCCCGCGTCGTACTCCCTGCCCTCCTGCTGGTGCACCTTGACCTGCATCGGGGTGGCCGTGCGGCCCGGGTAGACGCTGGTGACGCGCACGCCGTTCGCGTGCTCCTCGGCCCGCAGGGAGTCCGCGAGGGCCTTCAGACCGTGCTTGCTCGCCGCGTACGCGGCCCAGGTGGCATGGGCGTTGAGGCCCGCCCCGGAGTTGACGAAGACGACGTGCCCGTTGGCGACGCGCAGCTGGGGCAGGAACAGCCGGGTCAGCTCGGCCGGGGAGACCAGGTTCGCGGCGAGGGTGGCGTTCCAGGTGCGCGTGGTCAGCTCGCCCACCGTGCCGAGGTCGACGACGCCGGCGATGTGCAGCAGGGAGTCGACGCGCTCGGGCAGCTGCTGGTGGTCGAGCGCCCAGGAGAGCCGGTCGGGAACGGCGAGGTCGGCGACGAGGGTGTGCGCGCCGGGAAAGCGGTCGGCGAGCTCCTTGGCCCGTCCGGCGTTCCGGGCGAACAGATACAGTTCGTCGCCCCGTGCGAGAAGCCGGCCGGCCACGGCCGCGCCGATGCCCGAACCGGCTCCGGTGATCAGGTGTGTTGCCATGGGGCCAGCTTGCCCGATACCCGGCGACTTTACCGACTTTACTTGTCCTACGGGCGAACGGCCGCTGCCGTACGCTCCGTTGTCGCGATCGTCGCGGACCCCACCACGCGCGTCCCGTCGTACAGCACGATGGCCTGCCCCGGAGCGACGCCGCGCACCGGCTCGGTGAAGGTCACCTTCAGCTCGTCGCCGACGGGTTCGGCGGTGACCTCGGTCTCGCCGCCGTGGGCGCGCAGCTGGGCGGTGTAGGTGCCGGGGCCCTGGGGGGCGGCGCCGCACCAGCGGGGGCGGATGGCGGTCAGGGACGACACGTCGAGGGCGGCGGCCGGGCCGACCGTGACCGTGTTGTCCACGGGCGAGATGTCGAGGACGTAGCGGGGCTTGCCGTCGGGGGCCGGGCGGCCCAGGCGCAGGCCCTTGCGCTGGCCGATGGTGAAGCCGTAGGCGCCCTCGTGGGTGCCGACCTTGTTGCCGTCCTCGTCGACGATGTCGCCCTCGGCCCTGCCCAGGCGGCGGGAGAGGAAGCCCTGGGTGTCGCCGTCGGCGATGAAGCAGATGTCGTGGCTGTCGGGCTTCTTCGCGACGGCGAGACCGCGCCGCTCGGCCTCCGCGCGGATCTCCTCCTTGGTGGTGACCGTGTCACCGAGGGGGAACATCGCGTGGGCGAGCTGGCGGTCGTCCAGGACGCCGAGGACGTAGGACTGGTCCTTGGCCATGTCGGAGGCGCGGTGCAGCTCGCGGCTGCCGTCCTCGTTCACGACGACCGTGGCGTAGTGGCCCGTGCACACCGCGTCGAAGCCGAGCGCGAGGGCCTTGTCGAGCAGCGCCGCGAACTTGATCTTCTCGTTGCAGCGCAGGCAGGGGTTGGGGGTGCGGCCCGCCTCGTACTCGGCTATGAAGTCCTCGACGACGTCCTCGCGGAAACGTTCGGCCAGATCCCAGCAGTAGAAGGGGATGCCGATGACGTCGGCGGCGCGGCGGGCGTCGCGGGAGTCCTCGATGGTGCAGCAGCCGCGGGCGCCCGTACGGAAGGACTGGGGGTTCGCGGAGAGGGCGAGGTGGACTCCGGTCACGTCGTGCCCGGCCTCCGCGGCTCGGGCCGCGGCCACGGCGGAGTCCACACCGCCCGACATGGCGGCGAGGACGCGAAGGCGACGGCCGTCGCGGGGGCCGGAGGGTGCGCCAGGGAAGTCAGTCATAACCCGTCCAGGGTAAGTCAGGACAGTCCCGCGCTCCTGGCCCGCTCCACCACCGGGCCGATGGCCCCGGTCACGGCCTCGACGTCCGCCCGTGTCGAGGTGTGCCCCAGGGAGAACCGCAGCGTGCCCCGCGCGAGGTCCGCGTCGGTGCCCGTCGCGAGGACGACGTGGCTGGGCTGGGCGACGCCGGCCGTGCACGCCGAGCCCGTCGAGCACTCGATGCCCTGGGCGTCCAGGAGCAGCAGCAGGGAGTCGCCCTCGCAGCCGGGGAAGGCGAAGTGGGCGTTGGCGGGGAGCCGGCCCGCCGGGTCGGGGTCGCCGCCGAGGACGGCGTCGGGGACGGCGGCCCGTACGCCCAGGACGAGCTCGTCGCGCAGGGCGCCGATCTCGCGGGCGAAGTCCGCGCGCCGCTCGGCCGCGAGGGTGCCGGCGACGGCGAAGGCGGTGATGGCGGGCACGTCCAGGGTGCCGGAGCGCACGTGCCGCTCCTGGCCTCCGCCGTGCAGCAGGGGTACGGGCGTGTACTGCCGGCCCAGGAGCAGCGCGCCGATCCCGTAGGGGCCGCCGACCTTGTGGCCGGAGACGGTCATCGCGGCGAGCCCGGAGGCGGCGAAGTCGACGTCGAGCTGGCCGAAGGCCTGGACCGCGTCGGCGTGCAGGGGTATGCCGAACTCGGCGGCGGCGTCGGCGAGTTCGCGGACCGGCATGACGGTGCCGATCTCGTTGTTGGCCCACATGACCGTGGCGAGGGCGACGTCGCCGGGGTCGCGGGCGATGGCCTCGCGCAGCGCCTCGGGGTGCACGCGCCCGTGGGCGTCGACGGGCAGGTACTCCACCGTCGCGCCCTCGTGCGTGGCGAGCCAGTCGACGGCGTCGAGCACGGCGTGGTGCTCGACGGGGCTGGCGAGGACGCGGGTGCGGCGCGGGTCGGCGGCGCGGCGGGCCCAGAACAGGCCCTTGACGGCGAGGTTGTCGGCTTCGGTGCCGCCCGCCGTCCAGACGAGCTCGCTGGGCCGGGCGCCGAGCGCGGCCGCGAGGGCCTCGCGGGCCTCCTCGACGGTGCGGCGGGCACGCCGTCCGGCGGCGTGCAGGGAGGAGGCGTTCCCGGTGACGGCGAGCTGGGCGGTCATCGCCCGCACCGCCTCCGGCAGCATCGGGGTGGTGGCGGCGTGGTCGAGGTAGGCCATGGTGGGACCGATTCTACGAGTTGCCCCGCGCCCGGTGTCCGCCCCGTGGCCGCTGCTGGTGCGGGAACGGCGGGCGGGCCCTACGGTCGGGGCATGGACGAGGAGCGGGACAGGCGGGCGCGCTTCGAGCGCGGGATGGCGGTGCTGCGGGAGATCGACGGCGAGGAGGCCCGGCGGGTGCTCGACACGCTCGCGGACGTCTCGCCGGAGCTGGCCCACCAGATCGTGGCGTGGGGCTTCGGCGAGATCTACGCGCGGCCGCGGCTGCCGCCGCGCGACCGGCAACTGGTGACTCTGGGCATGCTGACGGCGCTGGGCGGCTGCGAGCCGCAGCTCCAGGTTCATGTGGGGGTGTGTCTGAACGTGGGGCTGACGCCCGCCGAGATCGTGGAGGCGCTGCTGCACGCGGCGCCCTACTGCGGGGTCCCCCGGGCGCTCAACGCCACGCTGGTGGCGAAGCGGGTGTTCGCGGAGCGGGGCCTGCTGCCGGTGGTGGACGCCGGGCGCGCGGAGTAGCAGTCGGCTCCCCCGAACTCACCCGGCCTTCCCGGCCCCTTCCGCTCACCCGGCCCTCTTGACGACGGGCCGGGCCAGCTGCCGGGACTGGGCGACGAGGCGGTCCTGGGTGTCCCAGACCTCGGCGTCCTCCTCCAGGTAGCCGCCGGCGAGGTTGCGGGTCACGACGCAGACGCGCAGCGGGCCGGGGGCGGGGCGGCGGCGGACGTGCGCGGTGAGCTCGACGGTGGGCACCCAGCCGGTCAGGCCCATCTCGAAGGCGGTGGGCGGCAGGGCGTCGACGGCCAGGAGCAGGGCGAGCGGGTCGGGGTCGCGGCCGTCGGCGAGGCCGAACCAGGCGCGCATCTCGCCGCGGCCGCTGGGCGCCCCGACGGCCCAGCCGGCGGTGGCGGGGTCCAGGCGCACGTCGAGCCGCTCGGACAGCGCGGCCGCGGCGTCGGGGACCGGGTCCCGGCCCTCGTCCCGGCCCCGGTCACGGCCCTCGTTCCGGCCGGCGCAGTGCTCGTAGGGCGGGATCGCGGGCGGTTTGGCGGTGGTGCGGATGTCGGCGGGCAGGGCGTCGAGGTCGCCGTAGGAGGCCAGGACGCGGACGCGCTCGGTCTCGGTGCCGTCGGGGGCCGTCTGGCACAGGCTCGCCTGGCCGGTGGAGAGGCCGCGGCCGCCGCGCACGGCGGTGGTGCGGACGAGCGCGGGGCCGGGCCGGGTGGCGCCGAGGTAGTGCGCGGTGATGGTGAAGGGGTGGGGGTGCGGCAGGGTGTCGCCGAGGGCCCGGCCGATCAGGGCGAGGAGGTAGCCGCCGTTGGCGGCGCCGTGGACGGTCCACCCGGCGGACACCCGGGCCTCGTACACGCCGGGCTCCCGCCGTGTCACGGCGGTGTCGCGGTCGAACTCGCTGTTGCCGATGGTTGCCTGTGCCATGCGGGCACGCTACCCGCGCGGGTTACCGTCGGGTAAGCCACAAGTGGGGTCTGCTGCCTCACAGTTCGCGAGCGGAACGAGCGGAACAAGCAGAAAGAACGGAAGGAACGGAACGGGCCTACGGCGCTTCCCTCGCCGCGCTGCGCCGGTGCCAGGCGCGCGGTGCCCGCCAGTGGTACTTCATCGCGAGCAGCCGCAGGACGAACGCGACGACGACGGGTATCGCGGCGGTCGGCCCGTCCAGCGCGTCGAAGCGGAGGAGCACGGCGGCCAGGGCCGCGCCGACCATCGCGGGCACCGCGTACAGGTCGCGGTCCCAGCGCAGCAGCGAGGGCACCTCGTGGGCGAGGATGTCGCGCAGCACTCCCCCGCCGACGGCGGTGGCCATGCCCAGGGTCGCGGCGAAGGTCAGGCCGAGCCCGTGCCCGTACGCCTTGACCGTGCCGGAGACGCAGAACAGCCCGAGTCCGGCCGCGTCGAAGACCCCTACCGCCTTGGTGATCCGCTCCACCTCGGGGTGGAGGAAGACCACGATGAGGGCGGCGGCGAGGGGGGTGAGGAAGTAGCCGAGGTCGGTGAAGGCGGCGGGCGGCACGGCGCCGATGATCAGGTCCCGCAGTACCCCGCCGCCGAGCGCCGTGACCTCCGCCAGTACCGCCATGCCGAAGACGTCGAAGTTCTTGCGCACGGCGAGGAGCGCGCCGGACATCGCGAAGACGAAGATCCCGGCGAGGTCCAGCAGGTGCTGGACGGAGGGGCTGAACAGGTCGGTGAGCACGCGACATTCTTACGTGCTCCGAACACCCGCACGTACCGCCGGACGCATCGGTTGATACGGGTTCATATCAGTCCAACTCACCGTCATCCAGGGGCAACAGTGGTCGGCTGGGTCGACTCCGGGACGTTCTCGGGATGGTGGCAGGCCACCCGGTGCCCCGGCGCGAGCTCCAGCAGCGGCGGCTCCTGCGCCGCGCACACCTCGGTCGCCTTCCAGCAGCGGGTGTGGAAGCGGCAGCCGGAGGGCGGGGAGATCGGCGAGGGCACGTCGCCCTTGAGCAGAATCCTCTCGCGCCGGGTGCGCCGCCCGGGGTCGGGGACCGGCACGGCGGACAGCAGGGCCTTGGTGTAGGGGTGCATGGGCGTCTCGTACAGCGCGGCACGGTCGGAGAGTTCGACCAGTTTACCCAGATACATCACCGCGATGCGGTCCGAGACATGGCGGATGACGGACAGGTCGTGCGCGATGATGACGTAGGTCAGGCCGAGTTCTTCCTGGAGGTCGTCCAGGAGGTTGACGACCTGGGCCTGGATGGAGACGTCCAGCGCGGAGACCGGTTCGTCCGCGACGACCAGCCGGGGCTTGAGGGCGAGGGCCCGCGCGATGCCGATGCGCTGCCGCTGGCCGCCGGAGAACTCGTGCGGATAGCGGTTGTAGTGCTCGGGGCTGAGTCCGACGAGCTCCAGCAGCCCCTGGACCGCCTTCTTCACCCCGCCCTCGGGGTCCAGGCCCTGCAGCCTGAACGGCGCGCCGACGATCGTGCCGACGGTGTGCCGGGGGTTGAGCGAGGAGTACGGGTCCTGGAAGATCATCTGGACGTCGCGGCGCAGCGGCCGCATCCCCGCGGCCCCCAGGTGCGTGATGTCCCTGCCCTCGAACTCGACGGTGCCGCCGGTGGGTTCGAGCAGCCGGGTGATCAGCCGGCCCATGGTGGACTTGCCGCAGCCGGACTCCCCGACGACGCCCAGGGTCTCCCCCGCTCGTACCTCGAAGGTGATGCCGTCGACGGCCTGCACGGCGCCGGTCCGGCGGCGCAGCACCCCCTTGGTGACGGGGAAGTGCTTGACCAGTCCGGTCACCTTCAGCAGGGGCCCGGACTCCGCGGCCGCCGTCGGCACGCGCTGCTGCTCGGGGACGGTCATGTCGCGGGCCTCTGCGTTCTGGGGTGTCTCGCGGTTCTCGGCGTCGGTCACAGCTTGGGCGCAATCTCTTCGGTCCAGATACGTCCGCGGTCCTCCGGGGAGAGGTGGCAGGCCGACCAGTGCGGTCCGCCGTCCTCCCCCTCGGCGCGCGATCCGGCGGGGACGAGCCGCAGTTCGGGCCGCTCGGTGCGGGTGATGCCGCCCTCGGGGAGGTCGGCGTAGGGGCAGCGGGGGTGGAAGGCGCAGCCGGAGGGCACGTTGATGAGGCTGGGCGGGGTCCCCCTGACGGGGATGAGCCGGTCGGTCTGTTCGCGGTCGATGCGCGGCATGGAGCCCAGCAGCCCCCAGGTGTAGGGGTGTTGGGGGGCGTGGAAGACCTGCTCGGCGGGACCGCGTTCGACGCAGCGGCCGGCGTACATCACGAGGATGTCGTCGGCGAGCTCGGCGACGACGCCCAGGTCGTGGGTGATGATGATGACGGCGGAGCCGAACTCCTGCTGGAGGTCGCGGATCAGGTCGAGGATCTGGGCCTGCACGGTGACGTCGAGGGCGGTCGTCGGCTCGTCGGCGATGAGCAGTTCGGGGTTGTTGACGAGCGCCATGGCGATCATCGCGCGCTGGCGCATACCGCCGGAGAACTGGTGCGGGTAGTCGTCGACGCGGCGGTCGGGCTGCGGGATGCCGACCCGGTCGAGGAGTTCGACCGCGCGTGTGCGGGCGGTCTTCCTGTCGGTGTCGTGGTGCACCCGGTACGCCTCGACGATCTGGGCGCCGACGGTGAAGTACGGGTGCATGGCGGACAGCGGGTCCTGGAAGATCATCGCCATTCTGCTGCCGCGCAGCCGCCGCACCCGGTCGGGGTCGGCGCCGATCAGCTCCTCGCCGTCGAGGTGGATCTCGCCGGAGATCCGGGCGCGGGAGCTGCGGTGCAGGCCCATGATGCCCAGTGAGGTCACCGACTTGCCGGAGCCGGACTCGCCGACCACGCCGAGGGTACGGCCGCGTTCGAGGTCGAAGCTGACGCCGTCGACGGACCTCACCAGCCCGTCGTCGGTCTCGAAGTGGATGCGCAGGTCCCGTACGGACAGGAAGGGGCGGCCGGGGGCGGTGTCCGCCGGGGTGGCTGCCGGCCGCGGGGAGTTGTCGAGCTCGCTCACGAGTACCTCACCCTGGGGTCGATGGCCGCGTAGACCAGGTCCACCAGCAGGTTGCAGAAGACGATGAAGAAGGCGGCGACCAGGGTGACGCCCATGACGATGGGCAGGTCGTTGTCGCGGATGCCGGAGACGGCGTACTCGCCGAGTCCCTTGAAGGAGAAGACCTGTTCGGTGATGACGGCGCCGCCGATGAGCAGCCCGAAGTCCATGCCGAAGATGGTGACGATCGGGGTGAGGGCGGCGCGCAGCCCGTGCTTGGCGATGACCTTGCGCTCGGTGAGGCCCTTGGCGCGGGCGGTGCGGATGTAGTCCTCGCCCATGGTCTCCAGCATGCCCGCGCGGGTGAGCCGGGCGTAGAGCGCGGAGTACAGGAAGGCGAGGCTGCACCAGGGCAGCAGCAGGTTCCACGCCCACTGTCCGGGATTGTCGGTCAGGGAGACGTAGTTGACGCCGTCGCCCCACAGCGGCCACTGCACCGTGAAGACGGCCAGTCCGAGCATCCCGGTGAAGAAGATCGGCAGGGAGACGCCGGCCAGGGCGACACCCATCGACAGCCGGTCGAAGAAGGAGCCCTTCCTGATCGCCGAGAGGATGCCCACGGCGACGCCCGAGACGAGCCAGATCACGGCGGCGCCGATGGCCAGGGACAGCGTGACCGGAATGCGGTCGGTCAGCTGCGGCCAGACCTCGATGTGGTTCTTGAAGGAGTAGCCGAAGCAGGGGGCGGAGCAGTGGGCGGGGTCGGGGCCGAAGCGGTAGTCGGCGCCGGCGACGATGGCCTTGACGAAGCGCCAGTACTGCTCGTGGACGGGCAGGTCGAGGCCGAGGTTGTGCTTGACCGCCGCGACGGAGGCGGGGTTGGCGTCCTTGCCCACGTACTGCGCGGCGAGCTGGTCCACCGTCTGCCCGGCGATCCGGGGGACGAGGAAGAAGATCGCGAAGGTGACTGCGCTGACCACCAGCATCAGTAGCACCGCGGCGAACAGGCGTCGGATGATGTACGCAGCCACAGCGATTGCGGCGCCGGGGCCGCCCGGCGGGGGATGCCCGCCGGGCGGTTCCCGGTGCCTTCACCTGCCTTTCGGTGTGCGTGCGGTCGGGGCCGGAAGGCGACGCGGGGCGGCCACTACTTGTTGGAGCCCATCAGGACGTAGTCGTACATGCCCAGGTAGGCCTGGGTGACGGTGACGTTGGTGGCGTTCTCCGGCCGGAAGAGCAGGTTCTTGGCGTAGCTCAGCGGCACGGCGGAGGCGTTCTCGGCGATCATCCTGTCGACGTCGCCCCAGGCCTTGGTACGGGCGGCCGCGTCGGTGTTCTTGATGCCGTCGTTGAGCGCCTGGTTGATCTTCGGGTCGTCGAGCTCCTGGACGTTGTTGCCGCCGGAGGGCTTGATGGCCGAGCCGTTGGCGATCTGGTCCAGGAAGCCGAAGCCGGTGGGCCAGTCGGGCCCCCATCCCGTGAGGATCATGCCGAGGTCGTGGCTGTGCACGTAGTCCGGCACCCCGGCGAAGTTGGTGAAGTACTTGCCGGTCGGGAACTGCTGGATATTGATCTTGATGCCGATCCGCGCCAGGGACTGCTGGATCGCGGTGGCCATGGCGACCTCGTAGTCACGGTCGGAGCGCGCGGTGAGATTGGCACTGAAGCCGTTCGGCTGACCGCACTTGGCCAGGGCCTCCTTGGCCTTGGCGACGTCGCCCTTGCTGCCCTCGGAGGGGTAGAGGTCGAACTTCGCGTAGCCGTTGACCGTCGGCGGCAGCAGGGTCGTGGCGATGTCGCCCTTGGTGCTGCCGCCCCGGGCGGTCTGGACGGAGGCCCGGTCGATGCCCCACTGCACGGCCTTGCGGCACTCGATGTTGTCGAAGGGCTTCACGTGCACATTGAGGGCGAGATAGTCGGTGGCGCTGGAGTACGAGTCGTCGGTCTGCTTCTTGTACTTGGGGTCCTGCAGCACCTTGGGCTGGGCCTGCGTGCCCACGCCACGGCCGTACGCGTCGACGGTGAGGCTGCCGTTGAGCAGGTTGTTGTCGACGGTCACCTGGTTGATCTTGAACTTGATCTCGACCTTGTCCGGCAGGGCGGGACGGTTGGGGTCGGTCTTGGGATCCCACTGCGGGTTGCGTACCAGGGCCGCACCCTTGCCGTCCTCGTACGAGGAGAACTTGTACGGGCCCGAGGAGACGATGTGCTTGACGTAGTCGGCGCCCTTGTCCGCCGCCCGTGGCACGGGCGCGGTCTGCGAGAAGGTGGCCAGGTAGTCGAAGTCCGCGAAGGCTTCCTTGAAGTGGAAGACGATCGTCTGGTCGTCCGGGGTCTCGATGGACTTGATGCCCTCGGGGGACTTGTCCTTGTACGGGCCCTGGTACTTGTCGCCGTCGACGAGCTTGGCCTTGAAGTAGGTGGGGCCGTTGGACAGCGCCTCGGGCGCGAAGTTGCTGCGCTCGACGGCGTACTTGATGTCCTTGGAGGTGATCGGCGAGCCGTCCTCGAACTTCAGGCCCTGACGCAGCCTGTACGTCCAGGTCTTCGCGTCGTCGCTGGGCTTGCCGAGGTTCTCGGCGAGGTCCGGGACGACCTGCAGTCCCTCCTTGCCGGGCGCCGGCTTGAACATGGTGAGCGTGCGCCCGTACAGCCGGGAGAAGTTCTGCACCCAGCCGTAGTAGGTGTTGCCCGGGTCCAGGGAGTCGGGGACGTCGGCCAGGGCGAGGCTCAGCGTCCCGCCTTTCTTGTCCGACTTGTTGACGATCGTGGTCAGGGCCGCGTCCGCGACGGCCTTGCCGCCGCCCCCGCCGCCGCTCTTGGAACCGCCGCCGCACGCCGTGACGCCCAGCGCCACGGCCGCTGCCACGGCGACGGCCGCCGTTGTTGTCCTTCTCTTCACCTGGGAAGCCCCCCTCGGTCGGTGGTGATGACGGATGATGGTGCGCGGCGCTCCAACGGGCTGCCGCAGAAGGTCACTTGCTGCGGGGGTCGAGCGCGTCGCGCAGCCCGTCGCCCAGCAGGTTGAAGGCCAGGACGGTGAGGAAGATGGCGAGACCCGGCACCATCATGAACTCCGGGTCGGCCTGGTAGTACTTCGTGGCGTCGGTGAGCATGCCGCCCCAGGACGCCTGCGGCGGCGCGATGCCCACGCCGAGGAAGCTGAGCGCCGCCTCGAAGAGGATGTTGGTGGGGATCAGCAGGGTGGAGTAGACGAGGATCGGCGCGACCAGGTTGGGCAGCAGTTCCCGGAAGAGGATGAACGGGCCGCGCGCGCCCAGGCTCCGGGCGGCCTCGACGAACTCGCGCTCGCGCAGGCTGAGGGTCTGCGCGCGCACGATCCGGCCCATGTAGGGCCAGTTGAAGAAGCCGATCACGAAGATGAGCACGCTGATCCGCAGCGGCAGCCCGGACAGCCCGAACGCCTTGCCCTGCAGCGAGGCCGAGATGGAGATCGCGAACAGCAGCAGCGGGAAGGCCAGGAAGGTGTCCATCGCCCGGCTGACGACGGAGTCGACCCAGCCGCCGTAGAAGCCGGCGACCACGCCGAGGACGGTGCCGATGACGACCGACAGCAGGGTCGCGCCGGCGCCGACGAGCAGCGAGACCCACGAGCCCTCGATGATCCGGGCGAGCAGGTCGCGCCCGTACTGCGGCTCCACGCCCAGCGGGTGCTCCCAGCCCATGCCGCCCCAGCCGCCCTTGGGAGTGGACAGGTCGGGGTCGAGGAGGTCCTGGTAGAAGGTGTTGGGGTCCAGGCCGAAGACCGACTCGATCGGCTTGGCCAGGGCGGCGAGCAGGATCAGCAGGATCACGACGATGCCGCCCGCCACGGCGACCCTGTCGCGCCGGAAACGGGCCCAGGCGATCTGCAGGAGCGAGCGTCCCTCGATCTGGCCGCGCCGGGCGCCGGCGAGGACTGCCTCGGGATCCGCACCGGCGGGCGTCCCGGTGGTCTCGATCGGTGCCGTCATCGTCTGGAGGACCCCCCTTGGGCCGGCGGTACCCGGCCCGACGCGAGCCGCTGCGCGGCTGGTTCACATCACTGGTGCGAAGTGCGTGCGGAGTGCGGAAGTGCGAGACGTGTGCGGTAGTGCGGGTGGTGCGTCAGGTGCGCTGTGCTGCGCGAGATGCAGTGGTACCGGAGTGTGTACTACGCGGAGCGGTGAGGACACGGACGCCTCACGGGGCGGTGTGCGCCCGGCAGCGGGAATGTCCGTGTGGCGGGAGTCTTCAGCCACGCCGCGATCACTCGCCAGCCCCGGTCGGCAAAGGATGCGCAACCGTGATGTACAACGCGGTGTTCCGTTATACGGACAGTCGTTGCCCCTGAACGGATCAGTAACTCGTAAGGGGTGAGGGCCAGTTGGGACCCTGTCGAAGCGGAATGCCGCTGTCCGGCGCGGGCCCGCCGGCGGCGTCGCGGTCGTAGAACGGACGGGTGCGGGCACGCATCCACAGCACGACCGGGTCGTGCTCGTCGGCCATCGCCACCGTGGACACCGGCAGCCCCTCGGGCACCACGGCGACCGCCTCGCGCATCATCGAGCGTACGGACTCCACGGCCGCCGGGGAGGTGTCGTACAGATCGAGGCCGATGGCCAGGTACGGGCTGCCGAGCGCGGGCCGCACCCAGGCGCGGCTGAGGGCGCGCACCGCGGGCGTGCGCCCGGCGAGTTGCGCGAGCAGCGCGTAGAACTGCGGGATCTCCGCGCCGGGTTCGCTCAGGCGCAGCGGCCCGGCGGGCAGCCGGTCCAGTCCGCAGGCGATACGCCGCAGATCGGGCCAGGGGACGCCGACCCCGCCGCCGGGGGCGTGCGGGTTGAGCCACAGGCCCCAGCGGCCCGGCCAGAGCGCGGCGGCGACGGCACGGCCGGAGACCGTCTCGTGGTCACGGTTCCAGCCGCTGGCGGCCAGCTCCCGCTCGGAGGTCACGCACGGCGCGTACCCGAGGCCGTCGACCTCCATGTTGGCGTACTGCGCGTCGGGCGAGCCGGGCCGCCCGTGCCACAGCAGCATCCACAGCCGGCCCTCGGCGAGCGCGCGCAGCAGCGCTTCGTAGGTGTCGTACCGGCCGGGCGCCACGTGGCGCAGGACCTGCTCGACGCCGCTCTCCGCGCCCGCGCTCACCTGGTTCCGCTCCTTCCGCCGGCCGTGGGTCCCGGCGGTGCCGCCGGCTGTCTTCCTCTCGTCCGCCGCGCGGCGCCGGGCCGTTGTGCCGGGTCCGCCGCGCTGCCCGGGACGCGCCTGTGCGCCCCCTCGGAACATCCAACCAGCTTACGGGCCCTCGGTGGCGGGCCGTGCCGCGCTCACAGGTCACGGTCGTAGAACGGGCGGACGCGGGCCAGCATCCACGCGGCGACCGGATCCGGGGTCACGTCGAGGAAGACGAGCTGGACGGGCCAGGCCACACCGGCGGCGCCCAGGGCCCGGCCGACGGCGTTCAGCGCCTCGGAGCGGCTGCCCGGGTCGGGCAGGTCCAGCTCGACCCCGACGAACAGGGCGGGGCCGCCGCCCTCCACGCTCGCGAGGGCCCGCCGCGCAGTGCGGACACCGGGGGCGGCGCCGAACTCCAGCCCCGCCGCGGCGAGGAAGGCCGTCGGCTCGTCCTGCCAGTCCGGCTCGTACAGCCGCACCCGGCCGCCGGTGGGCTCGCCGTCGAGCCGCACCCGCCCGGCCCGGCACAGCTCGGCGACCGCGGGCGGCGGCAGCGGAACCCCGGCCGTGCCCTCGGGGTTGACGACGATGCCCGCCTGCGGGGGCAGACCGCGCGCGAACTCGACGGCGGGCGCCACCGCGAAGGACAGGTGCGCGCCGGCCACCCGCCGGAACTCGGCCTCGGAGCTGAAGACGGGCACGAACGCGGCGCCGCCCAGCTCCACGGTGGGCAGGTCGAGATCGGGGCTGTCGGGGCCGCCCCCGGCCGGCAGCGGGATCCACAGCGCGCTGCGGCCGAGCACCTCCAGGATGCGCGCACCCGCGCCGGGGACGCCCACGGACGCCGAGAGCACCTCTTCGAGCTCGTTCGCGGGCCAGCCCTCGGGGGGGCCGCCGCCCAGGGGGTGCCGGCCGTACTGCCCGGGGTCGATCGTCTCGTCCAACGCCGTTCCACCGCTGTCGTCGCTGTTGTCGTTCGCGTGTGCCGCGCTCGCGCGCGCTCCGCGGCTGTCCCCAGGGGGTCGCCGGCACCGCAACCGCACCCTAACGGCTGCCGCCGGCCGCTTCGGCGGCGGCCGCCGCGAGCACGGCAACGCCCCAGGTCATCGCGGCGCGGCCGGGCCGCGGTCCCTCGTACGGGCGCGGGGGCGCGGGTTGCGGGGTGCGCGGGGCCGTGCACACGGTGATCACAGTTCACCGCAGGCCCGCCGAGAGCGAAAGGACACCCAGCATGCGCTTCGAGAAGCCGGCCCCCGCCGTGCCCGCGTCCGCCAGGCCCGCTGCCGCCCGGTTCGCCTCCGGCGCCATAACTGCCGTCGCCTGCGGGGTGCTCGTCCTGGGCGCCGCCGGTCCAGCCCCGGCCGGTGACGGCCTGAAGTCCGCGCCGAAACCGACCCCGAAGGCCGCCGCGGTCGAGCGGCAGCTCGACACGGTCAGCGCGCTGGGCGAGACCCTCACCCTGGTCTCCCGGATCGGCAAGGAGGCCCAGCGGCCCGCCCCCAACGTCAGGGTGCTGCGGGATCTGCAGAGCCGGCTGCGGGCGAGCGGCGACGCGCTGCTGGCGGCCGTCCGGCTGCGCGGACAGGCCGGGCGGGGCACCTCCGCGGGCCACCGGGCCCCGGCCGGACCCCGCGCCTCCGACGGCGTCGAGGAGGTCAGGAACGCCCTGACCCGGCTCGTGGCCAGCACCGGCAAGGCCATCGCGGACGTGGAGAGCGGCAACTCCGCCGGCCTCACCGGGGACATCGCCAAGGCCGTCGCGGACGCCCAGAGCCTGACCCAGAAGGTCTCGGCCCTCGACGGAACGCCCACCGGGCAGCCACCGACGGCCCCGGGTCGGCCACCGACCGCACCGGGGGTTCCGGGAGTTCCGGGAGTTCCCGGGGCCTGACGGGCCGTCGGCCAAGGCGACCGACGCGGCCCAGTGCGGCCGCCCGCCACCCCGGGCGTCCCGGGGGTTCCAGGAGTCCCGGGCGTCCCCGGGGCCTGACGGACTGTCGCAAGGCGGCCGTCACGGGCCGGTGCGGCCGCCGACCACCCCGGGCGTCCCGGGGGGTTCCGGGAGTTCCGGGGGCCTGACAGGCCGCCGGCCAAGGCGACCGAGACGGCCGACGCGGCCCGGTGCTGCCGCCGACCGCACCGGGCGTCCCGGGAGTTCCCGGGCATCCCAGGTGTCCCGGGGACCTGACGGCCGTCGCAAGGCGGCCGACGCGAGCCGGTGCGGTCGCCGACCACCCCGGGGGTCCCGGTGTCCGGGAGGCCTGACGGGCCGCCGACCGATGCGGCCCGGTGCGGACACCAACCGCCCCGGGAGTTCCGGGCGTCCCCGGGCGCCCCGGGGGCCTGACGGGCCGTCGACCAAGGCGACCGACGCGGCCCGTACAACCGACCCGGCCCGGCGCGCCCCTCGGACCCCCGGGGCGCCCCGCGCCCCGCGCCCCGCGCCCCGCACCCCGCGCCCCGCGCCCCGCGCCCCGCGCCCCGCGCCCCGGGAACGTGACACATCCCGTCTCACTCCCCGGGGCCTCCGCCCCGCTCGAAGGAGATCGTCCGCAACGCGTCCGCGGCCGGGCGGTCCAGGAGTACCACCGACGCCGTGCCGCGCGGCTGCGCACCCCCGGTCACAGCGGCGGTCAGCCGCGCGATCGCCCGCCGGTGCCGGGCGAAGACGCGGGGCGCGACCCGGCGGCCGCGCGCCTCCTGCCCGGCGAGGGCGGTGGCGGCGCCCACGTCCAGCAGGAGCAGGTGCAGCGCGGCGCCCCGGCGGCGCGCCTCGCGGGCGAGCCAGGCCCGTACCCAGCGCACCCGGCCGGAGTCGTGGACGACCGTACTCGCGCCCGTCCGCACGACGCGGCGCAGCGCGGCGTAGTGGACGAGACGGACGCAGGGGCGCGCGAGCGCGTACGGCAGCCGGTGCGGCAGCAGCCGCTCGAAGCGCTCGCGCGTGTCCTGGGAGTCGACGCGCCGCACCGCCCGCTCCCCGGCCACCGCGCGCCGGATGAGTGTGGACTTGCCGCTGCCGGGCAGCCCGGAGACGACCAGGACGTCGCCCGCCGGGTAGCACAGCCGCTCCCGCCCGGCGCCGCCGCGCAGATCCACGGTCCCCTCGGGCCACAGGGGCGGACTCGCGGCCTCCTGGTCCGGCGCCTGCACGCTGATCGGCCTCCTCGGTCGCCCTCGGCTCCCGCCTACCCGCCACTCCTGCCCGCAACGGGTAAAGGAAAGGTAATGGAAATCTTCCGCCGGAGGGAGGTCCGTCAAACGCCAGTACGTGCAATGATGTGCGCGCCGAACCGCATGACCCAACAGAACACCGGCCGCATGAATCCGCGCGGGAGAGTCCCGGCCGCCGCCGCACGACGGCACGGACCGGGCGCCGAAGGAGCAAGTTCCTCCCTTGAATCTCTCAGGCCCCGTACCGCGTGGACGAGGCAGATCTGAAAAGCGGGCCGCCGTGCGCGGCGGTCCCACCCAAGGTGCAAGCCGGGCCCCGCGGGCGCCCGGTGAACCTCTCAGGTTCCGATGACAGATGGGGAGGGGCTGTGTCCCCTTCGTCCCCCTTCCGCGAGTCCTCGCCGGGCCTCGCGCACACGTCCGGGAGCCTGACCTCATGACCGCTGCCTCCGGCACCACGGGTGCCCCCCGCCGCACCGCGCTCGACGCGCTGCACCGCGCGCTCGGCGCGACGATGACCGACTTCGCGGGGTGGGACATGCCCCTGCGCTACGGCAGCGAGCGGGACGAGCACCAGGCGGTGCGCACCCGCGCCGGCCTGTTCGACCTCTCCCACATGGGCGAGATCACCCTGACCGGCCCGCAGGCGGGAGCCGCGCTGGACTTCGCGCTCGTCGGCAACCTCTCCGCGCTGGCCGTGGGCCGGGCCCGCTACACGATGATCTGCGCCGAGGACGGCGGCATCCTCGACGACCTGATCGTCTACCGCCTCGCCGAGGACACGTACATGGTCGTCGCCAACGCCTCCAACGCGCAGACCGTGCTGGACGCCCTGACCGAGCGCGCCGCCGGCTTCGGGACGGCCGTGCGCGACGACCGCGAGAACTACGCGCTCATCGCCGTCCAGGGACCCGAGTCCCCCGGCATCCTCGCGTCCCTCACCGACGCCGACCTCGACGGCCTGAAGTACTACGCGGGCCTGCCGGGCACCGTCGCCGGTGTCGACGCCCTCATCGCCCGCACCGGCTACACCGGCGAGGACGGTTTCGAGCTGTTCGTCGCCCCGGCCGACGCCGAGCGGCTGTGGCAGGCGCTCACCGAGGCCGGCCGGGGCGCCGGCCTGGTGCCCTGCGGGCTCTCCTGCCGGGACACCCTCCGGCTGGAGGCGGGCATGCCGCTGTACGGGCACGAACTGACCACCGCGACCACGCCCTTCGACGCCGGGCTGGGCCGCGTGGTGAAGTTCGACAAGGAGGGCGACTTCGTGGGGCGCGCGGCGCTGGAGGCCGCCGCCGAGCGGGCCCGTACCAGCCCGCCGCGCAAGCTGGTCGGTCTCGTCGCCGCCGGGCGGCGCGTCCCGCGCGCCGGCTACCCGGTCGTCGCCGGCGGCGAGGTGATCGGCGAGGTCACCTCCGGCGCCCCCTCCCCCACCCTCGGCAAGCCGGTCGCGATCGCCTACGTGGACGCCGCGCACGCCGAGCCGGGCACCGGGGGCGTGGCCGTCGACATCCGCGGCAGCCACGAGCCGTACGAGGTCGTCGCGCTGCCCTTCTACCGGCGGACCCGGTAGGGCCCGCCCCGCGGGCCCGGCGGTCTCCGCGGCCCGCTCCCGTACCGCCTGTCAAGACCCTCTGCACGAGCACCACCACTCATCCAGGAGAATCTAGCCATGAGCAACCCCCAGCAGCTGCGCTACAGCAAGGACCACGAGTGGCTGTCGGCCGTCGACGAGAACGGTGTGGCGACCGTCGGCATCACCGAGTTCGCGGCCAACTCGCTCGGTGACGTCGTCTTCGCCCAGCTGCCCGCGGTCGGCGACACGGTCACCGCGGGCGAGACCTGTGGCGAGCTGGAGTCGACCAAGTCGGTCAGCGATCTGTACTCCCCGGTCACGGGCGAGGTCGTCGCGGCCAACCAGGACGTCGTGGACGACCCCTCGCTGGTGAACACCGCCCCGTTCACGGGCGGCTGGCTGTTCAAGGTCAAGGTCACGGACGAGGCGGCGGACCTGATGGACGCCGACGCGTACACGGCCTTCGCCGGAAGCTGATCGAAGCCTCGTCGCCCTCTCCCCCCAGGAAGAACTCATGTCCCTGCTGAACAGCTCCCTCCATGAGCTCGACCCCGACGTCGCCGCCGCTGTCGACGCCGAACTCCACCGCCAGCAGTCCACCCTCGAAATGATCGCGTCGGAGAACTTCGCTCCCGTCGCCGTCATGGAGGCCCAGGGCTCGGTCCTCACGAACAAGTACGCCGAGGGCTACCCGGGCCGCCGCTACTACGGCGGCTGCGAGCACGTGGACGTCGTCGAGCAGATCGCCATCGACCGCATCAAGGCGCTCTTCGGCGCCGAGCACGCCAACGTCCAGCCGCACTCCGGCGCGCAGGCCAACGCGGCCGCGATGTTCGCGCTGCTCTCCCCCGGCGACACGATCCTGGGGCTGAACCTCGCGCACGGCGGTCACCTGACCCACGGCATGAAGATCAACTTCTCCGGCAAGCTCTACAACGTGGTGGCCTACCACGTGGACGAGCAGACCGGCCGGGTGGACATGGACGAGGTCGAGCGCCTCGCCCAGGAGCACCGCCCGAAGCTGATCGTCGCCGGCTGGTCCGCCTACCCGCGCCAGCTGGACTTCGCCGCGTTCCGCCGGATCGCCGACGAGGTCGGCGCGTACCTGATGGTCGACATGGCGCACTTCGCGGGTCTGGTCGCCGCCGGGCTGCACCCCAGCCCGGTGCCGCACGCCCACGTCGTGACCACCACCACCCACAAGACGCTGGGCGGTCCGCGCGGCGGCGTCATCCTGTCCACCGCCGAACTCGCCAAGAAGATCAACTCCGCGGTCTTCCCCGGCCAGCAGGGCGGCCCGCTGGAGCACGTGATCGCCGCGAAGGCCGTCGCCTTCAAGGTCGCGGCCAGCGAGGAGTTCAAGGACCGCCAGCGCCGCACCCTGGAGGGCGCGAAGATCCTGGCCGAGCGCCTGGTCCAGGACGACGTCAAGCAGACCGGCGTCTCGGTGCTGTCCGGCGGTACGGACGTGCACCTGGTCCTGGTCGACCTGCGCGACTCCGAGCTCGACGGCCGGCAGGCCGAGGACCGCCTCCACGAGGTCGGCATCACGGTCAACCGCAACGCCGTCCCGAACGACCCGCGCCCCCCGATGGTCACCTCGGGCCTGCGCATCGGCACCCCGGCCCTGGCCACCCGCGGCTTCGGCGCCGAGGACTTCCGCGAGGTCGCGGACATCATCGCCGAGACGCTCAAGCCCAGCTACGACGCCCAGGCGCTGCGCGGCCGCGTGACCGCCCTGGCCGACAAGCACCCGCTGTACCCCGGTCTGAAGTGACCCGCTAGGACCCGATTCACCTGCGGGTGCGGGGCACCGTGCACACTGGAGAGAGTGCGCCGGTGCCCCGCACCGTGCGCCCCCTCTGTGACGACCCCCGCGCACGCGGGCGTCCGCACCACCCGAACCACCCCTGACACCCCAAGGAGCTGCCACCGTGGCCATCTCCGTCTTCGATCTCTTCTCGATCGGCATAGGCCCCTCCAGCTCCCACACGGTCGGGCCGATGCGGGCCGCCCAGATGTTCGTACGGCGCCTGAAGAACGAGGGCCTGCTCGCCCACACCGTCTCCGTACGCGCCGAGCTCTACGGCTCCCTGGGCGCCACCGGGCACGGCCACGGCACCCCCAAGGCCGTCCTGCTGGGCCTGGAGGGCTACTCCCCGCGCACCG
This sequence comes from Streptomyces gamaensis, assembly GCF_042656465.1. Lineage (NCBI taxonomy): Bacteria > Bacillati > Actinomycetota > Actinomycetes > Kitasatosporales > Streptomycetaceae > Streptomyces > Streptomyces gamaensis. Next base: position 207,875 of record NZ_JBHSPB010000007.1, read on the forward strand.
TGGACGTCGAGCGCGCCGACGACGAGGTCGAGCGGATCCGGGCCACGAAGCGGCTGCGGCTGCTCGGCGCGGAGATCGGCGCCGACCACGAGATCGACTTCGACGAGTCGACCGAGATGATCCTGCACCGCCGCCGCGCCCTGCCGTACCACGCCAACGGCATGACGCTCTTCGCCTACGACGAGGCCGGCGCCCCGCTGCTGGAGAAGACCTACTACTCCGTCGGCGGCGGCTTCGTCGTCGACGAGGACGCCGTCGGCGCCGACCGCATCAAGCTCGACGACACCGTCCTGAAGTACCCCTTCCGCACCGGCGACGAGCTGCTGCGCCTCTCCCGCGAGACCGGCCTGTCGATCTCCGCGCTGATGCTGGAGAACGAGAAGGCCTGGCGCACCGAGGACGAGATCCGCGCCGGCCTGCTGGAGATCTGGGGCGTCATGCAGGGCTGCGTCAGCCGCGGCCTGTCCCGCGAGGGCATCCTCCCCGGCGGCCTGAAGGTCCGCCGCCGCGCCGCCACCTCCGCCCGCCAGCTGCGCGCCGAGGGCGACGCCCAGGCCCGCGCCATGGAGTGGATCACCCTCTACGCCATGGCCGTCAACGAGGAGAACGCCGCCGGCGGCCGCGTCGTGACCGCCCCCACCAACGGCGCGGCCGGCATCATCCCCGCTGTCCTGCACTACTACATCAACTTCGTCCCCGGAGCGGACGAGGACGGCATCGTCCGCTTCCTGCTCGCCGCCGGTGCCATCGGCATGCTCTTCAAGGAGAACGCCTCCATCTCCGGCGCCGAGGTCGGCTGCCAGGGCGAGGTCGGCTCCGCCTGCTCCATGGCCGCCGGCGGCCTCGCCGAGGTCCTCGGCGGCTCCCCCGAGCAGGTCGAGAACGCCGCCGAGATCGGCATGGAACACAACCTGGGCCTGACCTGCGACCCCGTCGGCGGCCTCGTCCAGATCCCCTGCATCGAACGCAACGGCATGGCCGCCGCCAAGGCCGTCACCGCCGCCCGCATGGCCCTGCGCGGCGACGGCCGCCACCACGTCTCCCTCGACAAGGTCATCAAGACCATGAAGGAGACCGGGGCGGACATGAGCGTGAAGTACAAGGAGACGGCGCGGGGCGGGCTCGCGGTGAACATCATCGAGTGCTGAGGCCGCTGCGGCAGCCCAAATCCGTTTGCCCCGCCCCCGTACGCCGTGATGTCGTACCCCTGTTTGTCCGGAGATCCGGACGGCGGCGATGACGACTGGGCGACATCACGGGGGCGGGGCACGTATGCGTACCGACGGCTGGGCCGAAGACGGGTTCGGGAAGGTGGCGGACGCGTTCGCCGGGGTGCTGGCCGGGCAGGGGGACGGCGGGGCCGCGGTCGCGGTGTTCCTCGGCGGCAGGCCGGTGGTGGATCTGTGGGGCGGGGTCGCCGACGTGACGACCGGGCGGGCCTGGGAGCGGGAGACGGCGACGGTCGTGTGGTCGTGCGCCAAGGGTCTGGTGAGTCTGCTCGTGCACCGGCTCGCGCAGGAGGGGCGGATCGACCTGGACGCGCCGGTGGCCGCGTACTGGCCGGAGTTCGCCCAGGGCGGCAAGGAGACGGTCACGGTGCGGACGGTGCTCGCGCACCGGGCCGGACTGCCCCTGGTGGACGCCGGGTTGAGCTTCGAGGACGTCCTGGCGTGGGAGCCGGTCGTCACGGCCCTGGCGGCGCAGGAGCCGCTGTGGGAGCCGGGGCGGGAGTACGCCTACCACGGGCAGACCTTCGGCTGGCTGGCCGGCGAGCTGATCCGGCGGGTGACCGGGCTGACCCCCGGCGGGTACTTCCGTGAGCTGCTCGGCGATCCACTGGGCCTGGAGACCTGGATCGGTCTGCCGCCCGGGGAGACCGGCCGCCTCGCGCGGCTGATCGGCCCGGCGGAGCCCTCGCGGCTGCCGGAGCTGTTCTCCCGGATGCTGACCGTGGACGGCGCGATCGACTTCCCCGGGATCGACAGCCCGCGCGGCTACAACTCGCCGGCGCTGCTGGCCGCCGAACTGCCCGGTTCCAACGCGGTGTCGACCGCGCGCGGCCTGGCCGGGGCCTACGCGGCGGCGGCCACCGGCCTGGACGGGGGTCCGCGGCTGCTCGACGAGGCCACGGTCACCGACGCGCTGCGGCTGCGGTCCAGCGGCCCGATGTGGCCGGACGGACTGGACATGGGCGCGGGCTGGGGCACCGGCTTCACGACCAGCGCCGCGACGGCCTGGAGCACCCTGGGCCCGCGCACCTTCGGCCACGACGGCGCCGGCGGCAACAGCGCCTACGGCGACGACGAGTACGGCATCGGCTTCGCGCTCGTCACCAACCGCATGGTGGGCCCGGGCGACGACCGGGCGCAGCGGTTGTCGGGGGCTCTGCGGGACTGCCTGGGCTGAGGGGGGGGCGGCCCCTGGTTCACTTCCGCGCGGCTTCCCGCCTTCCCAGGCGTACGTACGTCACTGCCGCCTGCACGGTCAGGGCGACGGGGGCCGCGTACAGCAGCCCTTCCGCCTGCGTGCCGGCGGCCACGGCGGCGGTGCACAGCGCGGTGGGCAGGGTGGCGGCGAGGGTGATGCGCGTGCGAACGGTGCGGTCCACGAAGGGGCTCCTTGCTGTGGGGTGATGTCAACTTCGGTCAGCGGCCGGCAGGTTCGCCGGCGGTGGCTGCGGCGCGGGCGCGCTCCACGTACTCCGCGAGGTCGCGCCAGGTGCCGGCCTCGGCGGGCGTGAGGGCGTGCCCGGACAGCACCCCCGGGTCCTCGCGCCAGGCGGCGCGCACCCCGCCGGAGAGGGCGGCGTCCCCGCCGGTGAACCGCGCGCTCAGCTCGTCCATGCGGGCCACCAGCCGCCGTACGCGCGAGTCGGTGCCCTCCCGCGGTGCGCCGGGAGGGGCTGAGCAGACCGGTGGTGTCCCAGTGGTGCTGGTCCGCGCTGTCGGTACCCCCCGTTACCCTCGCAAGCATGGGTTACGCAGAGCTGCGCGAGCTGCAGAGCGCGCTGAACACGGCTTCGGACATCGCCTTCGGGCTGGACGCCGCGGCGCCGGCCGCGCACGAGGCGGAGCAGCTCGTGGATGCTCTGCGGCGGGCGCTGGCGGCGGCGGGGTCGCTGGGGGCCGGGGCGGGGGCGACGGGGTGTGCGGAGCATCCGAAGGGGGCCGTGGATCCGTTGTACGGGGACAAGGAGGATCCGCTGCCGCCGGGGTGGGGGCGCTGTCTGCTGTGCAACGACCGGCGTCGCCGGGCCGAGGCGCAGCGGCGGGGCTGGCGCTGACCCGGCGGGCGGCGGGCCGGGGTCAGGCCCGCGCGTTGACCAGGCGCAGGTAGCGGTCCCAGTCCCAGTGCGGGCCGGGGTCGGTGTGCGTGGAGCCGGGCACCTCGATGTGGCCGATGATGTGCTCCCGGGTGGCGGGGATGCCGTAGCGGTCGCAGATCGCGGCGGCCAGGTGCGCGGAGGAGCGGTAGAGGGCGTCGGTGAAGTATTCGGGGCGGTCGATCCAGCCTTCGTGCTCGATGCCGATGCTGCGGGTGTTGTAGCTCCAGTTCCCGGCGTGCCAGGCGATGTCCTTCTCGCGGACGAACTGGCCGATGCGGCCGTCGGCGGAGGCCACCATGTAGTGCGCGGAGACCCGGGACTGCGGGTCCTGGAAGATCCGCGTGGCGTCGGCGAAGGTCTCCTGGGTCACGTGGATCACGAGGAGGTCGACGGGGTGGGCGGCGGGGCGGGAGGAGACGGTGTAGTTGGCACTGTCGGCCGGTATCCAGTGGGTGGGCGGGTAGGGGCTGCGGGTGCCTGCTGCGTCGGCTGCGCCTGCTGCCTCGTGCATGATGCGCTCCCGTGGGGGTCTCGTCGGCCTGGGCCGTCGCGCGACGTGTGGCGGTCTCCGTCATCACACCCGCGAAAGCGGTCCTCCGCAAGGACTCCTCCGCACGGACCTGTCCGCGGGCCTCTCTGTGGACCCTTCTGCGAGGCCCCCTCCGCCGGGCGCCGCGCACAGCGCGTATAGAAATAAAACATTCCGCTGATTTATTCATGGAATGGAAGGCGGGTGTCGCAACTCACCTTTGATCTCCGAGCGTTCCTTCCGGAATTGCCCGGATCTGCCCAGATAGCCGTTTTGGCTGCCCGCTGCCCGTCTGCCATAGTCGAGGCAACGACCCCCATTGACCCGGGCAAGGTCGTCCACACCGCCGTGGACCACACCCCAATTCGTCCGCGGCGGCCCGAAGAGGCCCCCGGCCCGTCCACGCGGCGCAAGGGGGCCTCTTCGTTTCCGGGTTCTTCACCGGTCCGCGACCCGCATCTCGAACCACGTGGTCTTGCCGCGCGCCAGCAGATCCACGCCCCAGCGGTCGGAGAGCTTGTCGACCAGGAACAGCCCCCGCCCACTGGTGTCGAGCGGGCGCACCGGCAGCAGGCAGGGCAGCCCGCGCGAGGGATCGCGCACCTCCATGCGCAGCCAGCCGCGCCGGCGCATCATCCGCAGCCCGAAACAGCGCGCGCCGGTGTGGCGGACGGCGTTGCCGACGAGTTCGGAGACCAGCAGTACGGCGTGCTCGCTGAGTTGGGGCGACAGGCCCCACAGCCGCAGCACCACGCACTGGGTCAGACGGCGCGCGGCGACGGCGGACTCGGGGCGGGAGAGCAGCGTGACCTCGTCGAGGCTGGGGTTGCCGTACTGCTCAAGCACCTTGAGCCCCAGCTCGTCCTCCACGGCCGGCGTCCACCGCACCGCGGCCGCACCGCCCCGCTGCCGCGGCTGCTCGCCGCTCTCCAGGCCCGCCATGCCCCCATCATGGCCGCCGCGCCGCCCTCTGGGGCTGGAACGGTGGGATTGCCACCGCGACCGGGGGCGCGGAACCGGCGCTTCCACGCCCGCCGCGGGACATATGCCATGGGCAGGCAGTGGGCTGGAAAATCGATACTGACCTGCGGGGACCGTACGGCCGCCACGGTCCGTACGGGGCCGGGGGCGCGGTCGCGCGGGGGGCGGCGCGCGCCCTGGCGAATTCCCCCACAAGTGGCAACGCCGGAGTGCGCCCCGCACCCCGGCGTCAACCCGCCCGGGGTCAGCGGAACTTGGCCTTGCCGGGCCCGTCCTCGACGAAGCTGCGCATGCCCCGCTCCCGGTCCTCGGTCGCGAACAGGCCCGCGAACCAGTTCCGTTCGATGGTGAGACCGGTGTCGAGGTCGGTCTCCAGCCCGGCGTCCACGCACTCCTTGGCGGCGCGCAGGGCCAGGGCGGGGCCGGCGGCGAGCTTCGCGGCCCACGCGTGCGCCTGCTCGTACACCTCGGCGGCCGGGACGACCCGGTCGACGAGGCCGATCGCGAGCGCCTCGTCGGCCTTGACCTGACGGCCGGTGAAGATGAGGTCCTTGGCCTTGGCGGGGCCGACGAGCCGGGAGAGGCGCTGGGTGCCGCCCGCTCCGGGGATCAGCCCGAGCAGGATCTCCGGCTGCCCGAACCGGGCGTTCTCGGCGGCGATACGGAGGTCGGCGCACAGCGCGAGTTCGCAGCCGCCGCCGAGGGCGTATCCGGTGACGGCGGCGACGACGGGCTTGGGGATGCGGGCGACGGCGGTCAGGGAGTCCTGCAGGGGGCGGGAGCGCAGGACCATCGCCTCGTGGTCCATGCGCTGCATCTCCTTGATGTCCGCGCCGGCCGCGAACACCTTCTCCCCGCCCCACAGCACGACGGCGCGGACGTCGTCGCGGCGCGCGGCCTCCTCGGCCAGTTCGCGGAGCCGGTCCTGGGTGGCGATGTCGAGCGCGTTCATCGGCGGGCGGTCCAGGCGGATGGTCCCCACGCCCTCGGCAACATCGAGATGCACAGTCATGCCAGCAGGTTAGCCGCGCGGCAGGGTGCCGCACCCTGCCGCCGGCACGTCAATCGCCGCAGGACCGCGCGTCAACCTCCCGCCCCGGAGGCGTCAACTCCCCCTGGACTCCCTCCTGGACTGCCTCCGGGACTGGCCCCTGGGCTCCCCTCCGGACTGCCCCCGGCACTGCCCTTGGTCCACTCGGTCCAGGACATGTTCCAGCCGTTGAGACCGTTGTCCGGCTGGACCGTCCGGTCGTGGGAGTTCTGCACGACGACGACGTCACCCACGAGCGAGTTGTTGTAGAACCACGCGGCGGGGGTGCCGGGGTCGCCGCCACCGCGCTCGTCGTACAGGCCCACGCAGCCGTGGCTGGCGTTGGCCGAGCCGAAGGTGCCCTGCCCGGACCAGTAGTTGCCGTGGATGAAGGTGCCGGAGGTGGACAGCCGCATCGCGTGCGGCACGTCCTTGATGTCGTACTCGCCGCCGAAGCCGACCGTGTCCCCGTTCATCCGGGTCACGTCGTACTTCTCGCTGATGACCATCTGCCCGTTGTACGTGGAGTGCCCGGGGGCGCCGGCCGATATCGGGACGGTCTTGATGACCTGCCCGTCGCGCCGGACGGTCATCTCGTGGGTCCTGGCGTCGACGGTGCTGATCTGGCTGCGGCCCACGGTGAAGCGGACGGTCTTGGTCTGGGTGCCGTAGACGCCCTCGCGGCCCTCGACGCCGTTCAGGTCGAGTTCGAGGGTGACCTTGGTACCGGGGGTCCAGTAGTGCTCGGGCCGGAAGTCGAGGCGGTCGTTGCCGAACCAGTGCGGCCTGATGTCCACGGCCGGTTCGGAGGTCACCTTCACGGCGCTCTCGACGGCCTTGGTGTCGGTGATCCCGCGGCTGAAACCGATCGACACGGGCATGCCCACGCCCACCGTGGAACCATCCTCCGGCGTGAAGTAGCCAACGAAGGTGTTCTTGGGGGTGAGCGTGGTGAAGGTGGCGTGCTTGGCGGACGCGCGCCCGTCCTTGTCCTTGGCGAGCGCGTCCACCGTGTACTTGGTGGCGGCGCCCAGATGGCCGCTCGGCTCCCAGGCCGTGCCGTCGGCACTGACCTTGCCGCCGACCGGCCGGCCCTTGTCGTCGACGACCTTCACCGACGTCAACGTGCCCTTGTCGGCGGTCACTTTGAGTGCGCCGCTGGTGGCCACGTCACTGGCCCCGTCCTTCGGCGCGATGGTCACGACGGCCTGCGACTCGTCCGCGGCCTTCCCGCCCGCCTTGCCGTCGGAGTCCCCTCCGCCGCAGGCGGTGACCACCAGCAACAGACCTCCGAGCAGCAGCGCGGGCGCTCCCCTGCGACCCGCGCGCCGCCTCGATATCGGCTGCGTTTTCACGGCAGTTGTCTCCCCTCGCGCGGCCCGTGGCCGCGCGTCGCCCCCTCAGCGCGGTGCACGCGCATGGCGATAGGTAACCACACGGCACCGACAGCGGATCCCTCGGGAATGTCACCGTTCCGTCCCGAATGAGAGCCGAGTTGCGGACAGGACACCTGAGAGGAACACGGCGGCCGGAATCACGCGCTACATTCCGGCCGCCGCGGCCGGGGCCCATCGGGGGCGCTTGCCGCGTCCCGCGTGCGTGCGCGGTGCCGCGCGTGCGGGTCCCGTGCCGGTACGGGACCGACGCCGCTCCCCCGCCGCGCCGTGTCGTACGTGTGAGCGCACAGCGGGTTCTGGGCAGAACTGGGGGCAAGGACGCACCGCCGCGGCCCGGTTCGGGAAGCCGGGTGCCCGGCGCGCCGGTCGAGCCGCCGGAGGCGAGAACGTGTCGAGCGCATCCCAGCAGGACGCCGGGCGGGAGGGCGCCGGGGCGCCCGGGGGTGCCCCGGCGCGTACGGGGCAGGGCCCAGGCAGCGGCCGTACGGACGCGGCGCAGCGCCCAGGGCCCCGCGCCAACGGGCAGCGGCACCCCGCGCCCCGGGCGGACCCGCCGCCCGTGTGGCCCGGCGGCCCCGAACCGCTGGGCGCGCACTGCCGCACCACGGCGGACGGGGTCGCGGGGGTGAACTTCGCGCTGTGGGCCGGGGGCGCGGAGGCCGTGGAGCTGTGCCTCTTCGACGACGACCCCGACGCCCCGCCCGGCGCGCCCCTCACCCGCCAGAGGGAAACCCGCTGTCCATTGCGCGAGTTGACGCACGAGGTGTGGCACGGCTTCGTCCCCGGGATACGCCCCGGCCAGCGCTACGGCTACCGCGTGCACGGCCGCTGGGACCCCTGGACGGGCGCCCGCTGGAACCCGGCCAAGCTGCTGCTGGACCCGTACGCGCGGGCGGTCGAGGGGGAGTTCACGCTGCCGCCCGAGGTGTACGGGCACGTCCGCGACTGGCCGGACCAGCGCGTCGCGGACACCGTGCGCGACGAGCGCGACTCGGCCCCCTTCGTACCCAAGGGCGTCGTCGTCGCCGACGGGGACGACCGCGCGGACGACCACCGCCCCCGCACCCCCTGGGCCGACACAGTGGTCTACGAACTGCACGTGCGCGGCTTCACGATGCGCCACCCGCGGATACCCGAGCGGCTGCGCGGCACGTACGCGGGCCTGGCGCACCCGGCGGCCGTCGAGCATCTGCGGCGGCTGGGGGTGACGGCCGTGGAACTGCTGCCGGTGCACCAGTTCGCGCACGAGGACCATCTGCTGCGGCGCGGGCTGCGCAACTTCTGGGGCTACAACTCCATCGGCTACTTCGCGCCGCACTGCGGCTACGCGGCCACCGGCACGCGTGGCGCCCAGGTCGGCGAGTTCCGGCGGATGGTGCGCGCGCTGCACGCCGCCGGCATCGAGGTCATCCTCGACGTGGTCTACAACCACACGGCGGAGGGCGGCGAGTTCGGCCCCACGCTCTCGCTGCGCGGCATCGACAACCGCCGCTACTACCGGTTGCAGCCCGACGCCCGCCGCTACGCCGACTGCACCGGCTGCGGCAACACCCTGCACGTCGTCCAGCCCAACGTGCTGCGGCTGATCACCGATTCGCTGCGCTACTGGGTGACGGAGATGGGGGTCGACGGCTTCCGCTTCGACCTGGCGGCCGCGCTCGCGCGCTCCCCGCACGACGTCGACATGCTCTCGCCCTTCCTCACCGTCATCGCGCAGGACCCGGTGCTGCGCCGCGTCAAGCTCATCGCCGAGCCGTGGGACGTGGGCGCGGGCGGCTATCAGGTGGGTGCCTTCCCGCCGCTGTGGACGGAGTGGAACGACCGCTACCGCGACGCGGTGCGCGACTTCTGGCGCGGCGCCCTGCCGGACCTGCGGGAGCTGGGCTACCGGCTGTCGGGCTCCAGCGACCTGTACGCGTGGGGCGGCCGCCGCCCGTACGCCTCCGTCAACTTCGTGACCGCGCACGACGGTTACACACTCCGGGACCTGGTCAGCTACGAACGCAAGCACAACGAGGCCAACGGCGAGGGCAACCGGGACGGCACGAACGACAACCGCTCGTGGAACTGCGGCGCCGAGGGCGAGACGGCCGACGCGGACGTACTGGCGCTGCGGCGGCGGCAGTTACGCAGCCTGCTGACGACACTGCTGCTGTCCACGGGCGTGCCCATGCTGGTCGCGGGCGACGAGATGGGCCGCACCCAGGGCGGCAACAACAACGCCTACTGCCAGGACAACGAGACCGGCTGGATCGACTGGTCACTGCTGGAGCAGCCCGGCTGGCGGGCGCTCGCCGACCTGGCCGCCCGGCTGCTGGCACTGCGCCGCGCGCACCCCGTGCTGCGCAGCCGCGCCTTCTTCTCCGGCAGCGCACACGGTCCTGACGGGCTGCGGGACCTGGCATGGTTCACGCCGCGCGGCACGGAGATGACGCGGGACGACTGGTACGCGCCCGCCTCCGCCCTGGGGATGTACCTCTCCGGCCGGGACGTCCCCGGGCGCGGGCCACGGGGCGAGGCCGTCCTGGACGACAGCTTCCTGGCCGTCCTGCACACGGGGGAACGGCCGCTGCGCTTCCTGCTGCCGGGACGGCCCTGGGCGGACGCCTACGAACTCCTCGTCGACACCTCCCTGGAGGACCAGCGCGCGGCCCCCGGAACGCGCCGTGCGGCGGGCCTGCCGGTGCTCGTCCGGGCCCGTTCGGTGATGCTGTGGCGCGTGGTGCACGAGGATGCCCCGCAGGGGTCGTAGCCGCGAAATCCGCGTGAGCGGTGTCAGTGGTGAACCGTAGTCTCACTCATGATGAATACGTCCACGCGCGCCCCCGAGAGGGCCCAACCCCGGTCCGCTGTGCGGTCGTTGCTGCGCCTGTGGCCCTACGTACGGCCCGTGCGCGGCAGACTCGCGGCCGCCGCGCTGACGGCCGTGCTCGGCTCGTGCACGAGCCTGGTCATCCCGCTCGCGCTCAAGTGGCTCGTGGACGGCCCGGTGGCGGGCCGCGATCCGCGCGGGGTGTGGCTGGGCGGAGCCGTGGTGTTCGGCCTCGGGGTGGCCGAGGCGACGCTGTTCATGCTGCGGCGCGTGATCGTGGCGCGCCCGCTGGCGCGCGTCGAGGCGGACATGCGCGCCGCGCTGTACGGGCACCTGCAGCGGCTGCCCGTCGTCTTCCACGACCGCTGGCCCTCCGGGCAGTTGCTCTCGCGCGGCACCAACGACCTGACCCTGGTGCGGATCTTCCTCGCGTTCCCGCTGACCTTCCTGATCGTCAACGGCGTGACGATCACGGCGGGTTTCGCGATCCTGCTCGCGCAGCGGTGGACGCTGGGGCTGCTGCTGCTGGCGCCCGTCGCCCCGCTGATCGTCCTGTGCTGGTTCTTCGAGAACAGCTACTCCCGCCTGGCGCGCACCGCGCAGGACCGCGCCGGCGATCTGACCACGGTGATCGAGGAGAGCGTCCTCGGCATCCGCGTCATCAAGGGGTTCGGCCGGCACCGGGGCCGCCGGCGGGAGTTCTCGGCGCTCTCCGGGGAGCTGCGCGGCATCGAGCTGCGCAAGGCGCGGCTGCTGGGCATGCTGTGGGCGCTGGTGATGACCCTGCCGGAGCTGGTCATCGGCACCGCGCTGGTCCTGGGCGTCCTCCAGGTCGCGGACGGCGGGCTGTCGGCGGGCACGCTGGTGGCCTTCCTGTCGACAGCGCTCGCCCTGCGCTGGCCGGTGGAGTCGATCGGCTTCCTCCTCGCCATCACGCAGGACGCGGCGACGGCGACGGACCGCTTCTTCGAGGTACTGGACGAGCCGCTGCCGACGGCGGCCGGTACGCGCGCGGGGGCGGGCACCGGGACAAGCACCGGACCCGTGGAGGGCACAAGTGCCCCCGCCCGGACGGGTGTCCGCGCCGCCGCGCCCGGCTCCTGCGGCTCCCGTGCCCCTGCCCGGAAGGGCACCCGTGCCGGGCTGCTCCTGGAAGGTGTCGAGTTCCGTTACCCCGGATCCCCGGCGGGAGCCGAACCCGTGCTGCGGGGGGTCGATCTGCACATCAGGCCCGGGGAGACGATGGCCCTCGTCGGGCCCACCGGCAGTGGGAAGACCACGCTGACCGCGCTCGTCCCCCGGCTGTACGAGCCGACCGCCGGGCGGATCAGCCTCGACGGCCAGGACATCGCGGCGCTGCCGCGCGAACGGCTGCGGGAGCTGGTGTCCGTGGCCTTCGAGGAGCCGACGCTGTTCTCGGCCACGGCGGGCGAGAACGTGCTCATGGGCGCGGAGGGCGCCGAAGAGGCCGATCTGATGAGGGCGTTGCGCATCGCGCAGGCCGACTTCGTGCACGAGCTGCCCGAGGGGCACCGTACCCAGGTCGGTGAGCAGGGGCTGAGTCTCTCCGGCGGCCAGCGGCAGCGGCTGGCGCTGGCGCGCGCGGTCGTCGGGCGCCCGCGCTTCCTCGTCCTCGACGACCCGCTGTCGGCGCTGGACGTGCACACCGAGGCACTGGTGGAGGCGGCGCTGCGGGAGGTCCTGGCGACCACGACGGCACTCGTCGTCGCCCACCGCCCGTCCACGGTGCTGCTCGCCGACCGCGTGGCCCTGCTCTCGCGCGGGCGCGTCACCGCGGTGGGCACCCATCACGAACTCCTGCGCACCAGCGGGGAGTACGCGGCGCTCATGACCGGCCGCGGCGGGGACGGGCCCGCCGGCGCCGGGCGGGGAGGGAAGGCGCGATGAGCACGAGCGTGAGCGGCCGGTCGAAGGCCGACGGCCGGCGCCCCGGCGGCGCTCCCCCGGGCCCGCACCCCGCGTCCGGGCCCGGTGAGGACGCCGTCGGCGCCGATCTGCTGGCCGTCCCCGAGGGGGCGCCCCGCGCGCTGCTGCGCGCGCTGCTGGCGCCGTCGCGGTGGCGGGTCCGGCTCGCGGTCGTGCTGGTGCTGTTGCAGCAGGCCGCCGTGCAGGCGGGCCCGCTGCTCGTGGCGTACGCGATCGACCGCGCCGTCCCCGCGACGCGCGCCGGCGACCACGGTCCGCTCGTCGCCGTCGCCGTGGCCTACGCCGGGTGCGCGCTGGCCTCCGGGCTGCTGCAGCTGGCGTTCGTGCGGCTCTCGGCGCGCATCGGCCAGGACGTCCTGCTGGAGCTGCGCAGCCGGATCTTCCATCACGCGCAGCGGCTGAGCATCGACTTCCACGAGCGCTACACCTCGGGCCGGCTGATCTCCCGCGCGACCACGGACGTCGAGTCGATCCGCGAGCTGCTCAACGACGGGCTGCAGGAGCTCGTCGGCATCGGCCTGTCGGTGGTGTACATCGGCGGCACCCTGCTGTGGCTCGACGCGAGCACGGGCGGCGCGGCCGTGCTGTCGCTGGTGCCGCTGTATCTGCTCGTGCGCTCCTACCAACGGCGTTCCCTGATCGCCTACCGGGCCCGGTCGACGGCGATCGCGGCGGTCATCGTGAAGTTCACCGAGACCATGAACGGGATCCGGCCCGTGCAGGCGTTCCGCCGCGAACGCGCCAACGCCGCGCACTTCGCGGAGCTCAACGCCCGCCACCGCAGGGCCAACGGGGACGTCACCCTGGAGATGGCCCGCTATGTGGTCCTCTCCCGGCTGGTGGCCGCCGCCGTGCTCGCCACGGTGGTGCTGTGGGGCGCCCGCCGGGTCGCGGACGGCGAGCTGGAACTGGGGGTGCTCGCGGCCTCGGTGCTGTATCTGCGGCGGCTGTACGACCCGGTGGACCGGCTGGGGATGTTCCTCAACTCCTACCAGTCCGCGGCCGCTTCGCTGGAGAAGATCGCGGGTCTGCTGGCGCGGCGCCCGTCCGTGCCCGAGCCCGAGCACCCCAGACCGCTGCCGGAGCGGCCGGCGGGCTCCCCCGGCCGCGAGGTCGTCTTCGAGGGGGTGAGCTTCGCCTACCGGTCGGGCGCCGAGGTGCTGCCCCGCTTCGATCTGACGCTGCGGGCCGGACAGACCGTCGCGGTCGTCGGTTCGACGGGCGCGGGGAAGTCCACGCTCGCCAAGCTGCTGGCCCGCTTCTACGACCCGGTGGAGGGCCGGGTGCTCCTCGACGGAGTGCCGCTGGGCGAGTTGTCGGCGGCGGAGCTGCGGCGCGGGGTGGTCATGGTGACGCAGGAGGCCTTCCTGTTCTCCGGCACGGTCGCGGAGAACATCGCGATCGGCCGGCCCGGCGCGAGCCGCGCCGAGATCGAGCAGGCGGCGAGGGCGATCGGCGCGCACGAGTTCATCACGGCCCTGCCGGACGGCTACGACACCGATGTACGCAAGCGCGGCGGCCGGATCTCCGCCGGGCAGCGGCAGCTCGTCGCCTTCGCGCGGGCCCTGCTGGCCGATCCGGCGGTCCTCATCCTCGACGAGGCCACCTCCTCCCTGGACATCCCCGGCGAACAGGCGGTGCAGCGGGCGATGCGCACGGTGCTGCGCGGCCGTACGGCCCTGGTGGTCGCGCACCGCCTGTCGACGGTGGAGATCGCCGACCGGGTCCTGGTGATGGCGGACGGCCGGGTGGTGGAGGACGGCACCCCCGCCGAACTCACCGCCGGCACGGGCCGCTTCGCGGACCTGCACCGGACGTGGCGGGAGAGCCTGGTGTGAACGGCCCGCACCGCCCGGCCCGTCCTACCGCCCGTCGCCCCGGGTGTACGGGCGTACGTCGATCACGGCCATGCCCGCGGCACGGGCGGCGGCGACGCCCTCGTCGCTGTCCTCGTAGACCAGGCAGCGGGAGGGGTGGGCGCCCAGGGCGTCGGCGGCGGCCAGGAAGATGTCGGGGGCGGGCTTGCCGCGCTCGACGTCGTCGCGGGTGACCATGGCCGAGAAGGCGTCGTGGAACGGCTGGTGGCGCAGGGTGGCCTCGATGACGTGGCGGGCTCCGCCGGAGGCGACGGCCATGGGCAGCCGGCCGCGCATGGCCTCGACGACGGCGTGCACCGGCGCGAGGGGGCGGATGGTGTGGGCCTCCTTGAGGAAGAGGGCGTCACGCTCGGCGACGAGGTCGTCGACGGGCCGGCTGAGCGCCGCGTTCCGCTCGTCCCGCAGCGTGCGGATCATCTCGGCGGAGGACGTGCCGGTCCGGGCGTCGAACCACTCCTGTTCGAGGGTGATGCCCTCGGTGGCCAGAGTCGCCGCCATGGCCCGGTAGTTGGCGTACTGGGTGTCGACGAGCGTGCCGTCCCAGTCGAACAGCAGGCAGGCGGCGGTACGGGGGGCGAGGTCGGGGTGCATGAACGGCCTTTGCTTGTCCGGGATCTTCGCTGGTACGAGGCTGGTACGGGTGTCGGGCGGGTCAGGGTGAGAGCGGTGGGGCGTCCGGGGCCGCCGTGGCGAGCTGCCGCCCCCGGGTCTCCGGCATCCAGCGGCCCAGGGCGAGCGCGGAGGCGAGGGTGATCGCGGCGTAGAGGGTGAACGCGCCGGCCAGGGACAGCTCCTGGACCAGGGGGAGGAAGGTGGTGGCCACGACGAAGTCCGCGCCCCAGTGCGCCCCCGTGGCCAGGCTCATCAGCGCCCCGCGCACGTCCACGGGGTAGATCTCCGCGATGTACACCCAGAACACGGCGGCGGGGCCGACGGCGCCCGCGGTGATGAAGACGCACAGCAGCAGCGCGGTGGCCGTGCCCTGCGCCCCGGTGTGCTGCGCGACGGCGATCGCCGCGGCGGCCACGGCCATGACGGCCAGGCCGCCCAGCATCAGCGGGCGCCGCCCCCAGCGGTCGAGGAAGACGATCGTGACGACGGTGGCGAGGACGTTGCACAGGCCGACGAGCACGGACCCGGCGATGCCGCCGCTGGCGGTCAGTCCGCTGGCGGCCAGGATCGTGGGCGCGTAGTAGATGGCCGTGTTGAGCCCGGTCAGATGCACCAGGACCGCGATGGCCAGGCCCAGCGCCACCCACCGGGATCCGGCCAGCCGGCAGGCGCGGCGCAGCCCGGGGGCGGGGGCGGGCGCGAAGTCACCGGGCACCGGGGGCAGTTCGATGCCCAGGCGGTGTGCCGCGTCCTGCGCGCGTGCCGTGCGGCCGCGGGCCCGCAGCCAGTCCGGGGACTCGGGGACGGCGGGCATGCCGGCCAGCAGGGCCAGGGCCGGCAGGGCGCCCAGGCCCAGGACGGTCCGCCACTGTCCGCCGGGCTCCAGGGCGTAGGCGACGACGTACGCGAGCAGCAGCCCGATGGTGATCATGAGCTGGTTGAGGGTGACCATGGCGCCGCGGCGGGCGGGCGGCGCGATCTCGGAGATGTACAGCGGTACGGCGAAGGACGTGGCGCCCAGGGCGAGTCCGACGAGGAAGCGCCCGGCCACCAGTGCGGCGGGGCCGGTCGCCAGCGCCGAGCCGGCCGTTCCCGCGATGTAGACGGCGGCGGCCGCCGCGATGACCGGGCGGCGGCCGAGGCGGTCGGCCAGCCGTCCGCTGGTGGGGGCGGTCAGTGCCGCCCCCACGAGGGCCGCCGAGACGGCCGCGCCCTGGCTCCAGGACGACAGCCGGTAGGTGCCGGCCACCATCGGCAGCACTCCGGCCATCACGCCCGTGCCGTAGCCGAACATCAGGCCGCCGACCGAGGCGAGGGAGACGGTGAACGCGCGCAGGACGCGGGGGGAGATCATCGCGGGGTCTTCGGACTGTCCGCCGTGGTGACCGGACGGCCCTGGGAGGCGGCCGAGGCGGCCAGGGCCGCCCCGACCCGGGCGGCGCGCCGCGAGTCGGTGAGGGTGACGGCCGTACTGCCGCCGTCGCGGACGGCCCGGGCGAAGGCGGCCACCTGCTCCTGGTAGTGGTCGGCGGCGGGCACCGTCTCCTCGCGGACGCCGTCGGCGGTCAGGACGGTGAGGTGCCCGTCCTCCCCGCTCATCGCCCAGGCGTTGCGGACCGACAAGGTGCCGTGCGTGCCCTGGAGTTCGTAGGCGGCTCGCGGCCCGTAGTCGATGCTGTAGTCGACCACGGCGGCGCGGCCGTCGCCGAAGTCCATGGTGGCGACGGCGCTGGTGTCGACCGTGAGGCCGGGGCGGCTGCTGAAGCGGGCGGAGACCTCCTGGGGGGCCTGTCCGAAGAAGAGCATGGGCGCGTCGATCGCGTAGGGGCCGACGTCCCAGGTGGCGCCGCCGCCGAGGGAGGGTTCGAGGCGGATGTTGCCGCTGCCGGTCCCGATCGCGAAGGCGAACGAGGCGCGGACGACGCGCAGTTCACCGATCTCCCCGGAGGCGAGAATCTCGGCGGCGCGCCGCTGCTGCGGGTGGAAGCGGTACATGAACGCCTCCATGACGGTGCGCGAGGCGGCGCGGGCCGCCTGCTCGACGCGGGCGCAGCCCTCCTCGTCCATGGCCATGGGCTTCTCGACCAGGACGTGCTTGCCGGCCTCCAGGGCCCTGACGGTCCACTCGACGTGGTCGGTGTTGGGCAGGGCGATGTAGACGGCGTCGATGCCCGGGTCGGCGACGAGGGCGGCGTAGTCCGCGTGGGCCGTGGCGCCGAACGGCCGTGCGGCGGCCTCGGCTTGGGCCCTGCGGTGGGGGCGGGAGGCCACGGCGGTCAGCGCGCAGCCGGGGGTCGCGGCGATGGCGGGCATGAGGTGGCCGGCGATGTAGGAGGTGGCTCCCAGTACGCCCCAGCGCAGGGTTCGCGTGGTCTGCTCGGTCATGCGTGGTCCTCCGCGAGGAAGTCGGCGGCCCGCTCGGCGATGGCCACGACGGCCGCGTGGATGTTTCCGGTGATCATGCTGGGGATGACGGAGGCGTCCGCGACGCGCAGGCCCGCGACTCCCCTGACCCGCAGCCGGGGGTCGACCACCGCGAGCGGGTCGGTGTCCTGGCCGATCCGGCAGGTGCCGACGGGGTGGAACTGGGTCTGCGCGTGCTGCCGTACGAACGTCTCGATCTCGTGCCGGCCGGCCCGGGGGGCGAGCGGGGTGCTGGTGGCCAGGGAGGCCAGCGGGTCGGTGGCGGCGATGTCGCGGGCGATGCGCACGCCTTCCACGAGGTCGTCGAGGTCCGCCGGGTCGCTGAGGTAGGCGGGGTCGATCAGGGGGTGGGCCTCGGGGTCGGCGGAGGCGAGGGTGAGCCGGCCGCGGCTGCGCGGCCGGGTCAGGCCGGGGCCGAGGGTGAAGCCGTGGCCGAGCCGGGAGCCGTTGTTGAGGTCCTTCATGGGGGCGAAGGAGAACTGGATGTCGGGGGCCGGCGAGTGCTCGTGCAGGGTGTGGAAGCCGCCTGCCTCACCGAGGTTGGAGAAGTCGGCGACGGGGTGGCCCTCGGCGGTGTCGTGGGCGAGCGACACCTGGATGTGGTCGTGCAGGTTGGCGCCGACTCCCGGCAGATGGACGGCCGGCGCGATGCCGAGTGCGGCGAGTTCGTCGGCCGGGCCGATGCCGCTGAGCTGGAGCAGCTGCGGGGCGGCCACGCTGCCGCCGCACAGGACGACTTCGGCCGTGCAGCGGACGGTGGTGACCTCCGTGCCGCGCCGGATCCGTACGCCGGCGGCCCGGCCGCCCTCCAGCAGGACGCCGTGGACGGTGGCGTCGGTCAGGAGGGTCAGGTTGGGCCGGTCGAGGGCCGGGCGCAGATGGGTGTGGGCGGTGTTGCCGCGGCGGGCGGGGGCGTCCGGGGAGTCCGCGGTGCGGGTGGTCCGGTACAGTCCGACGCCTTCCTGGCCGCCGGTGTTGAAGTCCGGGTTGCCGGGCAGCCCGTACTTCTGGGCGGCCGCGAGGAAGGCGGCGGCGAACGGGTGCGGGGCGGTGTTGTCGGCGACGGGGATCCGGCCGTATCCGGCGGAGTCCGCCGGGCCCTCGATGCGCCGCAGGTACGGCTCCAGGTGCGCGAAGTCCCACAGGTCCCCGCCCCACGGGGTCCAGGCGTCGAAGTCGCCGGGCGCGCCGAGGACATGGACCATGGCGTTGATCGCCGCGGAGCCGCCGACGACCCGGCCCCGGGGCCAGTGGAGGCGGCGGCCGGCGAGGGCGGGCTGCGGGACGGTGCGGTAGCGCCAGTCGAGTTCACCGCCGAGCAGGAAGGGCCAGGAGGCGGGCCGGGCGATGCGCGGGTCGTGGTCGGCCGGGCCCGCCTCGACGAGCAGGACGCTGCGGTCGGGGTGTTCGCTGAGCCGGGCGGCGAGGACGCTGCCGGCGGCTCCGGCACCGACGACGACGAAGTCGTAGGCGGCGTCAGGGTGCATGCGGGTTCCTAGGGTGTGCGCGGGGGCGGGAGGAGGGGCGTCACGGCGCGGGCGCGCGGGGCGGTGCCGCGCGGGCGGGGGCGTCACGTCGCCAGGAAGCCGCCGTCGACGCCGATCGTCTGCCCGTTGACGTAGGAGGAGGCCGGCGAGAACAGCCACAGCGCCACGTCGGCCACCTGCCGGGGGGTGCCGATCTCCCCGGAGGGGATGAGTCCGCGCCAGGTGGTGGCCCCGCCGACGGCCGCCTCGGAGGCGGCGAGCATCTCGGTCTCGATCGGGCCGGGGGCCAGGGCGTTGACGCGGACGCCGTCCCGGGCGTGCTCGACGGCGGCGACGCGGGTCAGGGCCACGGCGGCGTGCTTGGAGGCCACGTAGGCGCCGATGCCGGGGAAGACGGTGCGCAGGCCGTGCACGGAGGTGTTGTTGACGATGCTGCCGTGGCCCTGGGCGGCCATCAGCCGCAGCTCCTGCCGCAGACACAGCCACAGTCCCCGGGAGTTGACGGCGAAGGTCCGGTCGAAGTCCTCCGGGGAGAGGTCCACCAGCCGGCCGTCGCCGGGGACGCCGGCGTTGTTGAAGGCGCAGTCGAGGCGGCCGTACAGCTCGACGGCGCGGGCGAAGAGGGCCTCGACCTGGTCGGGGTCGGTGATGTCGCAGCGCACGAAGGCGGCTTCGCCGCCGTCGGCGCGGATCTCCCGCGCGGCCCGTTCGCCGCGCGTGCGGTCCCGGCCGGCCAGGACCACGCGCATTCCGGCCTCCGCGAAGGCGGCGGCCGCCGCGCGTCCGATGCCGGCCGTGGCCCCGGTGACGACGACGCTGCGCCCGCGCGGCTGACCGGGCGTGCCGGTGGCCCCGGTCACCGGGCGTCCGCCGGCCGCGCGTCGAGCAGGTCGGCCATCGTGGCGCAGGCCTGCTTGATCTCGGCCTCGGTCACGTCGTCGAGGAAGCAGACCTCGCCGATCGCGGTGAGCATGGGCAGGTTCTGCCGGCCGTCGCGGTGGCGGACGGTGTCCGCGAGCGCTTCGAGGACCAGGTCGGCGTCGCAGAACAGGGGGTGCGCGGGGGCCAGGCCCAGCCGGCCGGCCACCTCGACGACGGTGGTGAAGTCGGCCGCGTCGAGCAGGCCCCGTCCGGTGGCGACGACCGCGGAGAACACGCAGTCCATCGCGACGGCCTCGCCGTGCAGCAGCTCGGGCAGCGCGCGCATCTCCACCAGGGGGGAGAAGGAGTGCCCGTAGTCCACGCTGCGCCGCAGGTTCTTCTCCCAGAGGTTGGGTTCCAGTTCCTCGGCCATGCCGGCGATGGCCCGGCCGATCACCTCGTCGGCGACGGTGCCGGGGACGCCGTCCTGGCCCGGTCCGGGGTCCTGGAAGCGGGCTTCGACGAGCCCCGCGCCGTACTCGGCGAGCAGGTCGAACAGCCGCCGGTCCTTGATCAGGGCCATCTTGAAGATCTCGCCCATGCCGTTGCGCAGCTGCCGTTCGGGAACGGTGGCGAGGAACTCCCGGTCGATCAGGGTGAGCGGGGGCGGGCTGTAGCTGCCCAGCCGGTTGCGGTAACCCCCGTAGTTGACCCCGGTCTTGGCGGCGACGCCGACGTCGACCTGGGCCAGGAGCGTGGTGGGGACGCGGACGCTGGGGATGCCGCGCCGGTACAGGCTCGCCGCGAGGCCGACGACGTCCGCGACGACCCCGCCGCCGATGACGAGCGGGGGTGTGCTGAGCCGGTTGGTGCCGACGGCGTTGAGCTTGTCGACCACGTCGAGGGCGCGCTCGACGGTCTTGTTCTCCTCCGAGCCCGGCAGGACCAAGTAGGCGACAGGCACGTCCCGTTGGTCGAAGTAGGTACGGATCCGCTCGCCGTAGAGGGCCTCGACGGCGTCGTCCAGGACGACCACCCGGGTGCCGGAGCGGCCTGCCGTGCCGGGGACGGAGGCGAGCGCCGGGTTGTCGGGGTCCAGCAGACCGGGGGCGTCGACTATCTCGTACTCGACGATCTGCTCACTGCGTAAACGCCAACTCCGGCCGTGCCGGGAGGAGGTGACCATGCTGTTCGTTCCCGCCCTTCGCACACGCGAGGGACGGCGCGTGCGTCGAGCACGGTGTCCGCGAACTGCGGTGCTCCACGCCCGGATCCCGTGGTGTCCGGGGGCGCCGCCCTGCGCGATCAAGATCTTCGGGAACGCTACGCCGCGGGCCACGGCGGAGCAAGGGAGTTCAGGAGTCCGGAATGCCCGCGAAAAGAGACGATAAAGGGACGCGGCACACCGGCCGTTGGCGTGTACACGGGCCCGGACGGCGGGTGCGTGTGAGCGTTTTCACGGACCGATTCCGGTCGGACCCGGTATCGCCATGACACTGCGTGCCGCACCGCGGGCACCGGGTGACATGCACCGCTATGCGGACCACGCTCTTTCGTCAACGGACGGATTCCGGCCAACTTGTTGTCGCACTCCTGACACGTACATGCCGTCGATGGCACTCTTCCCTCCACCGGCGCAACGGTTCCCCACGGCACCACCGCCGGAGCCCCGGCGTCCGCCGGCCCCGCCGGCGCGCGCCGGCAGTCCATCGGCCGCCGACGGCCCGACCGCCGGCACCCCACCGGCCCCTGCCCCGCGCAGCCGGCCGGCTCCCGCACACCCCCGGCCCCTCCTCCCGCTCCCGGCCCCGGCCGCCCGACAGGACCGCCGGACCGCCGCGCGGGACGCGCTCCACCCGCACCGCCTTGTGCACCCGTACCGCCCTTTCCACCTGCACTGCCTTTGTCCGCCGGACGCGAACGACCGCCGTCCGGCTGCCCCCGGCCGCACCCACCGAACAGCGGCCACCGCAGAAGGAGTCCAGCGTGAGACCCACCCCCCACCACCGCGCGGTCGCCACCGGCGCCCTGGTCGCCGTGACCGCGCTGCTCGCCGTCGGAGTGCAGTCCACCTCCGCCACCGCCCGGCCCGAGGCGGCCGGTGCCCGCGCGGGCGGGCAGAGGATCGTCCAGCCCGACCCCGGCGCCCAGCCCGCGAAGCTCTCCCCCTCGCAGCGCGCGGAGCTGCTGCGCGCCGCGAACGCCACGACGGCGGACACCGCGCGCTCCCTGGGCCTGGGCCCGAAGGAGAAACTGGTCGTCAAGGACGTCGTCAAGGACAACAACGGCGCCACGCACACCCGTTACGAGCGCAGCTACGACGGACTGCCCGTCCTCGGCGGCGACCTCGTGGTCGAGGCCGCGAAGGGCGGCCAGGTCAAGGGCGTCACCAAGGCCACCAAGGCCCGCATCGCGGTGGCCTCGACCACCCCGAAGCTGGCTCCCGCCGCCGCCGAGCGGGCGGCCGTGAAGTCCGCGAAGGCCCAGGGCTCGCAGGCCGGCGCGGCCGACGTCGCGCCGCGCAAGGTGATCTGGGCGGCCGACGGCCGGCCCACCCTCGCCTACGAGACGGTCGTCGGCGGGCTGCAGGACGACGGCACGCCCAACCAACTGCACGTGATCACGGACGCGAACACCGGCGAGAAGCTCTTCGAGTACCAGGGCATCAAGACCGGCACCGGCAACACCATGTACAGCGGCCAGGTCACCCTCGGCACCTCAGGCTCGTACGAGCTCAACGACCCCACGCGCGGCGGGCACAAGACCTACACCCTGGGCGGCGGCACCTCCGGCCAGGGCACCCTGGTCACCAGCCCCAACGACACCTTCGGCGACGGCACCAACAACGACCCGAACACCGCCGCCGCCGACGCGCACTACGGCGCGCAGGTCACCTGGGACTACTACAAGAACGTCCACGGCCGCTCGGGGATCCGCGGCGACGGCGTGGGCGCCTACAGCCGGGTCCACTACAGCTACGCCTACGTCAACGCCTTCTGGGACGACGGCTGCTTCTGCATGACCTACGGCGACGGCGAGAACAACGCCAAACCGCTGACCGCGCTGGACGTGGCCGGGCACGAGATGACGCACGGCGTCACCTCCGCGACCGCGAACCTCACCTACAGCGGGGAGTCCGGCGGACTCAACGAGGGCACCTCCGACATCTTCGGCAAGTCGGTGGAGTTCTGGGCCAACAACCCCAACGTGCCGGGGAACTACTTCATCGGCCAGCAGATCGACATCAACGGCAACGGCACTCCGCTGCGGTACATGGACAAACCCAGCAAGGACGGCCGCAGCGCCGACTCCTGGTACAGCGGTGTGGGCAACAAGGACGTGCACTACTCGTCCGGTGTCGCCAACCACTTCTTCTACCTGCTGTCCGAGGGCAGCGGGCCGAAGGACATCGGCAAGTTCCACTACGACAGCCCCACTTCCGACGGGCAGCCGGTCACCGGCATAGGCCGGGACAACGCCGCGAAGATCTGGTACAAGGCGCTCTCCGAGAAGATGAAGTCCAACACGGACTACGCCGACGCGCGCACCTCGACGCTGTGGGCCGCGGGCCAGCTGTTCGGCGTCGGCAGCGACACCTACAACGCGGTCGGCAACGCCTGGGCGGCCGTCAACGTCGGCAGCCGGCTCTCCTCCGGCGTCGAGGTCACCGGCCCCGGCGACCAGACCTCGATCGTCAACACGGCCGTCTCGCTGCAGATCAAGGCCAGCAGCCCGAACGGCGCCGCGCTCAGCTACTCCGCGACCGGGCTGCCCGCGGGCCTCGCGATCGACGCGAGGACCGGGCTGATCTCCGGCACCCCGACGGCCACCGGCGCCAGCACCGTGACCGTGACGGTCAAGGACGCCTCCGGCAGGACCGGCACCATCACCTTCAAGTGGACCGTCGGCACCGACAGCGGCGGCAGCGTCTTCGAGAACACCACCCCGGTGGCCATCCCGGACGCCGGCCCCGCGGTCACCTCGCCGATCACCGTCACCCGCAGCGGCAACGCCCCGGCGGCACTGAAGGTCGACGTGACCATCCGGCACACCTACCGCGGTGACCTCCAGATCGACCTCGTCGCCCCCGACGGCAGGAAGACCTGGCGGCTCAAGAGCGCCGACCCCTGGGACTCGGCCGCCGACGTCAGGGCGACCTACACCGTGGACGCCTCCGGCACCGCCGCGAGCGGCACCTGGAAGCTCCAGGTGAAGGACCTCTACGCCGGTGACACCGGCACCCTCGACCGCTGGCGGCTCTCCTTCTGACGTCCCGCCGGCCACGGACCGGGCGCCGTCCGGGGTGAGTCCGCCTCCCCCGGACGGCGCCCTCACGCGCGCGGCGTCAGCGCAGCAGCACCCCGGCGTTCTCGCCGGTCGCCTCGGGGGGCAGCGCGACCAGCCCCATCTCGGCGCCCCCGGCCAGCAGCGGGTGCGCGGGCAGGATGCGCACGGTGTAGCCGAACGGCCCGGTGCGGTCCAGGGTCAGCGGGCCCTCGTAGATGCGCCGCCCGTCGAGCGCGGCGGCACCGGCGGGCTTGAGCGGGAAGGTACTGGTGCGGCTGAGGCGGTCGGTGGGGTCGACGCGGCCGGCCACCGCCTGCACCTCGACGTCGGACGGGTCCAGGGTGCCGAGCGTGACGCTGACCCGCAGCGAGACCGTCGAGCCCAGCTCGGCGGTGCCGTTGACGCCGGTGTCGGAGACCGCCTCGACGTGGTCGACGGCGACCGCGTGCCAGGCGTCGCGCACCCGGGCCTTCCAGACGGCCAGCTCCCGGGCCGCGTCCGCGTCCAGGGCCCGCTGGGCCTCGGCCGCGGGCGTGTACAGCCGCTCCACGTACTCGCGCACCATGCGCCCGGCGAGCACCTTCGGGCCCAGGGTGGTCAGGGTGCGGCGCACCATCTCGATCCAGCGGCCCGGCAGTCCGCCCGCGCTGCGGTCGTAGAAGGCGGGGGCCACCCGCTCCTCCAGCAGCCCGTAGAGGGCCGCGGCCTCCAGGTCGTCGCGGCGGTTGTCGTCGGTGGTGGCGGTGCCGTCGGCGGTGGGGATCGCCCAGCCGAAGTCGGGCTCGAACCACTCGTCCCACCAGCCGTCCAGGACCGAGAGGTTGAGACAGCCGTTGAGGGCGGCCTTCATCCCGGAGGTGCCGCACGCCTCCAGCGGGCGCAGCGGGTTGTTCAGCCACACGTCGCAGCCGGGGTAGAGCTTCTGGGCCATCGCCATGCCGTAGTCGGGCAGGAAGACCAGGCGGTGGCGCACGCGCGGGTCGTCGGCGAACCGCACGAGCTCCTGCACCAGGCGTTTGCCGCTGTCGTCCGCCGGGTGGGCCTTGCCCGCGACGACGATCTGCACGGGCCGCTCGGGGTGCAGCAGCAGCCGGGTGAGCCGTTCGCGGTCGCGGAGCATGAGGGTCAGGCGCTTGTAGGAGGGCACGCGGCGGGCGAAGCCGATGGTGAGCACGTCGGGGTCCAGGGCCGTCTCGATCCAGCCGAGTTCGGCGGCCCCGGCGCCGCGCTCGCGCCAGGAGGCGCGCAGCCGGGTGCGGACCTCCTCCACGAGCTGCTCGCGCAGGGTGCGGCGCAGCTCCCAGATGTCGGCCTCGGGGATGTCGGCGACGGCGTCCCAGCGCTGGGAGCCGCCGACGGTCAGGGCGTCCTCGGCGCGGCTCTGCCCGATCTGCCGGGCGCCGAGCCGCAGGACCTCGGGGGCGACCCAGGTGGGGGCGTGGACGCCGTTGGTGACGGAGGCGATGGGCACCTCCTCGGGGTCGAAGCCCGGCCACAGCCCGGCGAACATCTGCCGGCTGACCTGCCCGTGGAGGGTGGAGACGCCGTTGGCGCGCTGGGCCAGGCGCAGGCCCATGACGGCCATGTTGAACAAGGCGGGCTCGCCGCCGGGGTAGTTCTCCAGGCCGAGGTCGAGGACGCGCTCGACCTCGATGCCGGGCAGCTCGCCGCCGGGCCCGAAGTGGCGGGCGACGAGCTCGCGTTCGAAGCGGTCGATTCCGGCGGGCACGGGGGTGTGCGTGGTGAAGACGGCGCCCGCCCGCGCGCGCTCCAGCGCGGAGTCGAAGTCCGCGCCGGCGTCGACGAGTTCGCGGATGCGCTCCAGGCCGAGGAAGCCGGCGTGGCCCTCGTTGGTGTGGAAGACCTCGGGCTCGGGGTGGCCGGTGAGCCGGCAGTACGTACGGACGGCCCGTACCCCGCCGATGCCCAGCAGCATCTCCTGGAGCAGCCGGTGCTCGCCGCCGCCCCCGTAGAGCCGGTCGGTGACCTCGCGTTCGCCGGGCGCGTTCTCCTCCACGTCGGAGTCGAGCAGCAGCAGCGGGACCCGGCCCACCCGGGCCTGCCAGACGTAGGCGAACAGCGAGCGGCCGCCGGGCAGGGCGAGGACGACGCGGCTGGGGGAGCCGTCGGCCTCGCGCAGCATCGTCAGCGGCAGCTCGTTGGGGTCGAGCAGGGGGTAGTGCTCCTGCTGCCAGCCCTCGCGGGAGAGGGACTGCCGGAAGTAGCCGTGGCGGTAGAGCAGTCCGACGCCGATCAGGGGGACGCCGAGGTCGCTGGCGGACTTCAGGTGGTCCCCGGCGAGGATGCCCAGGCCCCCGCTGTACTGCGGCAGGGCGGCGGTGATGCCGAACTCGGGCGAGAAGTAGGCGATCGCGGCGGGCAGGCCGGGGGGCTGCTCCTGGTACCAGCGCCGGCCGGTGAGGTAGTCGTGCAGGTCGTCGGCGGCGGCGGCCAGCCGCCGCTTGAAGCGGCGGTCCTCGGCGAGGGCGGCCAGCCGGGCGGCGGGCACGGAGCCGAGGAGCCGCATCGGGTCGCCGCCGGCGGCCCGCCAGCCCTCGGGGTCGACGGACTGGAACAGCTCTCGGGTCTCGGGGTGCCAGGACCAGCGCAGATTGCGCGCCAGTTCGCTGAGCGGTCGTAGGGACTCCGGAAGGACGGGGCGCACACTGAAACGACGAATGGCCTTCACCCTCACGAAGGTAGCGGCGCGACGCCGCTCCTTCGTGCCCCTTGCGCGCAACGGCCCGTGGCGTGCGAGGGCCGTGGCCGCAGGGCCCTCGGGGGCGGGCAGGACGCGGCAGCAGGAGCGGGACGGGCGTGAACTGCTCCTGGGATGCCCTCAGTTGACCCGGTGCGGCCGCCTCTGCCGCCCGCCCGGATTCACTCGCACGTGGGTCGGCCCAGCCCATTGTTCGACCACGGGCGATTCCGCTTCCGGACGCCGCTCCGCGCGTGGCGCATTCCGCTTCCCCCGCCCGCCGGATCTTGCCCGAGCGCCCGGCCGTGGCCGGGGGCCCGCTCCCGCGGCGCGCCACGCGTCCATATGCTGGACACTGCGCAACGGGCCTCCGCCGGGCGCCGCCCCGTGCCTGATACGACCGGCCGATGCGGAACTACGCACCGCCTACGGCGCCCCTCGTGGCGGCCGGAAGCCGCTACGGACTTCGACGGCGCGGGCGGACCGCCATTCCCCCATCTGGGCGCCGGTTACCCCCTTTTCGCGCATTGCACACGATCGGCCCAACGAGGAGACTTCGTACGAGTGACGGAGTGCCCGCCGTCCTCCTCACCGGGTGCCACGGGAACTACGCACCGGTAGCTCCGGCGGTGCGGGCATGCCGGGCCGGGGCCGGTGGGAAAGCTCACCCGGTGTCCGGCGGCACCCGCCGGCGGACACCCCGCGCGCGCTCCGCCAGTCGTCCGTACGCCCGCATCCGACCCCTCCTCGTGACCACGGCCCGAACTCCTCCGCATCCCTTCCGCATCCACCCGAGTGAACGCGGCCAGGAGCCGTCATGCCCGCAGCCAGCCGACCGCCGACGGACCGGATAGAAAGAACAGCACCCGCGGCATCCGCCGGATCCGTCGCATCCGCCAAACTCCCGGACTCCTCAGGTGATTTCATGATCGGTCGCATCCCCGTGCTCGACCTCGGCCCGGCCGTGGACTGCGGCCGCAGGCCGGTCAAGGCGGTGGTCGGCGAGCCCTTCGAGGTGAGCGCCACGGTCTTCCGCGAGGGCCACGAGGCGCTCGGCGCCAATGTGGTGCTGCGCGACCCCGCGGGCCGCTGCGGCCCGTGGACCCCGATGCGGGAGCTCGCGCCCGGCACCGACCGCTGGGGCGCCGAGGTCGTGTGCACGGGCCGGGGCCGCTGGACGTACGCGGTGGAGGCGTGGAGCGATCCGGTGGCGACCTGGCGCCACGACGCCGGCATCAAGATCCCGCTCGGCGACGCCGCGGAGTGCGAACTGGTCCTGGAGGAAGGCGCGCTGCTGCACGAGCGGGCCGCCGCCGAGGTGCCCAAGCGCGCGGGCCGCGAGAGTGTGCTCGCGGCCGCCGACGCGCTGCGGGACGCCTCCCGCCCGTACGAGCGGCGGCTCGCGGCGGCGCTCACCGAGGAGGTACGGGCCGTACTGGGCCGGTATCCGCTGCGCGAGCTGGTGACCGCGAGCCGGCCGATGCCGGTGCTCGTCGAGCGCGAACGGGCCCTGTACGGCGCGTGGTACGAGCTGTTCCCGCGCTCGGAGGGGGCGGTCGTGGCGGAGGGGCGGCCGCCGGTGAGCGGCACGCTGCGCACCGCGGCGGAACGGCTCCCGGCCGTCGCGGCGATGGGCTTCGACGTCGTCTACCTCCCGCCGGTGCACCCCATCGGCCACTCCTACCGCAAGGGCCCCAACAACGCGCTCGCGGCGGGCCCGTACGACGTCGGCTGCCCCTGGGCGATCGGCTCGGCCGCCGGCGGGCACGACGCGATCCACCCGGACCTGGGCACCTTCGAGGACTTCGACCACTTCGTGGCGCGCGCCCGCGAGCTGCGGATGGAGGTCGCGCTCGACTTCGCCCTGCAGTGCTCGCCCGACCACCCCTGGGTGGAGAAGTACCCGCAGTGGTTCCGCCACCGCGCGGACGGCTCGATCGCCTACGCGGAGAACCCGCCGAAGAAGTACCAGGACATCTATCCCCTGTCGTTCGACGCGGACTTCACGGGCATCGTCCGGGAGACCCTGCGGCTGCTGCGCCTGTGGATGGGGCACGGCGTGCGGATCTTCCGCGTCGACAATCCGCACACCAAGCCGGTGGCCTTCTGGGAGAAGGTCATCGCGGAGATCAACCGCACCGACCCCGATGTCGTCTTCCTCGCCGAGGCGTTCACCCGTCCCGCGATGATGCGCACGCTCGGCGCCGTCGGATTCCAGCAGTCCTACACGTATTTCACCTGGCGCAACAGCAAGCAGGAGCTCACCGACTACCTCACCGAGCTCTCGCGCGAGTCGGCCGCCTGCATGCGCCCGAACCTCTTCGTCAACACCCCTGACATCCTGCACGCCTTTCTGCAGCACGGCGGCAGGCCGGCCTTCGAGGTGCGCGCCGTGCTCGCGGCGACGCTCTCGCCGTCCTGGGGCATGTACGCGGGCTACGAGCTGTGCGAGAACACCCCGGTGCGCGAGGGCAGCGAGGAGTACCTGGACTCGGAGAAGTACCAGTTGCGGCCGCGCGACTGGGCGGCGGCCGAGCGGGCGGGGCGCGGCATCGCCCCGCTGGTCACGGCTCTCAACCGGCTGCGCCGCCGCCAGCCCGCGCTGCGGCAGCTGCGCAATCTGCGCTTCCACCACGCCGACAACGACGCCGTCATCGTGTACTCCAAGCGCTCCGGCGGCTCGTGCGTGCTCACGGTCGCGAACCTCGACCCCCACCACACCCAGGAGGCCACGGTCTCGTTGGACATGCCGGAACTCGGCCTGGAGTGGCACGAGTCCGTGCCGGTGCGCGACGAGCTCACCGGAGAGACCTACCACTGGGGCAGGGACAACTATGTGCGCCTTGAGCCGGGCCGCTCCCTCGCGCCCGCGCACGTGTTCTCCCTGCGACCGTCCTCACCGATCGGAGGGTCACCCACACCATGATCGTCAATGAGCCCGTCATCGACACGTTCGAGGACACCCCCGCGAAGGACCGGGACCCGCAGTGGTTCAAGCGGGCCGTCTTCTACGAGGTGCTCGTCCGCTCCTTCCAGGACAGTGACGGGGACGGCATCGGCGACCTGAAGGGTCTGACGGCGAAGCTGGACTATCTGCAGTGGCTGGGCGTCGACTGCCTGTGGCTGCCGCCGTTCTTCGCCTCGCCACTGCGGGACGGCGGCTACGACGTCTCCGACTACACCGCGGTGCTCCCCGAGTTCGGCGACCTCGCGGACTTCGTGGAGTTCGTGGACGCGGCCCATCAGCGCGGGATGCGGGTCATCATCGACTTTGTCATGAACCATACGAGCGATCAGCACGAGTGGTTCCAGCAGTCCCGCTCCGACCCCGAGGGCCCCTACGGCGACTACTACGTCTGGGCCGACGACGACAAGCAGTACCAGGACGCGCGCATCATCTTCGTGGACACCGAGTCCTCGAACTGGACCTTCGACCCGGTCCGCAAGCAGTACTACTGGCACCGCTTCTTCTCCCACCAGCCGGACCTCAACTACGAGAACCCGGCGGTGCAGGAGGAGATCCTGGCCGCGCTGCGGTTCTGGCTGGACCTGGGCATCGACGGCTTCCGGCTGGACGCGGTGCCCTACCTCTTCGCCGAGGAGGGCACCAACTGCGAGAACCTGCCGCGCAGTCACGACTTCCTCAAGCGCGTACGGGCCGAGATCGACGCCCACTACCCGGACACCGTCCTGCTCGCCGAGGCCAACCAGTGGCCCGAGGACGTCGTCGACTACTTCGGCGACTACGAAAAGGGCGGCGACGAGTGCCACATGGCCTTCCACTTCCCCGTCATGCCGCGCATCTTCATGGCGGTGCGGCGCGAGTCGCGCTACCCGGTCTCGGAAATCCTCGCCAAGACCCCGGCGATCCCGGCCGGCTGCCAGTGGGGCATCTTCCTGCGCAACCACGACGAGCTGACGCTGGAGATGGTCACCGACGAGGAACGCGACTACATGTACGCGGAGTACGCCAAGGACCCGCGCATGCGCGCCAACATCGGCATCCGCCGCCGACTCGCCCCGCTGCTCGACAACGACCGCAACCAGATCGAGCTGTTCACCGCGCTCCTGCTGTCGCTGCCCGGCTCGCCGATCCTCTACTACGGCGACGAGATCGGCATGGGTGACAACATCTGGCTCGGCGACCGCGACGGGGTGCGCACCCCGATGCAGTGGACACCCGACCGCAACGCGGGCTTCTCCTCCTGCGACCCGGGCCGGCTGTATCTGCCGGTCATCATGGACCCGGTCTACGGCTACCAGGTCACCAACGTCGAGGCGGCGATGAGCAGTCCGTCCTCGCTGCTGCACTGGACCCGGCGGATGATCGAGATCCGCAAGCAGAACCCCGCCTTCGGCCTCGGCTCGTACACCGAACTGCCCTCCAGCAACCCGGCGGTGCTCGCGTTCCTGCGCGAAGTGCGGCTGCCCGGGCAGCGGGACGACGACCTGGTCCTGTGCGTGAACAATTTCTCGCGCTTCGCGCAGCCGACCGAGCTGGATCTGCGGACGTACAACGGCCGCCATCCCGTCGAGCTGATCGGCGGGGTGCGCTTCCCCGCCATCGGCGAACTGCCCTATCTGCTCACGCTCGCCGGTCACGGCTTCTACTGGTTCCGGCTCCGCCGCGGCGCGCCGCCGCCCGCCGGACAGTGACCGGAACCGGACGTACGACGGTGCGGCGTGGGTACCCCGGCCACGACGGGGTACCCACGCCGCACACGGCCATTACCGCACTGCCCACACCGCAATACGGGAGACTTGCCCAAACCCCCCAAAATACTGCATACCCGGGGAAAGGACGCGAGCCATGACGGATGCTGCACCGCTCCACACACCCCTGGGCGAGAGTCCGGCCGGCCCGGCCGGGGCGCGGGGCGCGCCCCGCCGCACGGCGGCACGGGCGGACACGGACCACGAGGCCGGCGAGCGGCTGCTCGCCTCGCTCGTACCGCTGCTCGCGGAATGGCTGCCCCGGCAGCGGTGGTTCGCCGGGAAGGGCCGGCCCATCACCGGCTTCACCCTCGTCGCCGCCACCGAGCTGCTGCCCCACCGCGCCGGAGCCGGCGCCCCGGGCCTGCTGCACCTGCTCGTCCGCGCCCAGCAGCCCGGCCCGCCGGCCGGACACCCCGCCGGCAGCGACCTGCTGGAGCCGAGCGGACCGGCGGTGCTGCCCGGCACCGACGACTGCTACCAACTCCTGCTCGGCGTCCAGGACGTGCTCCCCCCGCAGCTCGCGCACGCCGTCGTCGGCCGCCCGCACAGCGGGCCGCTGGGCGGCCGCACCGTCTACGAGGGGCTCGCCGACCCCCGGCTCGCGGCCCTGCTGCTGGAGCGGCTGCGGGTGCCCGGCCGGCTCGGCCCGCTGCGCTTCACCCGCGAGGAGGGCGTCACGATCTCCGCCGGGCTCACCCCCCGGCTGCTCGGCGCCGAGCAGTCCAACTCCTCGGTCGTGTACGGCGAAACGTACATCCTCAAACTCTTCCGCCGCGTCTGCCCCGGCACCAACCCCGATCTCGAACTCCCCCGCGCCCTCGCCGCCACCGGCTGCGCCCGGGTACCGGCGCCCGCCGCCTGGTTCGAGGCCGAACTGCCCGACGAGGGCGGCGCGGCGATGACCCTCGGCGTGCTCCAGCCCTATCTGCCCGGTTCCGCCGACGGCTGGCAACTGGCGCTCAGCGCCCTCGCGGTCCGCGCCGACTTCGCCGCCTCCGCCCGGGCCCTGGGCCATGCCACCGCCGAGGTCCACCTCGCGCTCGCCGAGGCCATGCCCACCGTCGTCCTGCGCCGCCCCCAGCTGGAGCACCTCGCCGCCGCCATGACCCGGCGCCTGGACACCGCCGCCAACGCCGTTCCCGCGCTGCGCCCCTACCGGGCGGCGCTGCGCGGCGCCTACGAGGAGCTCGCGGCCCTCGGCCGCGCCGGGCGCACCTGGCACGCCCAGCGCATCCACGGCGATCTGCACCTCGGCCAGGCGCTGCGCACCGCCGAGGACGGCCGCTGGGCGCTCATCGACTTCGAGGGCGAGCCCGCGCGCCCGCTGGCCGAACGCTGCCGGCCGCAGCCCGCCGCCCGCGATGTCGCGGGCATGCTGCGCTCGTTCGACTACGCGGCGGCGGTCGGCCGGGCCGGCGGCAGCGCGTGGCCGGAACGGGCCCGCGCCGCGTTCTGCGAGGGCTACGCGTCCGTGCACGGCGACCCCCGCGAGGAACCCCAGCTGCTGCGCGCCCACGAGACGGACAAGGCCGTCTACGAAGTCTTCTACGAGGCCCGCCACCGCCCCGAATGGCTCCCGGTCCCGATGTCCGCGATCCGCCGCCTGGCCGGCGCGTCCGCCGACGAGGCGTCACGGCCGGTACCGGCGGCGACGGGGGCGCGGGCGCGGCCGGCGCCCAGGGGTACGGGCGCGTGCCCCGGGGAGAGCCCGCCCGGCCGGCGGGCACAGGACGCCGCGCGCGGGGCATCGTGCGCGACGGGCCCAGCCGACGGGCGTCCGTCCCGCACCGGATACGCGCCAACGCCCGCGCCGAGCCGGGCTGTCGGCGACACCCCGGAAGCACCGGGCACGCCCCGCCTGTACCACGACGCCCGTGACAGCGGCGCCGACGCCGCACCGCCGCACGCGGCAGACCCGGCCGACACGCGTCCGTCCCGCACCGGATACGCGACAACACCCGCACCGGACCGCGCCGTCGGCAGCACCCCGGAGCCACCGGGCACGCCCCGCCCGTACCACGACGCCCGCGACGCCGACACCACACCGCCGCACGCGGCAGGCCCGGCCGACGCGCGTCCATCCCGCACCGGGTACGCGACAACGCCCGCGCCGGACCGCGCCGTCGGCGGCGCCGACGCCGCACCGCCGGACGGCGCGCGGCATCCCTGACCCGTCCACCGGACCGACCGCCCCGCGACCGTTGTACCGAACCACCCCCGGCCGCCGCCGGGGAACCCGAGGAGGATCCGCCCCGTGACCGCCCGACCGCCGTCCAGCCGCCCGTCCCGCGAGCCCGGGGCCGCGCCTTCTTCCGCTCCCCGCGACCCTCTTGGCGTGCCGGCCACGTTCCTGCCGGGGGCGGGTGCCCGGGCGCCCGGCCGCGCCGACGGCACCGGGACCCCGGACCCGGACGGCGCCCGTACGAGCCCGGCGGCACCGGGCCGTGCGGAGGGCGCCCACCCCGCCGTCCGCCGCGCCGACCCCCTCGACCCCGCCGACCGGGACCGGCTGCTGCGCGGCGCGCACCACGATCCGCACGCGCTGCTCGGCGCGCGCCCCGTGCCCGGTGGCGTGCTCTTCCGGGCGCTCAAACCCTTCGCGCGCCGGGTCGAGGTGCGCGCGCCCGGGCTGCGGGCGCCGCTGCACCCGGAGGGCGACGGGCTCTTCGGGGGCGTACTGCCCCTGGAGGAAGTCCCCGACTACCGGCTGCGGGTCACCTACGACGAGGCCGAGCCCGAGCTGCACGACCCGTACCGCTTCCTGCCCGCCCTCGGCGAGCTCGACCTGCACCTGATCGGCGAGGGCCGCCACGAGCAGCTCTGGCAGGCGCTGGGCGCGCGCCCGATGGAGCACCAGGGCGTGACCGGCACCCGCTTCACGGTGTGGGCGCCCAACGCCCAAGGCGTGCGCGTCGCGGGGGACTTCAACTACTGGGACGGCACCGGCCACCCCATGCGCTCGCTGGGCGGCTCGGGCGTGTGGGAGCTGTTCCTGCCGGGCGTCGGCGAGGGCACCCTGTACAAGTTCGCCGTCACCCGGCCCGACGGCACGACGACGCTGCGCGCCGACCCGATGGCCCGCCGCACGGAGGCCCCGCCCGCCAACGCCTCCGTCGTGCACGCCTCGCACCACGAGTGGCGCGACGCGCGGTGGATGGCGCACCGCGCGGACCGGCCCGTGCACGAGGCCCCGTTCTCCGTGTACGAGGTGCACCTGCCGTCCTGGCGCCCCGGGCTGACCTACCGGCAGCTCGCCGCGCAACTGCCCGCCTACGTCAAGGACCTGGGCTTCACGCACGTGGAGTTCCTGCCGGTCGCCGAGCACCCCTTCGGGGGCTCGTGGGGCTACCAGGTCACCGGCTTCTACGCGCCGACCGCGCGCCTGGGCACCCCCGACGACTTCAAGTACCTCGTCGACGCCCTGCACCGCTCCGGCATCGGGGTGCTCATGGACTGGGTGCCCGCGCACTTCCCGCGCGACGACTGGGCGCTCGCGGAGTTCGACGGCCGGCCCCTGTACGAGCACAGCGACCCGGCGCGGGCCGCGCACCCGGACTGGGGGACCCTGGAGTTCGACTACGGGCGCACGGAGGTGCGCAACTTCCTGGTGGCGAACGCCGTGTACTGGTGCGAGGAGTACCACATCGACGGGCTGCGGGTGGACGCCGTCGCCTCGATGCTCTACCTCGACTACTCGCGCGAGCCGGGCCAGTGGACGCCGAACGAGCACGGCGGGCGGGAGAACCTCGACGCGGTGGCGTTCCTCCAGGAGATGAACGCGACGGTCTACCGCCGCTGTCCCGGCGTCGTGACGATCGCCGAGGAGTCCACCGCCTGGGACGGCGTCACCCGCGCCACCCACCACGTGGGCGCGGGCGGCCTCGGCGGTCTCGGCTTCGGCCTGAAGTGGAACATGGGCTGGATGCACGACTCGCTGCTCTACATGGCCAAGGAGCCGGTCCACCGCAAGTACCACCACGGCGAGATGACGTTCTCCATGGTCTACGCCTACAGCGAGAACTACGTGCTGCCGATCTCGCACGACGAGGTCGTGCACGGCAAGCGTTCGCTGGTGTCGAAGATGCCGGGCGACTGGTGGCAGCAGCGCGCCGACCACCGCGCGTATCTGGGCTTCATGTGGGCGCACCCGGGCAAGCAACTGCTCTTCATGGGGCAGGAGTTCGCGCAGGGCGCGGAGTGGTCGGAGGCCCACGGCCCGGACTGGTGGCTGCTGGACCCCTCGTACGCGGCGGAGCCGGACCACCGGGGGGTGCGCGAGCTGGTCCGCGACCTCAACCTCTGCTATCGGGCCACGCCCGCGCTGTGGGAGCGCGACACCTCCCCGGAGGGCTTCCAGTGGGTGGCCGGCGACGCCGGCGAGGACAACGTCCTGGCCTTCCTGCGCCTGGCGGCCGACGGCTCGCCGCTGCTGGTGGTCTGCAACTTCTCGCCCGTGGTGCGGCACGCGTACCGCCTGGGCGTACCGCCGGAGCACACCGCCTGGCAGCAGGTCCTCAACACCGACGGGGCCCGCTACGGCGGCAGCGGCGTCACCGAGGACGAACCGGTCAAGGCGGAAACGGCCCGCAGCCACGGCCGCCCGGCGAGCGTCACGGTGACACTGCCGCCACTGGCGACGGTGTGGCTGCGGCCGGTGGCCCCCTAGCAACGCGCGTGCCCCGCGCCCCCGTTGCGAGGGCGCGGGGCACGAAGACGGACCCGGGGCCGGGTCAGACGCGCTCGGCCTCGCGCTGCTCGGCCGGGGCCTCCGCGGCCGCGGCCTGCGTCGCGGCGCGGCGCGGCAGCAGGAAGCCGACCAGGACCGTACCGACGCCGAGGATGACGGCGCCGACGACGCTGGTGTGCGAGACCGCGTCGGCGAACGCCTTGTGCACGGCGTCGACGACGTGCTGCGCCTGCTGGGCGCCCAGGGCGGCGGCCTTCTCGGCGCCGACCTTCGGCGCGGCGCCGGCGGCGACCTGCTCGCCGACCTTCTGGGCCACGGCCAGGCCCGCGCCCACCGAGTCCTGCGCGACGCTCAGCGCCTTCTCCGGCAGCTTGGGGCCGCCGGAGGCGGCCACCTGGGCGGCGGCGTCACCCAGGTTGGAGGAGTAGCTCTTGGCCAGCACCGTGCCGAGGATGGCGATGCCCAGGGAGCCGCCCATCTCGATGGAGGTGCTGTTGACGGCGCCGCCGACGCCGAGCTGGGTCTCGGGGAAGGAGCCCATGATGGCGTTGGTGCACGGCGACAGGGACAGGCCGATGGCCAGGCCCAGGATCACCAGCGGCAGCACGAAGTCGTTGTAGGTGGAGTCCGCGTCGATGCGGGTCAGCAGCGCGATGGCGACCGTACCGACGGACATGCCCAGCGCGACGGTGACCTTCATGCCGAACTTCGGCGTGAGCACCGCGGTCAGCGCGCCGCCGACGAAGACGGCACCGGCCAGCGGCAGCATCCGCACACCGGTGTCCAGCGGCGAGTAGCCGAGCACGAACTGCAGGTGCTGGGTGAGGTAGTAGAAGGCGCCGAAGACGGCGAGGAAGAACAGCGCGACGGCCGTCGTGGAACCGGCGAACGCGCGCTGGGCGAAGCGGCGCACGTCCAGCACCGGGCGCGGGTGGCGCAGCTCCCACACGATGAACAGCACGAAGCCGACGCCGGCCACGACGGCGGCGGTGATCGCCTTCGCGCCCCAGCCGAAGTGCGGACCCTCGATGATCATGTAGATCAGCGAGCCGACCCAGATCACGGACAGCAGCCCGCCGATGTAGTCGATCTTCTCGATGTTGCTCGCCTTGGACGGCGGCACGAGCACGAACGCGCCGACGATGCCGAGCGCGGCGATCGGCACGTTGATCAGGAACGTGGAGGCCCAGCCGTGGTCCTCCAGCAGCGCGCCCGCGACCAGCGGGCCGACGGCGATGGCCAGACCGGCGGTCGCGGTCCAGATCGTGATCGCCTTGGCGCGCTCGGCGCGCGGGAAGGTCGCGGCGAGCAGCGACAGCGTGGCCGGCATGATCATGGCCGCGCCGACGCCCATCGCGGCCCGCGCGGCGATGACGCCGCCCGCGCTGTCGACCAGCGAGCCGGCGACGGAGGCGGCGCCGAAGACGAGCAGACCGAGGGTGAGCGCCCCGCGGCGGCTGTACTTGTCACCGACGGCACCCAGGATCAGCATCAGCGCGGCGTACGGCACGGTGTAGCCGTCGATGACCCACTGCAGGTCGGAGCTGCCCAGGCCGAGGTCCTTGACCATGTCCGGCGCCGCGACCGTCAGGGACGTGTTCGCCATCACGATGATCAGCAGGCTGATGCACAGCACGCCGAGCGCCGCCCAGCGCCTCTTGTAGGGACCGTCCATCTCGTCGACCGGTGTCGACACGGCGAGGCCCATCGGCCACCCCTCTCCATCACTTGCACACTGTTGTGCAATTACACAGTAGTGTGCAATTTAAGGGGCTGGGCCGTCGCGTGCCAAATGAAGGGCAAAATGACGGTCAGGAGGCGGGCTGTCGCGTCCTCCACGACCTCCACGTCCTCCACGACCGAGAAGGGACCCGCCCCATGGCCGGGAGAGCCGACGCCAACCGCCGTCGCATCATGGACATCGCCCTCGCGGAGCTGCTGCGCGACGCGGACGCGAGCATGGACCAGATCGCGCGCGCCGCCGGCGTCGTACGGCGCACCGTCTACGGGCACTTCCCCAGCCGCGACGCGCTGATCGGCGCCCTCACCGACGACGCCGCGGAAGCCGTCGCCGAGGCCCAGGCCGCCGCCCTGCAAGGCGTCGACGACCCGGCCGAGGCCCTCGCCCGCTCCATGCTCGCCGTCTGGGACATCGCCGACGGCTACCGCCTGCTCATCTCCCTCGCCCAGCGCAGCGTCACCGTCGAGGGCATCCACCGCCGCATGGCCCCCGTCCGCCACGAGTGCACCGCGATCCTCCAACGCGGCCTGGACGAGGGCCGCTTCGTCTCCCCCCTCCCCGCCGAGGCCCTCGCCTACGTCCGCGAACAACTCCTCTTCGGCCTCATGCAGGCCGTCAACGACGGCGTCCTGCCCCCGGAACAGGCCGGCCGCTCGGCGGCGGTGACGGCCCTGACGGCGGCGGGCGTACCGGCACGGGAGGCGGGGGAACTGGTGGCGGGGCTGACGTAGCGGCCGCGGTACGGGACGCTACGGAGTCGGTAGGGGCGTACGTACACTCCGGGGCCGGTACGGGCGTACGTGCGCTCAGCCGCCGCCCTCGTCACCGGAACGCTCCGGCACCCGGTACCCCGGCACGGACGGCCAGCGCACCGTCAGCACGACGGACTCCTCCTCCGCGTACCAGGAGTGGTCCACGCCCCGCCCCCACACGACGTAGTCCCCCTGCTCGACGAGGACGACACTGCGCCCGGGCAACTCCACCCGGAACCGGCCATTGATCAGCACCAGCAGCGCCGTCCGCTCCTCACCGGTGACCCACCGCGCCCGCTCGTCCCCCTTGGGATGAACACCCCACTTGATCTCGACGTCCTCGCTGTGCCGGGGATCGCCGGCCGCCTTGAAGTGCCCGAGCAGCCAGCCCCGGTCGAGGGCGGCGTCGCGGCCGGCGTTGCCGGTGTACACGGTGTCGTTCACATCTGCGGACGCTAACAGCCCACGTCAGGAGTCGGGCACGGCCCGCTCACCCGGTGCGCCGAGTCGGGGAATCCCCCACACCGCTTCGGGAGGCACGTCCGGCAGCGGCATCCGGAGCGAGCCGTAGTCGGTGTGACGCTCCATGCCGCACAGGCGGCAGCGATCCACGCCGTACGGGCCGGACCAGCCTCCTCCGTGTTCGCAGGGAAGGGCCACGAGCCGCCCGAGCGCGACCCGGGGTGCGGGCATGGCGGTCATGAGTGCACGATCCGCTGGTGCCGGACGAACTCAACGTTCCACGCTTCGGCCTCGGCGTGGCGCCCCAGTCGGGTGGCGCTGTGGTACCGAAGGCGGATCTCGGCACAACGCAGGCACCATCGGCGCAGCTCCGCACAGACACGGGGATCGACTGGCCCGCCTCCGGATTCCGGATACCCGTCTTGACCGGTTGACGCACTCATGAAGCCGCCTCCGAACATCGATGTCCCGCGCCACAGCCATGCGTGGGAGCGAATCCCGCACTTCGTTCAACTCGCGGGCTCGCACGACCACTTGGCGCGCTCTCCGCATGGCGATGACCATAGAGCAGGCCGTAGAACGTCTGCTACTGAATCAGGCGCACTCGTTTGACTGACACGTCGTTCAGACGACCGACATGACAGCATGAGGGCGACCTCGAAGGAGGAGAAGCGTGCCACCGAGGACAGCACCAACCGCACGACAGCGCCGACTTGGTACAGAGCTGCGCAAGATGCGCGAGCGCGCAGGCTTGAACGCACCGCAAGCAGCAGAACAGCTGGGAACGAACCGAACCGGTATCAGCAACATCGAAGCGGGCCGCTTCGGCGTCAGCGGAGAACGCGTGCAAGCACTCGCCCGGATCTACACATGCACGGATCAGCCATACATCGCCGCCCTCGTCGCCATGGCCGAGGAACGTGGCCGCAGCTGGTGGGAGGACTACCGGGGAACTCTGTCCGCAGGCGCCCTCGACGTTGCCGAGCTCGAATATCACGCCTGCAGTCTTCGTTCGGTCCAAATCATGCACATCCCAGGACTGTTGCAGACCGAGGACTACGCCAAGGCCGTGCTGTCGACAGCACTCCCCAAGCCTTCACCGACGGAGCTGCGGCGGAGGCTTTCCTATCGCATGCGACGACGTGACATCCTCGACCGTGAAAACCCGCCGCATTGCACTTTCGTCATCCACGAGGCCGCGTTGCGGATGCAGTTCGGCGGCCCCAAGGTCACGCGCCGTCAGCTGGAGCACACTCTGGAGGCATCGGAGCGCGGGAACGTCACCGTGCGCGCGATCCCCTTCAGCGCCGGCGGTTTCCCCAACTCCGGTACGTCGACGCTGTATGTGTCGGGGCCAGTACCGCAGCTCGACACCGTCCACCTCGATGTCGCCCACGGCAGTGCGCTGCTGGACGCGGAAGACCACCTGGCCAATTACCGGGCTATCCTGGACCGCACACAGGAGATTTCGCTGAACCCCGAAGAAACGCGCGACCTGATGCGCGATGCGGCCAGACGACTGTGAAGGCGTGGCATGTCGGAAATCCGGTGGCAAAAATCCTCGTTCTCCACGGACGGGAATGAGTGCATAGAACTCTCCCGCTCCCCCAGGGGGATCTTCATACGCGAGGGCGACAGCCCGAACCATTTCGTCACGACGAGCCCGACACGGTTGAAAGTCTTCATGAGCGGCATCAGATCCGGCAAGCTCCCACTCACCTGCCGAGGGTGAGCTCATCACCAGTTGCAGCATCAATGAGTCTGCGACCGCCCAGCGGGGCATGGAGTCTGACGTCCACGTGGTCGACGCGGTCCCTCTCGTCCTCGCACGGGGCCTTGAAAACCATCCCTGTCCTCAGCGTCAGCACGACAGAGGCCGGCGACTCCTGGGCGGCAAGCTGCGGGCGCGCCCCGCCGCAATGAGGGAACCAGCCCTCGGCGACCGAGACGGTGCGCCCGTCGCCGCTGACCCACACTTTGCCGATTCCGCTGACCTTGCGGTCGTGATGCATACGGTCGTCCCACCGCCACCACGCCGTCACCGCCACGGCGACAACCACCACCGCGCCCGCGATCCACAGCATGGGCTCAACTCGCTTACGGTGAGCAGACATCACGATCCGGGCTCCAGCGATCATCCGGTGACGAGCGTCGGGCCGAGGCCCGTCGTCACCATGACCGTACGCGGATCGGGCGGCCCGTCTTACGTCAACCCGAAACACACCCCCCAGTGGGCCGGAAGGGGGCCGCGGGACGGGTTTCACCGGTAGCGTGAAGCTGAATGACGCCCCAACCACCGCCCACAGCAAGGCCGTTCCCATGCTCATGCTCTTCGAACCCCACGACCAGGACTTCGGGACAGCCGCCGGCGCGCTGGCGGACCGTGTCGACGCATGGGCACGTGAACACGGCGCCGAGGCGGACACCTTCACGGTGGGGTCGGCGCTGGAGTACCGCCACCACGGAACGGTCGACGGCCGGCTGGGGCTGTGGCAGGAGCGCCACGTCGGGGAATTCCTGCTGGACTGGCTGCCGCGCCAACTGACCGTGCTGCCCGGTCAGCCGCTGCCGGACGGGCCGGGGGATCTGCTGGCCCTGCTGCGGTATCTCGACGCCATGGGTCTGGCCGATCCGCGCGGGGACGCCCTGCCGGTGCTGGAGCGGGCGGTCGGGGCCGCAGCCGGGGAGTTCGCGGACGCGATGGCGGACCGTACGCGGTGGGGCCCGGCGAAGTTCTGGGCGGCGACCGCCGCCGAGCAGGGTGTGGACGTCACGGACCCGGACGCGATGACGCGCTTCACCGAGCGTGCCCGACGGGACGAAGTGCCGTACGACCGCAGGGCACTCGACACGATCATGCGGCGGCACCTGCTGACCGGCCCGGCCCGGGTGCCTCGGGCGGAGCCGCAGTTGCCGGTCGTTCTGCCGCCCGAGGACGTCCTGCGGGAGCAGGCCGCCGCCACGGCGTCGGCCGGGCAGTTGGCCGGGCTGGCCGCGTGGGCGGGGAGCGGACAGCCGCTGACCAGGCTGGGGCGGCTGCGGGTCGCCGACGCCCGCCGGCTCGCGGAGACGCTGGAGACGGGTGACCGTGCCACAGCGCCGCGCAGCAGTGCCGAACTGCCGCGCCTGAGCCTGCTGTTCGCCATGGCGAAGCAGGCGCGGCTGATCAGGGTGGCTAAAGGC
The DNA here is from genome assembly GCF_042656465.1 of Streptomyces gamaensis. Classification (NCBI taxonomy): domain Bacteria; kingdom Bacillati; phylum Actinomycetota; class Actinomycetes; order Kitasatosporales; family Streptomycetaceae; genus Streptomyces; species Streptomyces gamaensis. The sequence continues at coordinate 249,683 of NZ_JBHSPB010000007.1, forward strand.
CGCGCGTACGCGGTCGCCAAGGCGCGCCCCGTCATCGCGGATCCGCTGGCCCTGTGGGAGCGGGCCTTCACGGCGCTGTTCGAGCTGCGGGAGCCGCTGCTGGGCGGCACGGGCTGGTCCTCGGGCCCTTCCCTGTTGTACACGGCCTATGAGGACGTGCTGCCGGACGTCCTCAACACCCTTTACAGCCTGCCCCATCCGATGCCGTGGCCACGGCTGCGCGCGTCGGTCCACTTCGCCTACGGGTTGCGCTTCGATCTCGGTGCCGTGCCCGAGCACGTACGGCGGCTGTGGCTGCTGGCCGCCGACCGGGACCTGCGCCGTGTCCTGGACGCCCTGGAGGACCTCGGGGCGATCGCCCGTGAACAGGGCATGGCCGACCCCGCCTACCTCGACATGACCGGCCTGGACGGGACCCCCGGCGAGGATGCCGACTCCCCCGAACCGCCCGACGGCCTGCCGCCGGAGCTCGCCCGGCCCCTGGGCGCCGTCCCGGGACCCCCGGACCCGGACTCCCGCGCGAGTGCACAAGCCCTGCGCGAGGAACTGACCGCAGGACCGGTGGAGTTGATCCGCCTGACCGACCTGGGCACCTACGCGGTGCGGCAGCGGCTGCTGGCCGAGGGCCGCAGCGCCCCGCTCGTCGGTGAGCTCGCCCACGCCTGCGCCACCGCCGTTCTGGGCGTCGTGTCCCAGGAGTACGACCCGGACAGCGCCCGCGCGGAGCTCTCCGCCTGGGCGGAGGCCCACGGCGGGCCCGAGCACGCACGCGGCCTGCTGCTGGACGCCGTGCGCGAGAGCCCGTTCCGGGTCCGGTCCACGGCCTTCCTCGACACCCTCACCGCCGCCCTGCCCGAAGGGCAGCGCCTGCCCCACAGCCTGCGCGGCGACCCACAGCTCGCCCCGACCGCGCTCAGTGTCCTCACCCACCGGGACATCCTGGCCCCCGAGGACCTCACCGGCACCGAGTCCGCGCTCCTGGTCGCCGAGAGCCTCCTGCAACTGCTGGAGTCCGGCGACCAGGACGTGTTCGTGGAGCACCTGCTGGCCGCCGGCCGCCGCGACGCGCAGACGATGATCGGCGCCGCGCTGGGCTCCGGCCACCCCGACCGGGACGGCCTCGCGCGTCTGGCCCGTATCGCGGACGGACCGCTGCGTGCCCGCGCCACCCAGCTCGGCCGGCTGAACGCGGCCCGCGCCCGCCGGCGGCAGAGCGGCGCGGGGAAGCGGGGGCGCCGCCGCTGACGGCGGTACGGCCCGTACGGCGGCCGGCCCGTACGGCCCCCGGCGTGCGGGATCCCGCCCACAGCGCGAGCATGGACTGTGGATGGATGGTGAACAGGCACGCACCCGTTTCCTCAGGAGGCACGCCATGACCACCGCCAAGGACATCATGCACCCGGGAGCGCACTGGATCCCCAAGACCGAGACGCTGGAGCACGCCGCGATGCGGATGCGCGATCTCCATGTGGGCGCGCTGCCGGTCAGCGACGAGGACGAGCGGCTCTGCGGGATCATCACCGACCGCGACATCGTGATCAAGTGCGTGGCCGAGGGCCGCGACGCGTCCACGTGCACGGCCGGTGACCTGTGTGTGGGCACGCCGCGCTGGATCAGCGCGAACGCGGACGCCGACGCGGTGCTGAGCGAGATGGAGACGCACCGCATCCGCCGGCTGCCGGTGATCGACGAGAACAAGCGGCTGGTCGGGATGATCAGTGAGGCCGATCTGGCCAAGCATCTGGACGAGCACCAGATCGCGGAGTTCGCGCAGAAGGTGTATGCGGCGTCCTGACCACCCCGGGGGGTGGCGATCGAGGCCAACTCCCCGGGAGAAGTACCCCTCTCACACCCCGGCCGCGCTCTTCTCCTCCCCTCGGGCCGCGGGCCCGTCCGCCGTCGCCTCCTCCGTCAACACCGCCTCGTCGAAGGGGAGTCGGCCCGCGAGCACCTCCCGGCACCGTCCCGCGTCGATCTCCTTGGTCCAGGTGCCGACCAGGACCGTCGCCACCGCGTTGCCCGCGAAGTTGGTCATCGCGCGGGCCTCGCTCATGAAGCGGTCGATGCCGACGATGAGGCCGACGCCGTCGACCAGTTCCGGCCGGTGGGACTGGAGTCCGCCGGCGAGCGTGGCGAGCCCGGCGCCGGTCACCCCGGCCGCGCCCTTCGACGCCACGATCATGAACAGCAGCAGCGAGATCTGCTGCGACAGCGACAGCGGCTCCCCCATCGCCTCGGCGATGAACAGGGACGACATGGTCAGGTAGATGGCCGTGCCGTCCAGGTTGAAGGAGTAGCCGGTGGGCACGGTGATGCCGACGACGGGCCGGCTCACGCCCAGGTGCTCCATCTTCGCGATCAGGCGCGGCAGCGCGGACTCCGACGACGAGGTCGACAGGATCAGCAGGAACTCGCGTCCCAGATACTTCAGCAGGGCGAAGATGCTCACGCCGGCGACGAGGCGCAGCAGCGCGCCCAGGACCACGACCACGAACAGCCCGCACGTGACGTAGAAGCCGAGCATGATGACGGCGAGGGACTTGAGCGCGTCGACGCCCGTCTCGCCGACCACGGCGGCCATCGCGCCGAACGCGCCCACCGGGGCGGCCCACATGATCATGGCGAGGATGCGGAAGACGAGCTTCTGCACATGGCCGATGCCGCGCAGGACGGGCTCGCCCGCGCTGCCCATGGCCTGCAGGGCGAAGCCGGCCAGCAGGGCCACCAGCAGGGTCTGCAGGACCTGTCCGCCGGTGAAGGCGGAGACCATGGTCGTGGGGATGATGCCGAGCAGGAACTGGGCGGTGGACTCGTGGGCGCCCTTGGCCTGGGCCTCTCCGGCGTGCCGCAGGGAGTCGGTCAGGTGCAGCCCGCTGCCGGGTTCCAGGATGTTGCCGACGACGAGCCCGATGGCGAGGGCGACGGTGGACATCGCGAGGAAGTAGCCGAGGGCGAGCCCGCCGACGGCGCCGACCTTGGCGGCCTTGCGGACGGAGCCGATGCCCAGCACGATCGTGCAGAAGATGACGGGCGAGATCATCATCTTGATGAGGTTCACGAAGCCGGTGCCGAGCGGCTTGAGTTCGACGGCCACGCCGGGCGCGGCGAGGCCGACGGCGATCCCGACGACGACGGCCGCGATCACGGCGAGATAGAGGTAGTGGGTGCGGTCGCGGCGGCCGGGGCGGCCAGGGCCGTGCGTAAGGGACGGCGGCGTTGGCGGTGACTGCGTTGTCACGGAGCGTCTCCTCGGGGTGTGCGGCTCGTGGGTCCCCTCTCCCGACAAGTGGGGGCTCCGGCGAACTATGCACGCCTCTGTGACTGTGGTCACCCTTATGTGCATTACGTTCACGGCCCGGGCCCGGTGCACACTGTCGGCCATGCGCAGACCCCGCATACGCCGCCCGCGCAGCCTGGCCGGGCAGCTCTTCGCGATGCAGATCGTGCTGGTCACCGCGGTGGTGGCCGGCTGCGCGGCGTTCGCGTACGCGGCCGACCGCGGCGAGGCCGAGGAGTCCGCCCGGCACCGGGTGACGGCCGCGGCGGCCGCCGTCGCCGCGTCGCCGGACGTACGGGAAGCGGTGCGCTCGTCCGATCCGGCGGCGGTGCTGCGTCCGTACGCGGAGCAGGTGCGTCGCGACTCGGGCGTGGACTTCGTGACGGTCATGAGCCCGCGGGGGATCCGCTGGACGCACCCGGACCCGGCGCGGGTCGGGGAGCCGTTCCTCGGGCACACCGGACCGGCGCTGGCGGGGCGGATGTTCTCGGAGACGTACACGGGCACGCTGGGGCCCTCGGTGCGGGCGGTGGCGCCCGTACAGGACCGGGGGGAGGTCACGGCGCTGGTCAGTGTGGGGATCACGGTCGAGGCGATCAGCGCGGAGGAGCGGCGGCAGCTCCTCTGGCTGCTCACCGTCGCGCTGGGCGCGCTGGCGCTCGGCGGGGCGGGTACGTACCTGCTCACCACCCGGCTGCGGAGGCACACGCGGGGGATGAACGCGGCCGAGCTGGCCCGGATGCGCGACTACCACGAAGCCGCGCTGCACGCGGTACGCGAGGGGCTGCTGCTGCTCGACGGGCAGCGGCGCGTCGCACTGGTCAATGACGCGGGGCGGGAACTCCTCGGCCTGCGCGGCGAGCCGACCGGCCGGCACGTCACGGAGCTGGGGCTGCCGCCGGCGCTCACGCGGGCGCTGCTGGCGCCGGAGCCGTGCGTGGACGAGGTGCTGCCGACGGCCGAGCGGATCGTGGTGCTCAACACCTCGCCGGTCTCGGGCGGCGAGCGCTGCGGCACGGTCGTCACGCTGCGGGACCACACGGAACTCCAGGAGCTCTCCAGCGAGTTGGACTCGGTGCGGGGCTTCGCGGAGGCGCTGCGCTCGCAGGCGCACGAGGCCGCGAACCGGCTGCACGCCGTGGTCTCGCTGATCGAGCTGGGCCGCGCGGACGAGGCCGTGGACTTCGCGACGTCCGAGCTGGAGCTGGCGCAGGCCCTGACGGACCGCGTGGTGGCGGCGGTCGCGGAGCCGGTGCTGGCGGCGCTGCTGCTGGGCAAGGCGGCGCAGGCCCATGAGCACGGGGTGGAGCTGCTGCTGACCCCGGAGACGCGCGTGGACGACGGGCTGCTGCCGCAAGAGCTGCCGCCGCGCGATCTGGTGACGATCCTCGGCAATCTCGTCGACAACGCGATGTCCGCCGCCGAGGAGGCGTGCCGACGGGCGGAGCCGGCTGCCGGGGGGCCGGACGGTTCCGGGGGCCTGGGCGTTTCCGGGGAGGCGGACGGCTCCGGGGGGCCGGACAGGCGCGCGGGGTCCGCGCCGTGCGCCTTCGCGCAGGACTGCGCGGGGACGGACGGGCCCGCGGCTCTCGGCGTGGTCCCGCCGGAAGACGCCGCGCGGTCCGGCGCGTTCACCGCGGGGGGCACCACTGAGGCGTACGGAGCGGACGAGCACGACGGTGCCGGCGGAGCGGACGGGGGACCCGGCCCGGACGGCCCCCGGTGCGCGCTCTCCAGCACCTGCGACCAGACCCAGGGCGGGCCCCTTCCCGCCGCGCGGCCCGCGCGCGTTACCGTCACTCTCCGCCCCGACGGTGGCGAACTGCTCATCCGCGTCGCGGACACCGGGGCCGGCGTGCCGGAGGAGGCCGTGGAGGATGTCTTCCGGCGCGGCTGGTCGACCAAGGAGCCGGGCGCCTCCCCGCACGGCCGGGGCATCGGGCTCGCGCTCGTCCGGCAGGCCGCGCGGCGCAACGGCGGTACGGTCACGGTGGCCGGATCCCCCGAGGGGGGCGCGGAGTTCACCGTCCGGCTGCCGCTGGCCGCGCAGTGCGCGGGCGGGGCGGCGGCCGCGGGAACCGGGGTGCGGCCATGAGTACATCCCCGCCCACGGAAGCGCGCCCCCCGGTCCGCGTGCTGGTCGTCGAGGACGACCCCGTGGCCGCCGCCGCGCACGCGCAGTACGTACGGCGCGTACCCGGCTTCACCCTCGCCGGGGTCGTGCACTCGCGGGGCGACGCCTCGCAGTTCCTCAAGCGCACGGCCGTGGACCTGCTGCTGCTCGACCTGTACCTGCCGGACGGGCACGGGCTGCAGCTGGTCCGCTCGCTGCGGACCGCCGGGCATGCCGCCGACGTCATCGCGGTCACGTCGGCGCGTGATCTGGGGGTGGTGCGGGAGGGCGTCTCGCTCGGGGTCGTGCAGTACGTCCTCAAGCCGTTCACGTTCGCGACGCTGCGGGACCGGCTCGTGCGCTACGCCGAGTACCACGCGGTGATCGGCGAGGCCAGTGGGCAGGAGGAAGTCGACCGCGCGCTCGCGGTGTTGCGCGCCCCGCAGCCGGCCGCGCTCCCCAAGGGGCTGAGCCTGGACACGCTGCAGACGGTCACCGACGCCCTGCGCGCGGCCGGCCCCGACGGGCTCACCTCGGGCACGGCGGGCACGGACCTGGGCATGTCCCGGATCACCGCGCGCCGCTACCTGGAACACCTGGTGACAACGGGCCGCGCCACGCGGGCCCCCCAGTACGGGCAGGTGGGCCGGCCGGAGCTGCGGTACCGGTGGGTGACGGAGCGGGGTTGAGGGGGCGGGGGTGACGGGGCGGCCCGTACGGGGTGCGTGAGGCGCGTACGCGCGCGACAGCCGCCGCCCGCAGGGGCATCCGTACACGGGCATGGCCCCGTACCCGCACCGCCCGGCGCCCCGGCACGCGTGCCGGGGCGCCCCCGCGGGAACGTACGACCTCAGCAAGGTGCCGACCGGCCCGGCCCGTTCCGGGCGCCGTACGGGCGCCCGCGGCGGCCGGCCGCCCGCCGAGGCCCGTAGGAGGTCGCCGTGCCCGCGCGCCCCACCGCCCGTCCGCTCACCGCCCTGTTCGCCGCCGGGGCCCTCCTCGCCGGACCCGTCCTCACCGGCTGCGGCGGCGGCAGCGGCGGCGACCCGGACACCGTCAAGGTCGCCTACAACCGCAACACCGACAACAAGACGCGGATCCTGGACGACTATCTGGCCGCCGTACAGAAGCAGTTCGAGCACGACCACCCCGGCAAGAAGGTGCGTCTGGTGCCCATCCAGGCGTCCCAGGCCGACTACTACGCCAAGCTCCAGCAGATGATGCGGTCGCCGAAGACCGCGCCCGACCTCGTCCGCGAGGACACCTTCCTCATCAACTCCGACATCCGCAGCGGCTACTTGAGACCGCTCGACGACAAGCTCGGGAACTGGCCGGAGTGGCGGCACTACGTGCCCGGCGCGAAGACGGCGGCACGGGCCGAGGACGGCAGGACGTACGGCGTGCCCGACGGCACCGACACCCGCGGACTGTGGTTCAACAAGGAGCTGTTCGCGCGAGCCGGACTGCCGGCCGACTGGCGGCCGGCGACCTGGCAAGACGTCCTCGACGCGGCCCGTACCGTCAAACGCCGGCTGCCCGGCGTCATCCCGCTCAACATCTACACCGGCAAGGGGCCCGGCGAACGCTCGTCCATGCAGGGCTTCGAGATGCTGCTGTACGGCACCGGCAAGGACCCGCTCTACGACCCGGACGCGAAGAAGTGGGTGCTCGGCGGGCAGGGGCTCAAGGACTCCCTGGACTTCGTGCGCACGGTCTTCGCGGAGAAACTCGGCCCCGACCCGTCCGACGCGGTCGACCCCAACATCGACACCCGAGTGACCACGCAATGGCTGCCCTCCGGCAAGCTGGCCATCGACCTCGACGGCTCCTGGCTCGGCCAGAACTGGCTGCCCACCGGCGGCAAACCGTGGCCCCAGTGGGCGCGCGTGATGGGGCAGGCGGCCTTCCCCACGCAGCACGGGGCCGCGCCCGGGAAAGTGAGCATGTCCGGCGGCTGGACATGGTCGATCCCCGCCAAGTCGCCCCGCGCGGACCTGGCCTGGCAACTCGTCGAGACACTGCAGACGCGGCAGAACGCGGTCGAGTGGAACGTGCGCGACGCGGAGATCGCCGTACGCGACGACGTGGCGGCCGACCCGCGGTACCGCACCTCGATGCCGGGCGTCGACTTCTTCACAGGCCTGGTGGCCGCCACCCACTACCGCCCCGCGCTGCCGGTCTACCCGCGCGTCTCGGCGGCCATCCAGGAGGCGATGGAATCGGTGACGACGGGCGACACGACGGCCCAGCAGGCGGCGCGCCGCTACGACGAACAGGTCACGTCGATCGCGGGGGACGGCGGGACGGTGGTGAGGGGGCGGTGAGGGGGCGCGCTGCCGGCGGGGAGGTATCGGGCGACGGCACGGGCGGTACGGTCCGTACGGACGGCAGCGGGCGCGCCGCCGGCGGGGAGGCACCGGGCAGCGGTACAGGCCGTGCGCGCCGTACGGACGCGGGCGGGGCCGCCGCCGCGCACTCGGCGGGGCAGAGCGCCGGGCCGGCACGGGCGGCGGGTGCGAGCGCCGGTACGCCCATGCCCGGCAGCGGGACCGGCCCCCCGGCGCGGGTGGACGGCACCGGAGCCGGCACCCCGGGCGGCGGACGCCGCACGTCGTACGGCCCGGTACCGGGAGGCACCCCCGCCCCCCGTCACCCTCTGCGCACCGCCACCCGCTGGCTCCCCCTCGCCCCCGCGACCGCGCTCCTGCTCGCCTTTCTCGCCGGCCCCATCGGCTACTGCGTCTACCTCGCCTTCACCGACACCCAGCTCACCGGCCAGGCCACCGCCTCATTCGTCGGACTGGCCAACTTCCGCCGGGCGTTCGCCGACGACGCCTTCCGCAACGCCGTCCTGCTCACCCTCGTCTTCACGGTCCTGTCCTCGCTCGTCGGCCAGAACACGCTCGGCCTCGCCCTCGCCGCGCTGATGCGGCGCGCGTCACGGACCGTGCGTACCCTCACCGGCACGGTGGTGATCGCGGCCTGGGTGCTGCCGGAGATCGTGGCCGCGTTCCTGCTCTACACGTTCTTCAACCGGCGCGGCACGCTCGACGCGGTCCTGGAATGGCTCCATCTCCCCACCCAGAACTGGCTGTTCACGCTCCCGGTCCTCGCCGTGTCCTTCGCGAACGTCTGGCGCGGCACGGCGTTCTCGATGCTCGTGTACTCCGCCGCGCTCGCGGAGATCCCGCAGGACATCGACGAGGCGGCCCAGGTCGACGGGGCGAGCGGTCCGCGCCGCTTCTGGCACGTCACCCTGCCGATGATCCGCCGCTCGGTCGCCACGAACCTGATGCTCAACACCCTGCAGACGCTCTCCGTGTTCGGCCTCATCTGGGCGATGACGCGCGGCGGTCCGGGCCACCGCAGCGAGACCCTGCCGGTGTTCATGTACGACCAGGCGTTCCTGAAGTCGCTGATCGGCTACGGCACGGCGGTGGCCCTGCTCCTGCTGCTGGTGGGGGCGGTGTTCTCGGCCGTGTACCTGCGGTTGCTGAGGGAGGAGGTGTGAGCCGCTCCTACGGGCGAGCCGCTCCTACGGGCCGGCGGGCTCCGCGATCTCGATGCGCACCCCGGCGGCCCGCAGATCACCGAGGAACTGGGCCCACTCCTCCTCGCCCCACCCCTCCCGCAGCCGCTCCAGGATCCGCGCCCCCGCGACGACCACGACGCTCACCCCGGCCCGCGCCAGGAACGCGGCGAGCCGCCCGGACGGCCGGCGCACGGACCAGATGTCGTAACCGGCCCGTACACAGCCGTTCCGCTCCGTCCACGCGCTGATCACGTCCAGTTGCGCCGACCAGTCCTTCTCGAAGTCGCTGTAGAGCGGGGGCCCGCCCTCCGACTCGTCCACCTCGCGCGCCCCGAACACCCAACCCCAGGCCCGTGGCCTGCCGTCTCGGTCAAGCATGGGGCAGACGCTACCGCGCCGGACGCCCCCGCCGCCGGGTCCCGCACGTTGCGCGAAGGTGTACGTGCAGGACGCCCGCTTCGGGGAATGATCCGGCGTGCGAGGCCCATCCGGGGGCGTACGCGGGACAGTTGCAGGAGGTGGGCCCCATGGCGGACAGAGTCAGTGGCAGGGTCAAGTGGTACAACCAGGCCCGTGGTTACGGCTATATCGTCGGTGACGACGGCCGGGAGGCACGGGTGGCGGTCGCCGCACTGGAGGACGGCACGTTCCTGACGGAAGGTCTGCGCGTCACCTACGTCCTGGTGGACGACGGCGAGGACGAGGCGCACGCGGAGCGGGTACGGATAGTCGACTGACGGCGGCGGGGCCGGGGTTGTGCCCGGGCCATGAAAGCCGGACGGGGCGGTGCGCGGAGAACGATCCGCGCACCGCCCCTGTCCGTCACACCGGCTGAGCCCCGCTCAGAACCAGTCGCCGTCACCGTCGGAGTCGATGAACTCGTTGTGGTTCTCAGTGATGTTGACGACCTGGCGCGGCTCGTCGTCGTCCATCATCTCGTTGATGAGCGCGCCACCGGCCAGACCGGCGATACCGGCGGCGGCGACCCCGCCCCAGCCCGGCCCCTGCCGCTGCGGCTGCCCCTGCCCGTACCCGTGGGCCTGCGGCGCCTGCGCGTACCCCTGCTGCGGGGGCTGCGCGTAGCCCTGCCCCTGCTGCGGCGCGGGAGCGTACCCCTGGGCGTAACCGGCGTTCTGCCCGGCCGCCGCCTGCTGCTGCACCGTGGCCCACCGCTGCGCGCACGCGACACAGCTCATGACGTTCCGCGCGACGCCCCACTGCGGCGCCCACATGACGGTCTGCACACCCGGGCCGTGCGACGGATCAAAGAAACAGTTCAACGAACTCTCCAAACAAAACGCCCTGCGTTACGGGCAGGTGACGGACTTCAGGCTACCTCGGGCCGGGTGGCGACGCCCCGGACGGCCGGGGCGGTTCGGGCGGGTGGGCCCGGTATCAGAGGGGGACGTGCGGGGTGGGGGGAGGGTTCCCGTTTTGACGTGCTGTTGACACTGCTGCCTCACCCCTCGCTCGGCCGCGCAAAGTACGCCACCAGCATCTCCCCCGGCCAGGCCGGCTGCCGTACCTCGCCCCGTGGGCCCATCTCCCGGAACCACGGCTTGATGTCGAGGACCGGCGTGCCGTCCACAGCATCGAGTTCCTCGACATGCAGGTCGAGCCCGTCCACCTCGACCAGGCGGCATCGGGAGACACCGATCCGGTTGACACGGCGCATGTTGCGGTGACCGAAGGTGCCCACCTCGGGCCAGGCGGGGTTGTCGCGGGGGCGACGGGCGCCGGGATTCACGTCGTCCGGGTCGGTCAGGTGGAAGTGGAAGACGACTTCGAGATGGGAGAACGCGTCGAGGTTCTTGGTCGCCTCGGGCGTGAAGCGGTCACCGTCGACGCGGATGACGGATCGCATGCCACCCCAGTGGTCGTCGGTGGGTTCGACGCGGCCGCCGACGACATGGGCCACGGGGACGACGTGGACGAGCTGATCGGTCATGACGCCTTCCTGCGCTCGCGGTCATGGGGTCCTACGGCAGCCGACCGGCCCTCTCGACCGGTACCGACTCGTCGAGATACGCGGCTGCCCGGGCATCCAGTTCGGCGGCTTCCCGCACTCCTCTCTTGCGGAAGGGAACGAGCCCGGCTCTGATGTCACGCGCCGTCTGGCGCGTACGGCCCGAACGTACGCCGTCCATGGCGTCCAGAGCCTGCGACCACGTCCGGCGGGCCTCCTCGAAGTCGCCTTGCCGCACCTGAACCGATCCGAGATTGCCGAGGGTGAGAGCGTGTGTCCGTGTGAAGGCCGACGCCTTGCGGGTCCGGACGCTCCGCCGGAACTGGCCTGCCGCCCCCTTGAGATCCCCGGAGTCACGCAAGGTGCAGGCCGTCTGATGCGCGAGGCTCGCCTCCTGGAAGAAGAACACCCGGCCTGGCTCCTCGTCCCCCGGCCTCGCGGAAGCGAGATCGTCTTCAGCGCGGAGCAGCGCGGCCGCAGCAGCCGCTCTCTGCCCGGTCACGGCCAGGCCCCGCGCGTGCACAACACCGGTCAGCGCCCGCTCCCGTGGTGTGGCCTCGGTATATCTCCTCCCCTCGACCGCCGCAGCCGACAGCTCCAGGGCACCTCTCGCATGACCGAGATCAACGGCCTGGTGCGCCATGGCACGCAGGACATGTCCGGCCATGGGCGCGTCGTCGGCCTCAGCAGCCAGCTTCACGGCGAGAGAGAAGTAGCGTTGCGCGACCGGGTGTTCGGCGTTGTCGAAAGCCATCCATCCCGACAGATAAGCCAGTTCACTGGCCGCCGAGAACATCTGACGGCGCACACCGTCGTCGCCGTACCTCCCCGTCAGATACCCGGCGACGTCCGACACCAGATACTGCACAACTGCTGTACGGGCATGGCCGCCACCCCGCCGCTGGTCCAGGCGGGAGAACGCCGACACCATGTCGCGTACGGCTTCCACGTCCCCACGGCCGACACGCCGGGCGCCGGGCACGCTCCGACGGCTGCCGCGCTCGGCCATGCGCTGCCACCACGCGTCCCCGGGGAGAACCAGCGCGGCGGCCGAATACACCGCAGTGCCGAGTGCTCGTCTGCGTTCCATGTCCACGTCGGCGCTCCCGAGTTCGGCCAGCGTCACCAGCGTATCCGCACACCAGTCCACCGGCCCAGGGGAATCCGACGTGGCCGCCAGACCGATCTCCTGCGGGGTGACGACACGCTTCAGACGGCGCGACAACGTCTCGCACAACAACTCAGGCGCCCGTCCCGAAGGCTGGGTACCGCCCACCCAGTGGGACACGTGGGAGCGCCCGACTCCTGCCAACTCACGAGCGCCGTGCTCGATCGCCACCCTCACGAAAGCCATCGCCAACTGTGCATGGGACCAGGATGTTTCATCGAGCACAGCAGCAAGCTTGACGTTGCGCCTGCGTGCCTCCGGCATACGGCCCCCCTGCGGCACCAAATGATCTTTCACCGCTTTCCCCGCATCGCTGCTCGGCCCGGCATGTCCACGAACACCGGTCTGCGGTTCGCTAAGCGTAGCCGCACCGTCACCACCCCACTGGGACGTCGAACAGAGCGCCCACAGGGGCTCCTTGGAGGTACAGCGTGAACAGCACGAGGCCCTCGGACAACATCCCATCCCGACCGACAGAGGTCGCGCACCCGGCAGACCTCACGCACTGGTGCCTGCGCTGCGCCGAACTCAGACTCCGCTACCGCACCGCGACACGCCTCGGGCGCTACGCAGAGGCCGAAACCCTCGACCTGGAATTCGCCCGGCATCAGCGCATGGTGCACGCGTGAGCACCGCCCACCAAGCGGCAGCAGACCGACGCGCCTGCGACTGCCCGCACCCGGCACTCCGGGCACCCGTCCACGGGGTCGAGCGATGCCCCCAGTGCGGCGCCGAACGCTACGACGCCTACGACCTCCTGCGCCTGCCGCTGCCCGACAGCGTCCTGGACACGTCCTGGGGACTGCCGCAGCTGGGCGCTCCAGGGAAAAGGGTCCCCGCCCCCGGCGTCGACTCCTGTTACGCACCTGCGGGAGGCGTTCCCGCTCATTGCTGAGGGAGGCCGGCTCGTCCGCAGCGGCGAGCCTCCCACCGACCCCGCCACCCGACCGTGGGTCCTGCGGTTCGCGGTGACCCCTGATCCCGCGAAAGCCTTCGTACCGACCGGGTCGTGAAGGTGCCCATGGCGCGCGGGGCGGAGGTGTTCCGTATGACACCGCCGAGTTTCCGCGACGGCTCACCCTTGCCGGGCGTATCGATGCCCGGCAAGGGTGGGACGGCGGACTGTCCACACCACACCGCGCCGCGCCGTCGACCTCGCCGCGATCAGCGGCACCGGCTGCTCGCCGCCGAAGTCCGCGCAGGCAGCGAACAGGCCCACGTGGACTGGCGCAGCGACTACCGCTCACTGACCTACCGGGCCACCCGGACCCCCGACGGCATCGCCGAGTCGGTACGACGCTTGATGCGCCGCCTTGAACTCCGTTTCGCCGCCCTGGACTTCGTCGTGTCGCCTTCGGGAGAGTGGACGTTCCTGGAGGCGAATCCCTGTGGGCAATGGGACTGGATCCAGCACGCCACGGGACTGCCCATCGCCGAAGCCATCGCCGACGAACTCACCGGAGCCGCCGCGTGACCGATGCCGCCCGCCCGTACCTGGCCGCGCTCGCCGCCGAACTCCAGAGGGCCGGCACGATCCGGTCGCTGCAGTGGGCCGAAGCGTTCGCCTCCGTGCCGCGACACGTGTTCGTGCCCGAGTGGTACGAACAGGAGACCAACGACAAAGGCATCGCCGTCTGGCGCCGGCACCACGCCACTACGGCCGACGAGCAACTCGCCCACGTCTACCGCGACACCACCCTCGTCACCGCCCTGGACCCCGCCACCGCCGAACAGGTCGACGACACCGCCTGGACCGGCGTCCCCACCTCCTCCAGCACCCTGCCCAGCCTCATGGCCGGAATGCTGGAAGAACTCACCGTCGAGGACGGCGACCGCGTTCTCGAAATCGGCACCGGCACCGGCTACAACGCCGCCCTGCTGTGCGCCCGCCTCGGCGACCACAACGTCCACTCCGTCGACGTCGACCCCGCCCTCATCCACGCCGCACAGCAAAACCTGGCCGAGGCCGGATACGCCCCACAACTCGCCGCCGCCGATGGACAGGCCGGTTACCCCGACGGCGCCCCGTTCGACCGCGTCATCGCCACCTGCTCCGTACCCGCCGTCCCACCGGCATGGATCGAACAGACCAAGCCCGGATCGGTCATCCTCACCGACGTGGCACTCGGCATCGAGGGCGGACTCGTCCGCCTCACCCTCGACGAGGACACCCGCGCACGCGGCGCCTTCACGCGCACCACCGGCCGCTTCATGGCCGCACGCAACGACGCCCTCGTCTACCCCAGCCCCCGGCACACAGCCGCCGCCCCCGAGACCGGCACACGCCCGACCCCCGTCACAGCACACGACATCCGCACCACCTACCCGTTCCGCCTGCTGCTCGCCTTCCAGCTCCCCCGGACCCGGCTCGTCTACCACCTCGACGACGCCGGCACCACATCCGTCCAGCTCCAGAGCAGCGACGGCTCATGGGCCCGAGTGCCCCTCACCGGCGACGGCGTCGGGACAGTCAAGTACGGCGGCGCAGAGGATCTATGGCATCAGGTCGAGGACACGTGGCAGTGGTGGAACGACGCCGGGCGCCCGGCACAGGACCAGTTCGGCTACATCCGGGAGCCGGACGGGACCGCGTACGTGTGGCACATCCCCGACGGCCGCCAATGGCGGCTCACGCCCCCGGGCTGAGGGTCGCCAAGGGGAGACCTTTGGGCACCCACCGCACCAGATCCACGCGCGCACACCATTTCGCCTCAGCCCTTCTGGTGAACCTCCGCCAGATACCCGCCCGGAAACTGCACGATCGCCGCCTTCCCGCCGTGCGCCGACGCCGGAACGACGACTTTCGCCCCCGACCCCGTCGCCTTGTCCAGCGTCCCCGGGAGGTCCATCACCTCGTAGCCGCTGTGTTCCCTCCCGTAGGGGTACGGAAGATGTCCGTCGGTCGCGAGGACCTCGGCCTTGCCGAACTTCCCGGCGTCGATCAGCACTTTGCGGAGTGTGCCGCCCTTCATGCCCACTTCGGCGCCGTCGGCGGACTTGTTGTCCGAGGTGACCCTGCCACCCGTGAATCCCGTGTAGGCGGACACGAAGTCGTCCGCCGCGTCCAGGGGTACGTAGTACCTGTCGGTCGGTACGGACTTCAGGTCGGGGTACGTCGCGGCAGCGTACTTGCCGCTTTTCTGGAAGAGCTGGACCACGACGCCGCCGGGGAACTGGACCAGCGTTTCCTGGCCCGTCTCCTCCGTCCAGGGCTGCACGATGTTCTTCGCGCCCGCCCCTGTCGCGGCTTTGACGGCCGCCTTGACATCTTTCACGCGGAAGCCCGCCTGATCGGTGCCGAACGGGTACGGGAGCGGGGTCAGGGCGAGCAGCGAGAGATTGCCGTAGGGGGACGGCATGACGCCACCCGTGTCCCTCGTCTGTCCGGCGGGGGTGATGTTGCTGTACTGCCCGATGTTGACGCCGGGCGAGTCGAAGGTCTTCTTCCAGCTGTTCACCAGAGCCGGTTCGTCCTTCGCGTCCAGATAGACGTGCGTGGTGTTGTAGGCCGGTCCGAACGCGAGGTCCTGAGCGCTGTTGCCCAGTGCGGACGCGGGCATTCCGGCCGCTGCTCCCTTCGCGCCCCCGTCCGTCGTGCAGGAGGCCGACGTCAGCATCAACAGCGCGCACAGAGCGGCAGGCCCGTGCACGGCTGCGACGCGGCGGCGGCCACTCGCCGCCTTCATGTGCCGCTCCTGCGTGAAGCTGCGGCCGCAGCGGCCTCGTTGTAGGCGCACGGGATGTTGACGTCGAAGTGGAGCCAGTTGAACAGCGGATAGCCGGCGTCGAACTCCGGCATCGGGAACTCGGCCTTGGTCTGGTCGAGGGTCAGGCCCTGCTCGACCGCGGACCGGGTATGGGCGACGAGCGTTTCGAGGTACTCGATGAAGAAGAGCATGCCGTTCTTGTCCGTCACCCGCCCGTGCCCGGGGACGATCCTCGCGTCGTCCGGCAGCCAGTCGTGGATCTTCCGCAGGGTCTGCGCGGGCTTTTCCGCGACCCCGTCCAACAGCCAGGGAATGGCGGGGCGTTCGCAGATGAACGCATTGCCCGCGAAGGCGGCCTTCGCCTTCGGGTCCCAGTACCACAGGTCGCCGGGTGTCTGGCCCTGCCCCAGGTCGAGGACTTCCACGACATGCCCGCCGAGGTCCACCACGAGCCGTCCGCCCTCGCCGACCAGCAGATCGGCGGGCCGGTACTCGACCTCCTCGATGCCCTTGCCGACGTCGAACCAGCCCATCTGTGCCTTCTTGCGCGGCTCGATGCCGGTCTCGGCGATGCCGCGCGCGGCGTTCTCGTGCTGGATGATCCTGGCGTCCTCCGGCATGAGGTAGTTGCCGAAGAAGTGGTCGCCGTGGTCGGAGGTGACTCCGACATAGCGGATCGGTTTGCCGGTCGTCGCCGCGACCAGGTCGAGGACCTGCCGGGCCAGGCCCGGGGTCATCATGGACTCGATGACCATGACCGCTTCGCCGCCGACGACGAAACCGCCGGACGTGGCCTGAGGAACGCCCTCCGTGGTCTGGACGTCCGCTGTGTCGGCCACGACGGCGAACACTCCCTCGCCGAGATCCTGGGACATCAGCCGGACGGTGTCCGCGTCCCAGATGGGAACGGGCCACGGGGTGTTTCCCTTGTCGGTGCCGGGCATGGCTGCTCCTCACGCTGCGTTCCGGTGCTCCCCCGGCGATCCCCCGAGCGGTACCAGGCGACCGCTCCCAGTATTCGCCGCCCGTCGCGCGCACCGGCAAGTTCTGCTCCTCCGGACGGGACAGCCGTCAGAAACAGCCGCCGAGCGGATCGGCCGGTGGCGGCTCCGGAACCGCCTCACCGCGCCCGCGCCGCCAGGCGAGGTGTTCCTCGGACTCCGCGACCGCGTCGAGGAGGTGCCGGGCCTGGACGACACCGTCCGGATCCCCCCGCCGGTAGCCGCCGAACCGGGCCACGGGGCTCCAGGCGGGGAGCACCGGGGGCGGCGGGGCCGCCAGCCCCTCGTACTCGGCCGTGCCGTGCACGACGCGTCCGCCGACCACGGTCAGCAGTGACTCGATACGGGCGATGTCGGCCTCGTCGACGCCGAAGTAGTCGGCCGACAGCACGGCGAGATCGGCGTACTTGCCCACCTCGACGGTGCCCTTCACGTCCGCCTCACCGGTCAGTTCGGCGCCGGCGAGGGTGTACATGCGCAGCGCCGTCTCCCGGTCCACCCGGTCCGCCGCCCGGTTCAGCCGGCCGCCGTCGACGGTGAAGCCGCCGACGAGCCAGGCCAGCGAGAGCCAGGGGTTGTAGCTGGAGACCCGGGTGGCGTCGGTTCCGGCGGCCACCGTCAGCCCGCGGTCCAGCATGGCGCGTACGGGCGGCGCGGTCTGGGCGCGTGCGGCCCCGTACCGGTCGATGAAAGCCCGTCCCTGGAACATCATGCGGTTCTGCACCGACAGCGCCCCGCCCAGTGCCTTGATCCGGTCCAGGTTCGCCTCGCTGACGGTTTCGGCGTGGTCGAAGAACCAGCTCGTGCCGCGGGGGAAGAGCCCTTCGGCCGCGAGCTTGTCGAACACGTCGAGGTCCTGTTGGATGGTCTCGTCGTAGGTGGCGTGCAGCCGGAAGCCCCAGCCGTGGGTCATCAACAGCCGTACGGCGGCCTCCAGATCGTCCTGGGCCCGGGCTTCGAGCTCCGGGCGGGGTTCGGCGAAGTTCTCGAAGTCGGCGGGCGACCATGCCAGGTTCTCCCCGGCCCCGTTGCAGCGCAGCCACGCGTCCCCGTCGCCGGGGGAGACCATGCCCGTCCAGCGTTCGAGGTCCCGCAGCTCCTGGCCGGGTGTCTGAGGGAAGAGATGGTAGGCGATGCGGACCGTCAGCTCGCCCGCGCGGGCCAGGTCCATGATCACGCCGTAGTTGTCGGGGAAGTTCTGGAAGCCCCCGGCCGCGTCCACCGCGCCGGTCAGACCGAAGCGGTTGAGTTCGCGCAGGAAGTGCCGTGTGGACGAGACCTGTTCGGGCGGGCTGAGGGACGGTCCCTGGGCGAGGGTCGCGTACAGCAGACCGGCGGCGGGGGCCGCGAGCAGCATCCCGGTGGGGTTCCCGGCGTGGTCGCGGACGATCTGCCCGCCGGGCGGGTCCGGGGTGTCGCGGGTGTGGCCGACAGCCGTGACGGCAGCACGGTTGAGTACGGCGGCCTGGTACAGGTGCAGGACGAACACCGGGGTGTCGGGGGCGACGGCCGTCAGCTCGGCGGGGGTGGGCAGGCGTTTCTCGGTGAACTGGTCCTTGCTCCAGCCGCCGACGACGCGCACCCACTGGCCCTTCGGGGTGCGCTCCACCTGCTCGCGCAGCATGCGCAGTCCCTGCCGCAGCGAGGTCACGCCGTCCCAGCGCAGTTCCAGCAGGTAGTTCAGACCGCCGCGGATGACGTGCAGATGGGAGTCGATCAGGCCGGGGATCACGCGGCGGCCCAGTGCGTCGACGACCGTCGTGTCCGGGCCGACGTGCGCGGCGATGTCCGCGTCGTCGCCCACGGCGACGAACACGCCGTCGCGGACGGCCACCGCCGAGGCGGCAGGCAGGCGCGGATCACCGGTGTGGATACGGGCGTTGCGCACCACGAGTCCGGCGGGATCCGGGACACCGGGGCCGGGACGGATGCCGCCTACCGGCATGGTGGACGTCATGCTCATCCGCCTCCAGGGCCTGGGAGGGCGCGTGAGCGCTCACCACCACCGACATCACGACAAATCAGGCTTTTCACACCGTTTCGACCCTAGTGGGTGCCCCGGAAGCCCACAACCCGAAGCACTCCCCCGGGCGGTCCGGGGAATCCACAAGTCATGCGAACCCTGCGCACCCGCTCCCGCTCCCGCAGAGCCCTCCACCGTCTCGCCGCCGACGCCGCTCTCCTCGCCGTCGCCGCCGGCTTCGCCGCCCCGCTCGTGTGGCTGCTCCTCGCGTCCGTCGACCCGGAAGCGGGACTGAGCGTCAAGACGCCCTCGCACCCCACTCTGGAGAACTTCTCCGCTGTGGCGACGGACGAGATCGCTTTCACGCCGATGCTCAACAGCCTTCTGCTGTGCGGAAGCGCGACCGTGCTGACGGTCGTGTGCGCGACCCTCGCCGCGTACCCGCTCTCCCGCTTCCGCTCGCGCTTCGCCAGGCCGTATCTGCTCACGGTCCTGTTCACCACGTGTCTGCCGATCACGGCGGTCATGGTCCCCGTCTACGGGCTGTTCGTCCGCGTCGACCTGATCGACACCGTCCACGGCACCGCGCTGTTCCTGGCGGCGGCGCAACTGCCGTTCGCCATCTGGCTGATGAAGAATTTCATGGACGGGGTTCCGGCCGTCCTGGAGGAGGCGGCCTGGACGGACGGGGCGAGCCGGTTCCAGGCGCTGACGAGAGTGATCCTGCCGCTGATGGGGCCGGGTCTGGCGGTGGTGACGAGCTATACGTTCATCATGGCGTGGGGGAACTTCTTCGTGCCGTTCATGCTGCTGCTCTCGCCGGACCAACTCCCGGCGTCCGTCAGCATTTTCACGTTCTTCGGGAACTACGGCCAGGTCGCCTACGGGCAACTGGCCGCGTTCTCGATCCTGTACTCGACGCCGGTGGTGCTGCTGTACGCGCTCATCGCGCGGCGGCTGGGCGGAGGGTTCGCGCTGGCGGGAGCGGTGAAGGGCTGACGGCACGGCGCTTTGGAGGGGCGCTGCGGAGGGGATCGGGGACCGCCCCGTCGTCGGGCCGCGTGACGGCGGGGCACCCTTGCGGGTGCGGCCCTGGATGTCCCCCGTGGATCCAGGGCCGCGCGTCCGCCGGGCGCGGGCCGGGCCGGCGGCTCCGACGTGGCCGGCCGAGGAGCGACTGTCCCGAATGCACCGTGGGACGGACCCCGCCCTTGACTGCGGACAACCACGACGGTACTAACGGGGCGACCCGAACGGCTACTCGCCGAACGCGGCTCTCGGCCCGAGAACGCGGACACTCCCTC
This sequence comes from Streptomyces gamaensis, assembly GCF_042656465.1. Classification (NCBI taxonomy): domain Bacteria; kingdom Bacillati; phylum Actinomycetota; class Actinomycetes; order Kitasatosporales; family Streptomycetaceae; genus Streptomyces; species Streptomyces gamaensis. Next base: position 269,714 of record NZ_JBHSPB010000007.1, read on the forward strand.
AGGACACCCGATGACCGAACCCAGCGTGGGACCCAACGCCCCCGGAAACATGCGCACGCTCGTGCACAGCAACAATCTCGACGAGACCCGCGAGATCATCAGCAGCGCGTACAGCCCGTACGACCTGAGCGTGCTCGGCGACCCCAGGGCGTTCTCCGCGTGGTACGCGGAGGGCGGCTTCCCCGGGATCACGGTCTCCGGGCTGCAGTACGGCGCCGAGACCCTGGTCGCGCCGCAGCCGCTGGACTCGTACCTGCTGGTGTGCCAGCTGGTACGCGGCAGTGTGAAGGTGATGTCCCCGGGGCGCGAGGAGCGCTTCGTGGGGCCGGGCGAGACATACGTGCTCGACCCGTACCGTTCCTTCCGGGTGCACTGGTCGCCCGGCGCCCGGATGACGACGGTACGGCTGGCGCGGGAGACCGTGGAGCAGGCGGCGGCGGACGCGCTGGGGCTGGACGGGCCGATCCGGGCCCGGTTCTCCCTCGGCGGGACGCTGTCGAAGGCCGCTGCGCGCAGCTGGGCGGGGGTCTCGGCCGTCGTCCACCGCGAGGTGCTGGGCGAGGGGGTCGCGCGGTCGAGTCCGCTGATCGCCTCGCAGCTGACCCAGCTGACGGCCGCCACGCTGATGCAGACGCACCGGCTGGTCACCGACGGGGTGGACGCGCAGCGTACGGGCGTGGTGGCGCACCCGGCGGTGCGCCGGGCGATGGCGGTCGCGGAGGCCCGGGCGGACGAGCCGCTGACACTGCGGGACCTCGCTCTGGCGGCCCGCGTCAGCCCACGGGCCCTGCAGGAGGCGTTCCGCCGGCACCTGGGGACGACGCCCCTGGGGTATCTGCGCGAGGTACGGCTGGGGAGGGCGCACGAGGAACTGGCGGCCGCGCGCGGCGACGGCGATGTCACCGTCTCGCAGGTCGCCTATCGTTGGGGGTTCAACAACCTCGGCCGTTTCGCGGCCTATTACCAGCAGCGGTACGGGCACTCGCCGTCCAGCACGCTGCGGAACTGAGCGGCCGGCGGGCCGGGTGCGGCTGCCGCCGGGCCGGGTACCGCGACGGTCCATCACCGGCAGCCATGCGTCCCGGGGATGACGGCATCCGTCTCCAGGACTACGGCGCGGTCCCGCTCCATACCCAAAGTGCGACGCCGCTTTCCAGTCGTTCGGCTGACGCGCCGGTGCCTTCGTGCCGCCGAGAATGGAACCGTTGATCCCAGCGGTGGCGCGCTCACCCCGTCGAACTGCTCATCCCCCGTCGGACCGTGGCCCCCACGTGTCCGCGTGCACGGCGACCCCGCTGGGCTCCGCTCCCCGGTCCCGTACCGGAGCACCGCACGCACCCCACCCTTTTCCGAGGAGCCCTCGTGTATCGCACGGCTGCCCATTCCGCGGGTTCGCCCGCCGCCCCCGCGCCCGCCGGCACCGTCGCCGTCGCCGCCCGCGCCACCGAGCTGAGCAAGGTCTACGGGCGGGGCGAGACCCAGGTGACGGCCCTGGACCGGGTGTCCGTGGAGTTCCGGCGGGGCGAGTTCACCGCGATCATGGGGCCGTCGGGCTCCGGCAAGTCCACGCTCATGCACTGCATGGCCGGGCTGGACTCCATATCCTCCGGCTCCACGCGCATCGGTGACGTCGAGCTGGCCGCGCTGGGCGACAAGCAGCTGACGCAGCTGCGCCGGGACCGGATCGGCTTCGTCTTCCAGGCGTTCAACCTGCTGCCGACGCTCACGGCCCTGGAGAACATCACGCTGCCGCTGGACATCGCCGGCCGCAGGCCCGACCGGGAGTGGCTGGAGCGGGTGGTGAGCACGGTCGGGCTCTCCGGGCGGCTCGCGCACCGGCCGAGCCAGCTCTCCGGCGGCCAGCAGCAGCGAGTGGCCGTGGCCCGGGCGCTCACCGCGAAGCCGGAGATCGTCTTCGCGGACGAGCCGACCGGCAACCTCGACTCGCGCTCCGGCGCCGAACTGCTGGGCTTCCTGCGCGAGTCGGTGCGGGCGATGGAGCAGACGGTCGTGATGGTCACCCACGACCCGGTCGCCGCCTCGTACGCGGACCGCGTGGTGTTCCTGGCGGACGGCCGGATCGTCGACGAGATGCGCAGGCCCACAGCGGACGCGGTCCTGGACCGTATGAAGGCTTTCGACGCCAAGGGCCGTACGAGCTGACGGACCGGTCCCCCACCACCCCGACTTCAGGACAGATCCAGCCACATGTTCCGCACCGCCCTGCGCAATCTCCTCGCGCACAAGACCAGGCTGATGATGACCGCGCTCGCGGTCCTCCTCGGCACCGCCTTCGTCTCCGGCACGCTCGTCTTCAGCGACTCCGTCGGCAAGGCCTTCCACAACAAGATGGCCCAGAGCCTGGACGACGTCGCCGTCCAGGTGAACCCGGGCAGGCCGGACCCCCGGGAGAGCTCCGCCATCGACGACCGTCTCGCCGGGCGGATCGCCGCGCTGCCGGGCGTGGCGTCCGTACGCCCCTCCGTGCAGGGCACCGTGACGGTGGCCGACAAGGACAACAACCCCGCGGGCAGCGAGTGGGGCCGCCAGGGCGTCAACTACGTGCCGGGCAAGGACGGCAAGGACAGCCGTTATCCGCTGCTCCAGGGGCGCGGCCCCGCCTCCGCCGACGAGGTCGCCCTCGATCAGAAGACCGCCGCGAAGACCGGCGCGAAGGTCGGCGGCACGGTGCGGCTGGCCATCGACGGGCCCGTGATGAGCAAGAAGCTCACCGGCATCGTCACCACCCGCGACCCGCGCGTCGGCGCGGGCGGCAGCCTCGCCCTGTTCGACACCGCGACCGCGCAGGAACTCTTCGGCAAGAAGGGCGAGTTCGGCGAGCTGGTCGTCTCGGCGGCCAAGGGCGCCGACCAGGAGGCGCTCGCCGCCAAGGTGCGGGCCGCCCTGCCCAAGGGCCTGGAAGCGCGGAGCGGCAAGCAGCTGGCCGCCCTGGAGACGAGGCTCATCGAGCACCAGACCAGCTCGATCCGCAACACCTTCCTGGTCTTCGCCGGTATCTCGCTGTTCGTCGGCATCTTCGTCATCGCCAACACCTTCACCATGCTCATCGCGCAGCGCAGCCGTGAGATCGCGCTGCTGCGCGCGGTGGGGGCCTCGCGCCGTCAGGTGGTGCGCTCGGTGCTGGCCGAGGCCGGGCTGCTGGGAATGATCGCCTCGGCGGCGGGCTTCGTGCTGGGCCTGGGCGTCGCGGTGGGCATGCGCGCGGCCCTGGCCGGGGCCGGGACCGATCTGCCGGAAGGCCCGCTGGTGATCGAGCCGACAGCGGTGCTCGCCGCGCTCGCGGTCGGCGTGGGCGTGACCGTGCTGGCCGCGTGGCTGCCCTCCCGCAAGGCGGCCCGGATCGCCCCCGTCGAGGCCATGGCCACCGTCGAGGCGGCGCCGACCCCCAAGAGCCTGGTGCTGCGCAACTCCCTCGGCGCCGCCCTGACATCGCTGGGCATCGCGGTCATGCTGTATGTGACGACACTGCGGGACTCGGGTGGCCTCACGGCCGCCATGGCGGGCTCCGCGCTGACGCTCACCGGCATCATCGTGCTGGCTCCGCTGCTGTCCCGCCCGTTCGTCCGGCTCTTCGGCCGGGCCACCCGCCGACTTGCCGGGGTGAACGGCAAGCTCGCCCAGGAGAACGCGCTGCGCAATCCGCGCCGCACCGCCGCGACCGCCTCGGCGCTGATGATCGGCCTCACGCTGATCACCGGGCTGACCGTGGCCGGGGCCTCCATGGACCGGGAGATGGAGCGCAAGGGCCGCAAGGACATGACGGCCGACTACCGTGTGGGCTCCACCAGTTACCTGGGCCTGCACCCCGACGTGGCCCGCAAGCTCGGCGAACTGCCGGGCGTCGAGGCCGCCGTGCCCCTGCGGATGGCGGGCTTCCAGTCGAAGGAGATACCCGGCGGCGTCATGGCCACGGACCTGGCCCGGCTCGGCAAGGTCACCGACCTCAAGGTCACCGCCGGCTCGCTCGCCGACCTCCGGGGCACCGCCGCGATCGCCGTCACCGAGGCCTACGCCCAACAGCACGGTCTGAAGCCCGGTTCGACGCTGCCGATGGAGTTCTACGACGGCAAGAAGGCAAGCCCCAAGGTCGTCGCCGTCTACGCCAAGAACGGCATCGTCACCGCCGACACCCTGGCCGCGCCCGAGCTGGTCGATCCGCACCTGGAACGGGTGCGTGACGACGAGGTGTGGGTCAAGGCCGCTCCCGGCGCGGCCGCCGGACTGCCCGCCAAGGTCAAGGAGGCCATGGGCGGCAACCCGATCATCAAGGTGCAGAGCGAGGGGGACCTGCGCCGCGAGGGTGCCGGCACCAGCGGCTCCATCCTGAACATGGTGTACGGGCTGCTCGGTCTGGCCGTGGTCATCGCGGTCCTCGGAGTCGTCAACACCCTGGCGATGTCCGTCTTCGAGCGGACCCGCGAGATCGGCATGCTGCGGGCGATCGGCCTGGCCCGGCAGGGCGTCAAGCAGATGGTGCGCCTGGAGTCCGTGATGATCGCGATGTTCGGCGCGGTCCTGGGCATCGGCGTCGGCATCTTCCTCGCCTGGGCGGGCGGACACCTGCTGCGCTCGTCCTACCCCGCCTACGCGACGGTCGTGCCGTGGGCGCGGATCGGACTGTTCCTGCTGCTGGCCCTGGCCGTGGGCGTGCTCGCGGCGGTCTGGCCGGCCCGGCGGGCGGCACGGCTGAATGTGCTGGAGTCGATCGGGGCCCAGTAGCGGTACGCACCGCCTGCCGCACACAACACAGCGGTGCGCGGCCCGGGTTCGCCCCGGGCCGCGCACCGGCCGTCGTATGTGCTGCCTCGTGGAAGGCAGTTACCCGTTCGGAGGGCTCAGAAGACCGACTCGGCCTCGTCCATCCGGTCCTCCGGCACCCGCTTGAGCTCGGTGACGGCCTCGGCGAGCGGGACCATGGTGATGTCGGTGCCACGCAGCGCGGTCATCTTGCCGAAGTCGCCGCGGTGGGCGGCCTCGACGGCGTGCCAGCCGAAGCGGGTCGCGAGGACCCGGTCGTAGGCGGTGGGGGTGCCGCCGCGCTGGACGTGGCCGAGGATGACCGGGCGGGCCTCCTTGCCCAGGCGCCGCTCCAGCTCGGTGGCGAGCTTGGTGCCGATGCCGGCGAAGCGCTCGTGGCCGAACTGGTCTATGGCGCCCTTCTTGTAGTCCATCGTGCCGTCCTTGGGGTGGGCGCCCTCGGCGACGCAGACGACCGCGAACTTCTTGCCGCGCGCGAAGCGCTCCTCGACCATGGTGACGAGGTCGGCCGGGTCGAAGGCGCGCTCGGGCAGGCAGATGCCGTGGGCGCCGCCGGCCATGCCGGACTCCAGCGCGATCCAGCCCGCGTGCCGGCCCATGACCTCGACGACCATGACGCGCTGGTGCGACTCGGCGGTCGTCTTCAGCCGGTCGATGGCCTCGGTGGCGACGCCGACGGCCGTGTCGAAGCCGAAGGTGCGGTCGGTGGAGGAGATGTCGTTGTCGATCGTCTTGGGGACGCCGACCACGGGCAGCCCGGCGTCGGAGAGCATCCGGGCCGCGGTGAGCGTGCCCTCGCCGCCGATGGGGATGAGCACGTCGATGCCGTATTCGCGGGAGAAGTCCTTGGCGCTCTCGCAGGCCTCGCGCAGCCGGGCGCGCTCCAGGCGGGCGGAGCCGAGGATGGTGCCGCCGCGGGCCAGGATGCCGCTGACCGCGTCCAGGTCGAGCTTGCGGAAGCGGCCGTCGAGCAGGCCCTTGAAGCCGTCCTCGAAGCCGATGACCTCGTCGCCGTGTTCCACGAGTGCCCGGTGCACCACCGAGCGGATGACAGCGTTCAGGCCGGGGCAGTCGCCGCCCGCGGTGAGGACTCCGATGCGCATCGTGTGCTGTGTCTCCTGCTCTGGGACCCCCGGCCGGGCGGGGGATCGTACATGTGAGCCGAACCGATTGTTTCACGGGCCGGACTGTCCTGCCGGTCACCCTATGACGGCCGGGGAAACCCCGGTGGCACCCCGAGGGAAGACAGCCTGGATGCAGCGTGAATACAGCCTGGCGCGCGCCTTATCCAGGGGCGCAGGTATTGTCAAGAGGGCAAGCCCACCATAACGGGTATTTTTTGGCTCGCAGAACCGCGGCCGGAACACGGCCCACCACACAGGCGATGGATCAAGGAGAGCACGCGTGACGCGCAGCGTGTACGTGACCGGTACCGACCGGGGCGACGGACGCCAGGTCATCGAGCTGGGAGTCATGGAGCTCCTCACCCGCCAGGTCGACCGGGTCGGCGTCTTCCGCCCGCTCGTGCACGACAGCGGACCCGACCGGCTCTTCGACCTGCTGCGCTCCCGCTACCGGCTGACCCAGTCCCCCGAATCGGTCTACGGACTGACCTACGGCGAGGCCTCCGCCCTGCAGGCGGAGAAGGGCACGGACGAGCTGGTCTCGCTGCTGGTCGAGCGCTATCTGGCGGTGGCCCGCGCCTACGACTACGTGCTGGTGCTCGGCACCGACTTCGCCGAGACCAGCCTCCCCGACGAACTGGCCCTCAACGCCCGGCTGGCCAACGAGTTCGGCGCCTTCGTCATCCCCGTCACCGGCGGCCGGAACCAGCCCGCCGAGTCGGTGCCGGCCGAGGCCCGCAACGCCTTCCGTGCCTACCAGGCGCTGGGCTGCGACGTGGTCGCCGTGATCGTCAACCGGGTCGCCCCCGAGGACCGCGAGGAGGTCGCGGCCCAGCTGGACTCCTCCCTGCCGGTGCCCTGCTACGCGCTGCCCGAGGACGGTTCGCTGTCGGCGCCGACCGTGGCGCAGATCGTCCGCAAGCTGGGCGCCGAGGTGCTGCTGGGCGACGACGCGGGGCTGGCCCGCGACGCCCGCGACTTCGTCTTCGGCGGCGCCATGCTGCCGACCTTCCTGCCCGCGCTGACCAACGGCTGCCTGGTGGTGACCCCCGGCGACCGCGTGGACCTGGTCGTCGGCGCGCTCGCCGCGCACAGCGCCGGGGCCCCCGCGATCGCGGGCGTGCTGCTGACCCTGGACGAGCGGCCGGGCCCGGACATCCTGGCGCTGGCGAACCGGCTGGCCCCGGGCACCCCGGTGGTCTCGGTGCCGGGCGGCTCCTTCCCGACCGCGGCCGAGCTGTTCTCCATCGAGGGCAAGCTGGACGCGTTCTCGCCGCGCAAGGCGGAGACGGCCCTCGGTCTCTTCGAACGGCACGTGGACACCACGGAGTTGACGAACCGTATCTCCGTGGCCCGCTCCGCCCGCGTCACCCCGATGATGTTCGAGCACGAGCTGATCGAGCGCTCCCGCTCCGGCCGCCGCCGGGTGGTGCTGCCCGAGGGCACCGAGGAGCGCGTGCTGCGCGCCGCCGATGTGCTGCTGCGCCGCGACGTGTGCGACCTGACGCTGCTGGGCGAGGAGGAGGCGGTCCGCAAGCGCGCCGCCGAGCTGGGCATCGACCTGGGCGAGGCGCAGGTCATCGACCCGCAGACGTCCCCGCTGCGGGAGCGTTTCGCCGAGGTCTACGCCCAGGCCCGCGCCCACAAGGGCATGACCGTCGAGCTCGCTCACGACGTGGTCGCCGATGTCTCCTACTTCGGCACGCTGATGGTCCAGGAGGGCCTGGCCGACGGCATGGTCTCCGGTGCGGTGCACTCCACCGCGGCGACCATCCGCCCCGCCTTCGAGATCATCAAGACGGCGCCGGGCGCGCAGATCGTCTCCTCGGTGTTCTTCATGTGCCTGGCCGACCGAGTGCTGGTCTACGGCGACTGCGCCGTCAACCCGGACCCCAACGCCGAGCAGCTCGCGGACATCGCCATCCAGTCCGCCACGACCGCCGCCCAGTTCGGTGTCGAGCCGCGGATCGCGATGCTGTCGTACTCGACCGGTACCTCCGGTTCCGGCGCGGACGTCGACAAGGTCCGCCGGGCCACCGAGCTGGTGCGCGAGCGCCGTCCCGACCTGCTGGTGGAGGGTCCGATCCAGTACGACGCCGCCGTCGACCCCAAGGTCGCGGCGACCAAGCTGCCGGGCTCGCAGGTCGCGGGCAAGGCCACCGTGCTGATCTTCCCGGACCTGAACACCGGCAACAACACCTACAAGGCCGTGCAGCGTTCGGCCGGCGCCGTCGCGGTCGGCCCGGTCCTGCAGGGCCTGCGCAAGCCCGTCAACGACCTCTCGCGCGGCGCGCTGGTGCAGGACATCGTCAACACCGTCGCCATCACCGCGATCCAGGCGCAGGGCGAGCGCGCCTGAGCCGCCGGGTACGGGGCCGGCCGGACCGGCCCCGTACCGTCCGCCCCGCATCCGACCCCCACACGGAAAGCTCCATGACTGCCAACCCCTCCCGCGTCCTCGTCCTCAACTCCGGCTCCTCGTCGGTGAAGTACCAGCTGCTCGACATGGCCGACGGTGCCCGCCTCGCGGTGGGCCTGGTCGAGCGCATCGGTGAGCAGACCTCCCGCCTCGCCCACACCCCGCTCGCGACCGGCGGCGCCAAGCGCGAGAAGGAGGCCCCGATCGCCGACCACGACGCCGCGCTGAAGGCCGTCGCCGAGGAGCTGGCCGCCGACGGTCTGGGCCTGGACTCCCCCGAGCTGGCCGCGATCGGCCACCGTGTGGTGCACGGCGGCAGTGAGTTCACCGCGCCGACCCTGATCACCGACGAGGTCGTCGAGCACATCGAGCGCCTGGTCCCGGTCGCGCCGCTGCACAACCCGGCGAACATCACCGGCATCCGCACCGCCCGCGCGCTGCGCCCGGACCTGCCGCAGGTCGCCGTCTTCGACACGGCCTTCCACACCACGATGCCGGAGTCCGCGGCCCGCTACGCGATCGACACCGGGACCGCCGACGCGCACATGATCCGCCGCTACGGCTTCCACGGCACCTCGCACGCCTATGTCTCCCGCGAGACCGCCAAGCTGCTGGGCAAGGCCCCCGAGGAGGTCAACGTCATCGTCCTGCACCTGGGCAACGGCGCCTCGGCCTCCGCCGTGCGCGGCGGTCGGTGCGTGGACACCTCCATGGGTCTGACCCCGCTGGAGGGCCTGGTCATGGGCACCCGTTCCGGGGATCTGGACCCGGCGGTGATCTTCCACCTGGCGCGCAACGCGGGCATGTCCGTCGACGAGATCGACTCGCTGCTGAACAAGAAGAGCGGTCTGATCGGTCTGTGCGGCGACAACGACATGCGCGAGATCCGCCGGCGCGTCGACGAGGGCGACGAGCAGGCGCGCCTCGCCTTCGACATCTATGTGCACCGGCTGAAGAAGTACATCGGCGCGTACTACGCCGTGCTCGGCAGGGTCGACGCGGTGGCCTTCACCGCCGGTGTGGGCGAGAACGCCGCCCCGGTGCGCGAGGCCGCGATGGCCGGTCTGGAGGAGCTGGGCCTGGCCGTGGACGCCGCGCTGAACGAGGTGCGCTCCGGCGAGCCGCGGCTGATCTCCCCGGAGTACGCCCGGGTCGCGGTCGCCGTCGTCCCCACCGACGAGGAGCTGGAGATCGCCACCCAGGCGTACGCCCTGGTCAGCGCTTGATCACCGGTCAGGCCTCGGTCTTTCCCACAGCACGAATATTCCGCTCCGAAACAAACCGATAGGATCTGCCCCATGCGCCGTTCCAAAATCGTCTGCACCCTGGGCCCCGCCGTCGACTCCTTCGAGCAGCTGAAGACGCTGATCGAGGCCGGCATGAACGTGGCCCGTTTCAACATGAGCCACGGGTCCCACGCGGAGCACGAGGAGCGGTACCACCGCCTCCGCAAGGCCGCCGAGGAGACCGGCCGCGCGGTCGGCGTCCTCGCCGACCTGCAGGGCCCGAAGATCCGTCTGGAGACCTTCGCGGACGGCCCGGTGGAGCTGGTGCGCGGTGACGAGTTCACCATCACCACGGAGGACGTCCCCGGCGACAAGACCATCTGCGGTACGACCTACAAGGGTCTGCCCGGCGATGTCGCCAAGGGCGACCAGGTCCTCATCAACGACGGCAACGTCGAGCTGCGGGTCACCGAGATCGAGGGCCCGCGGGTGAAGACGATCGTCATCGAGGGCGGTGTCATCTCCGACCACAAGGGCATCAACCTGCCCGGTGCGGCGGTCAACGTCCCGGCGCTGTCCGAGAAGGACGTCGAGGACCTGAAGTTCGCGCTCGCGATGGGCTGCGACATGGTCGCGCTGTCCTTCGTCCGCGACGCGAAGGACGTCCTGGACGTGCACCGCGTCATGGACGAGGTGGGCCGCCGGGTGCCGGTCATCGCCAAGGTCGAGAAGCCGCAGGCCGTCGCCAACATGCAGGACGTCGTGATGGCGTTCGACGGTGTGATGGTGGCCCGTGGCGACCTGGCGGTGGAGTACCCGCTGGAGAAGGTCCCGATGGTGCAGAAGCGGCTCATCGAGATGTGCCGCCGCAACGCCAAGCCGGTGATCGTCGCGACCCAGATGATGGAGTCGATGATCACCAACTCCCGTCCGACGCGCGCCGAGGCGTCCGACGTCGCCAACGCCATCCTCGACGGCGCCGACGCGGTCATGCTCTCCGCCGAGTCGAGCGTGGGCGCCTATCCGATCGAGACGGTCAAGACCATGTCGAAGATCGTCAAGGCGGCCGAGGAGGAGCTGCTCTCCAAGGGCCTGCAGCCGCTGGTGCCGGGCAAGAAGCCGCGTACGCAGGGCGGTTCGGTGGCCCGCGCGGCCTGCGAGATCGCAGACTTCCTGGGCGGCAAGGCGCTGGTGGCCTTCACCAAGTCCGGTGACACGGCCCGCCGGCTGTCCCGCTACCGCACGGCCCAGCCGATCCTGGCCTTCACCACGGACGAGGGCACCCGCAATCAGCTGGCGCTGAGCTGGGGCGTGGAGACCTTCGTCGTGCCGCACGTGGACAACACCGACGCGATGGTCGACCTGGTCGACGCCGAGCTGCTCAAGCTCAAGCGCTACAACGCGGGCGACACCATGGTCATCACCGCCGGCTCGCCGCCCGGTGTCCCGGGCACCACCAACATGGTGCGCGTCCACCACCTGGGCGAGGGCCGCTGACCCTCCCGTCCCGTCCGGTACGTACGGCCGTGGCCGTCATCCCCTTCACGGGGGTGACGGCCACGGCCTTTTCCGGCGGCTCCCGGACCGGGGGCGGGCACGTCACGGATACGTGCCGTCGGTGAGGTAGAGGTGGAGCCGGGGAACGGTGAGCGTGCCGCCGTACTGGCCCGCCTGACGGATCTTCACGTCGGTGAAGACCAGAAACGGCAGGGTCAGCGGGGGCGGGCTCGACGGGCTGAAGGAGACGGGGATGACACCGAAGAGATTCCCCTTCAACTCCTCGGTATACAGGGTGACTTTGCCGCCCCGCAGGGTGGGCGTCGGACCGTTGCCGGTGATGTGGTACTCCTTGCCCCGGCTGTTGACGATCTGGTGCATGTCCTTGATGTCCAGCGCGGTCGCGGTGAACTTCAGGACCGGCTTCTCCTGCCCGCTCGCGGTACGGACCTTCTTGATCCCCTCGTAGTCCAGCCCGTTCAGCGTCAGGACGCTGGCCTCCAGGTACCAGGGATTGTCGGGCAGGACGTGACTGTCGTCGGGCTGCGCTGCGGCGAGCGCCCTGGGGTCGGGGACGGGGCAGGGGTACGCGGGCTTGTCCTCCTCCCCCGGGTGCGCGGGAACGCTGGGGGCGGAGGAGGGCGCGGGGGCTGCGGGGGACGGAGTGGCCTGCGGGGCGGAGGGCGTCGTACGGGCCGCGGAGGCGCTCGGCGTCGCGGCGGGGCGCGGACTCGCGTCGGGGTGCGGGCCTACGCCCGTACGCGCGCCCGTCCGGGCTGTGCCCGTACTCGCCGCCGTCTCCGGAGCCGGCGCGCACGACGCGCCGCGGAAAGGATTCGCCGGAACCGGCTTGGCGAGCGCCAGTTGGGGGGTGAAGCCCATGCCCATGAGCACCGCCGTCGGCATCGCGGCGAGCGCGACCGCCTTGCCGGCCGGCATGTGCAGCCGGTCCAGCAGCGGCTTGCGCGGCGCGGCGTGCCGCGGGCCGGGCCGTACGCGCTCACCGGAACCGTGCCCCGTGGCGGGGCGCTCGTCGTGTGCGGGACGTGCCTCGTCAGTCGGCACGATGCCTCCCGTTCGTCTCCTTCTCCAGCGACGGCCCGGACTGCTCCCGCACACCGTCGCGCTCGTCCCGGTCGAACAACTCGGCGGCCGGAACGACCGGTTCGTCCGGTCCGCCGGGCGGACCGGCATGCTTCGGCCCGGCCTCGGCGCGCGGCCCGCCGGGCGCCCAGGAGACCCCGAGCGCGCCGCCGATCAGGGCCAGCAGGAAGCCGATGAAGAAGGCGCCGAAGTTCGAGACGACCAGGGACACCAGCGCGAGCAGGATGGCCGCGACCCCCGCGAAGACCCGGGACTGCGGCTGGAACCAGAGCGTCAGTCCGAGGACGACCAGCAGCACGCCGATGATCAGCGAACCGGCGCCGGCCGTGGTGGCCAGCCGGATGTGCAGATCTCCCAACGTCACGGTCTGGTAGGGGATGTACATGATCGGGATGCCCGCCAGCAGGGTCCACAGCCCGCCCCAGAAGGGGCGTCGCCCGCGCCACTGCCGAAAGGCACGGCGCGCGCGGCCGAAGGAGTCCGCCTGCCGGGGTCGCGCGTCGGCGTCGCTCATGGTGAACAGCTCCTCGGGACTGGCGAGTTCGGTGGTACGGGTGGGTCGGGTGGTCCCCCCTGCGGGGCGTGCGCCGGCCCGGTACGGGCACGGGAGCCCAGCTGTGCCGTCCCGTACCCGACCGTCCGGGGCGTCAGCCGGCGGGGTTGCAGACCTGCTTGCCGAGGCCGACGCCCAGATGCAGTCCGGGGAGGGTGAACGTGCCGGCCGAGGTCGCCCAGGCCCGCTGGTCGACGTCCGTGAAGTCGACGCTCTGGGCCTGCTGCGCGAAGGAGCCCGGCACCCACTCCCCCTTGTGCCCGTCCTTGGGCGCCGGTCCGGGCCCCTTGGTGGTGTTGTCCACCGAGACCCCGATGTCGACGTTGTGGAACGTGGCGTTGGCCTTCATGTCGTCGGCGTCGATGTAGATCTTGGACGCCTGGACCTGCTGGCCGCCGTCGCCCGCCATCAGCTTCAGCCCCACGTCGCCCAGCGGCGTGGGGATGTTGACCGCCTGGCAGAGCTTGGTGATCCTCGCCTCGTTGATGCCGACCACGGCGACCGGCTTGACGCCCGCCTTGGTCTCGTCGGTCGCCCCGTACTGGACGAACCCCTCGCCGTGCAGGGTCTTCGCCGTCACCTGGAACTGCTGTCCCGACACACTGAACGACGCCGCCAGCGCGCCCTGCGCGATCGCGACCCCGATGGCGGCCGTCGCCGCCAGGCTGGGCACCATGACGACGGCGAACCGGCGCCATCTGGTCCCGCCGCGAGTCTGCGACTCCATGACTTGCCTCCTTCTCGGACGTGCATCCCCGGCACGGAAATCGGGGACCCGTGCCCGGGATGGGAGACGTGCAACGTCCTCGGGAGGAAGGGCGCCGCGGCGTGCGCGGGCGCCCACGGCACCCGGTACGACGGCGACCACCCCCGAGCGACAACCACTGGCCACGCCTGCGCGTGGGCCGCGGGACGTCGGCGGGTCCCGCCGCGCGCGGAGGGAACGCCCCTGTCCCGTGAGGCGGACGTCAACTGCCCACGCCCGCCTGCCCGGTGGGGACCCATCGGCCACGCCCGGCCGGCTGCCGGGTGCGGAAATGGACCGAGCCCGGCCGATCGTGGTCCATTCGGGGCCGGGGCACAAGAGGTTGATTACTTGCGAGTAACGAGCCGATAACCACGGGGCGTACGGTGCGCATCGAGCGCCCCGGAGAGCTTGGCGCAGCGTGCCCGTCAGAACGTGGAGGTATACGAAAAAACCCGGGCGAACGCCCGGGTTTTTCTTACCCGCAGTGACGGATGCCAAGGATTGCCAAGCTTTGGCAAAATGGCCGATCCGTGTCGGGTCGCGGTCGCGTCAGAACAGTGCCCGCGACAGCGCCGTGCGCGCGGCCGTCACTCTCGGGTCCTCCGCCCCGATCACCTCGAAGAGCTCCAGCAGCCGTACCCGGGCCGCGTCCCGGTCCTCGCCGGCCGTCCGCCGGACGGTGTCGAGCAGCCGCCCGAAGGCGTCCTCGACGTGCCCGCCGACCAGATCGAGATCGGCGGCCGCGATCTGCGCCTGGACGTCCGCCGGGGCGTCGGCGGCGGCCTTGCGGACCGCCTGCGCGTCCATCCCCTGGACGCGGCGCAGGAGTTCGGCCTGCGCGAGGCCCGCCTTGGCCTCGGGGTGGCCCGGGTCGTCGGAGAGCACGTTCTTGTACGCCTGGACGGCACCGCCGAGGTCCCCGCGGTCCAGGGCCTCCGCCGCGGCGTTCAGCGCGGCGTCGTAGGGGCCGGGCGGGGCGGCCTGCGGGGCCGGGGCGCCCTCCTCGCCGGGCTCGACGGGCGCGCCCACGATCCCGAACTGCTTCTCGGCGACCATGACCAGCTGGTCCAGCACCTGGCGGATCTGCTCCTCGGGCGCCGCGCCCTGGAACAGCGGCAGCAACTGCCCGCCCACCACCGCGAAGACCGCCGGGATGGACTGCACGCCGAACTGCTGGAAGAGCAGCTGATTGGCCTCGACGTCGACCTTGGCGAGGACGAACCTGCCGGCGTACTCCCGCGCCAGCCGCTCCAGCAGCGGGCCCAGCTGCTTGCACGGCTCGCACCAGTCGGCCCAGAAGTCGATGACGACCGGGACCTCGGTGGAGCGCTGCAGCACTTCCTGCTGGAAGCCCGCCTCGTCGACGTCGAAGACGAGCGGGCCGGCGGGGGCCTGCACGCCCTGGCGGGCGGCCTCGGCGCGCGCCTGCTCCGCCTTCTGCTTGGCTTCCCCGGCCGCCTTCACCGCGGCGAGGTCGACCACTCCACTCATGGACATGTTCCGTGGCTGCATGGTCCCTATCCTCCCCCCTCCACGCGGCGATCGGGAAAGCGCGCCGTACGGTTCAGCTCTCAGCGTTCACGCGCGGCACCGGGTCCCCACCTGGCGCCTGTGGTTGTCGCTCGCTGTTTCGCTACGACCCGTAGCGTAACTGGAAGGCGGGCCGCGCCGAAGACCGTCCGCGAAGCTTTTACGTGATCTGGCTCATACACCCGGAACTACTCGGCGGTAAGGTACGCGCATGACCTCCGCCGCCCCCTCCTCCCGCCAGGGCGGCAGCGCCCGTACGGGCCGGCCGCGCAGCGCCGAGGCCGACCGCGCCATCCTCGCCGCGACGCGCGAGGCACTCGTCGAACTCGGCTGGCCCGGGCTGACCCTGGGCGATGTCGCGGCGCGGGCCGGGGTCGCGAAGACCACCCTCTACCGCCGCTGGCCCGGCAAGAGCGCCCTCGTCGTCGACGCCGTGGCCGCCCTCTTCGACGAGCGGCTCGACCTGCCCGACCTCGGCAGCCTCCAGGCCGATATCGAGGGCGTGGTACGGCAGTTCGCGGCCCTGCTGGACCGCCCCGAGACCAAGACCGCGCTCATGGCCGTCGTGGCCGAGTCCACCCGCGACGACGCCCTGCGCGAACGCATCCGCACCGCGATCGTCGACCGGCAGAAACGCCTGGTGCTCCTGGGCCGCGAGCGCGCCCAGGCCCGGGGCGAACTCCCCCGCGACACCGACCCGGTGGCCTCCGCCCGCACCGCGGACCTGATCTTCGACGTCGTCGCCGGCGCGGTCGTCCACCGCACCCTCGTCAGCGCCGAACCCGTCGACACCGACTGGGCCCGGCGCTTCGCGGCGCTGCTGCTGGGGGGACTGACGGCGGCGACGGGCGACTGACCACGGAGACTGCTAGAACCCCGCCGGCTCCGTGTACACCCCCCACTCCTCGCGCAGGGCGTCGCAGATCTCGCCGAGGGTGGCCTCCGCGCGGACCGCCTCCAGCATCGGAGCGATCATGTTGGAGCCGTCGTGGGCCGCGGCGATCATCGCCGTCAGGGAGGCGCGCACCTTCGCGTCGTCGCGGGCCGCCCTGCGCCCGCCCAGGACGCGGACCTGCTCGCGCTCGACCTCGTGGCTCACCCGCAGGATCTCCAGGTCGCCGGTGACCGAGCCCTCGTGGCAGTTGACGCCCACGACGCGCTTGTCGCCCTTCTCCAGGGCCTGCTGGTAGCGGAAGGCGCTCTCGGCGATCTCCCCGGTGAACCAGCCGTCCTCGATGCCCCGCAGGATGCCGGAGGTCATCGGACCGACGGGGTGCTGCCCGTCGGGGTGGGCCAGCAGTCCGCGCTCCTTGATCCGCTCGAAGATCCGCTCCGCGTCGGCCTCGATGCGGTCGGTGAGCTGCTCGACGTACCACGAACCGCCCAGCGGGTCCGCGACGTTGGCGACGCCGGTCTCCTCCATGAGCACCTGCTGCGTGCGCAGCGCGATCTCCGCGGCCTGCTCGCTGGGCAGCGCCAGGGTCTCGTCGAGGGCGTTGGTGTGCAGCGAGTTGGTGCCGCCCAGGACGGCGGCCAGCGCCTCCACGGCCGTACGGACCACGTTGTTGTACGGCTGCTGCGCCGTCAGCGAGACACCGGCGGTCTGGGTGTGGAAGCGCAGCCACTGCGCCTTGTCGCTCTTCGCGCCGTAGACCTCCTTCATCCAGCGCGCCCAAATCCGGCGGGCCGCGCGGAACTTGGCGATCTCCTCGAAGAAGTCGACGTGCGCGTCGAAGAAGAAGGACAGACCGGGCGCGAAGGTGTCGACGTCCAGCCCCCGCGACAGGCCGAGCTCGACGTACCCGAAGCCGTCGGCGAGGGTGTACGCGAGCTCCTGCGCGGCCGTCGCGCCCGCCTCACGGATGTGGTAGCCGGAGACCGACAGCGGCTTGTAGGCGGGGATGGCGCTCGCGCAGTGCTCCATCAGGTCGCCGATCAGGCGCAGATGCGGCTCCGGCGGGAAGAGCCACTCCTTCTGCGCGATGTACTCCTTGAATATGTCGGTCTGCAGCGTGCCGTTGAGGACGCCCGGGTCGACACCCTGCCGCTCGGCGGCGACCAGATACATGCAGAAGACGGGGACGGCGGGCCCGCTGATGGTCATCGACGTCGTCACGTCGCCCAGGGGGATGTCCCGGAAGAGGACCTCCATGTCCGCCGCCGAGTCGATCGCGACGCCGCAGTGGCCGACCTCGCCGAGCGAGCGCGGGTCGTCGGAGTCGCGGCCCATGAGGGTGGGCATGTCGAAGGCGACGGACAGGCCGCCGCCCCCGGCGGCCAGGATCATCTTGTACCGCTCGTTGGTCTGCTCGGCGTTGCCGAAACCGGCGAACTGCCGGATGGT
Source organism: Streptomyces gamaensis (assembly GCF_042656465.1). Taxonomy (NCBI): domain Bacteria; kingdom Bacillati; phylum Actinomycetota; class Actinomycetes; order Kitasatosporales; family Streptomycetaceae; genus Streptomyces; species Streptomyces gamaensis. The sequence continues at coordinate 287,038 of NZ_JBHSPB010000007.1, forward strand.
CCAGGCGCGGCCCCGGTAGCCGGTAGGGTGCAGGCCGCGCGTGAACGGGTACTCACCGGGCCAGCCGATCCGCTCGAAGCCCTCGTACACATCGCCCGGGCGCGGCCCGTACACCGGCTCCACCGGATCACCCGAGAGCGTACTGAAGTCGGCCTCCCGCTTGCGGGCCGCGTCGTAGCGCGCCTGCCAGCGGGCGCGCCCCGCCTCGATCGACTCTGCGTCCATGCTGCTGCCCCGCCTCCACCAGATTTACTAGGACGTCCTACTAAATCGTCGCGCACGAAAGCCCCGAACACAAGGGCATTCGGGGCTGTGCGGGGCCGTCCGGGAAGGACGCGCAGGTCAGGCGGGAACTTCGGCGGCGACGAGGGGTTCGAGGTCGCGGGTGGCCCGGCGCTCGACGAAAAACGCCGCCAGCGGGATCGTGCCGGCGACCAGGGTCCACACCAGGCGGCCGAACGACCACTTGGCCTTGGAGGCCATGTCGAAGGCGAAAACCAAGTACACGACAAAGAGCCAGCCGTGCGCGATCGCCACGATCCGGACCGCCCCGGCGATGTCCATGTCCAGCCCGTACTTGGCGATCATGCCGAGCGTCAGGAGGATCAGCAGCGCACCGGTGATGTATGCCATCACGCGATAGCGGGTCAGCACAGATCGTTTCATGGTGGGGTTCCTCGTCTTGCGGTCCGTTGCGCGGCCTCTCGCGGAAGACCGGCCTCGCCCGAGCGTAACCGCCCGATCCGGGGCGATCTTCGCCGCCCCCGCGGACACGCGCTACTCGTCCGCGAAATCCCCCGCCGCCACCCGCAGCGGCCGCAGCAGTTCGAAGATCCGCGCGCACTCCTCCGCGTCGTACACGCCCAGCCCGAAGTCCATCGCCATCAGATCCCGCGTCGCGGCCTCCACGACCTCGCGCCCCTTGTCCGTGATCGAGGCGAGCGTGCCGCGGCCGTCGTCGGGGTTGGGGCGCTTGGCGACGAGACCGGCCCGCACCAGACGGTCGACGGTGTTCGTCACCGACGTCGGGTGCACCATCAGACGCTCGCCGATCTTCGACATCGGCAGCTCCCCCGCCTTGCTGAAGGTCAGCAGCACCAGCGCCTCGTAGCGGGCGAAGGTCAGCCCGTACGGCTTGACGACCGCGTCGACCTGCCCGAGCAGGATCTGCTGGGCGCGCATGACCGAGGTGATCGCGGCCATCGAGGGCACCGAGCCCCAGCGCTGCTTCCACAACTCGTCGGCGCGGGCGATGGGATCGAAGGAGAGGCTGAGCGGCTTGGACACGGCACGAGCCTAGCGGGCGGCCGTGGCCCCGTTCCCGCCGTCTCGGATGTCGGGATCCGCGAACCGCCCGCTCCCCCGGGGCGTCGGCTACGCGTTGACCACGCCCTCCTTGCGCGCGCGGGCCGCGATGACGCTCGCCTCGGCCTCCCGGCACAGCCTGCGCTCGGCGAAGAAGCCGCCGGTGGGCAGGACGGACAGGACGAAGTAGAGGGCGGCGGTCTTCAGCGGCCACTTGGTCTTGTTCCAGGCGTCGAGCCAGAACAGGACGTAGAGGACGAAGAGCACACCGTGGACGGCGCCCATGACCGGGACGGCGTCGAAGTCGGTCGTGCGCTTGAGGATCGAGCACACCAGCAGGACCAGGAACGAGATGGCCTCCGGGGCGGAGACCAGGCGGAGCCGGCGCAGGGCGGAGGCGGTCTTGATGTCCACGGAGGGCACGCACCTTCCTTCGGTGAGCAGTGGCGGAACGACTACAGCTTGTGAGGGTATTCACAAGCTGCTCCATTGTCGCAGTACCGCGTTCGATCACCGCTTCCGGGTCCGCGGCCCGCCCGCTAGCGTCGGGGGGCGTGGCACAGTTTCGGCTCCAGGGGAGCAGGGTCCTCGCCGTCGACCTGGCGGGAGACGCGGTCAAGGCCAAGAACGGCTCGATGGTCGCGTACGAGGGCGAGATGACGTTCAAGAAGCGCACCGGTGGCGGTGACGGGCTGCGGGGCGTGGTCACCCGCCGCCTCACCGGCGAACAGATGGAGGTCATGGAGGTCAGGGGCAGCGGCACCTGCTACTTCGCGGACAGGGCGAGCGAGATCAACCTGGTGTCGCTGCACGGCGGGACGCTGTACGTGGAGGCGGGCAATCTGCTGTGCACGGACGCGGCGCTGCGGACGGGCACGACGTTCACGGGGCTGCGCGGCGCCTCGCAGGGCAACGGTTTCTTCACCACGACCGTCGAGGGCACGGGACAGGCGGCGATCCTGTCGGAGGGCACGGCGGTGGTGCTGCGGGTGACGGCGGAGACGCCGCTCCAGGTGGACCCCGGCGCGTACATAGCGCACACGGGCCGGCTGCGGCAGCACTTCCAGTCGGGCGTGAACTTCCGCACGTTCGTGGGCGAGGGGTCCGGGGAGGCGTTCCAGATCCGCTTCGAGGGCGAGGGCCTGGTGTATGTGCAGCCCAGTGAGCGGGAGACGTTCGGGGGTGATCTGTGATGCCGATCCGGTCGCTGAACTCGCGGATGGCGGAGGCGCAAGTGCTGCCCGGGCAGCGGATGTTCAGCCAGCGCGGGGCGATGCTGGCCTGCCGGGGCGAGGTGTCGTTCACCCCGAGCATCACGGGCGGGCAGGGCGGGGTCATGGGGATGATCGGCCGCCGGGTCGCGAACGAGGCGACTCCGCTGATGACGGTGGAGGGGAACGGGACGGTGATGTTCGGCCACGGCGGCCATCACGTCCAGGTGATCACGCTGCACGGCGAGACCCTGTACGTGGAGTCGGACCGGCTGCTGGCCTTCGACGGGACGCTGCGGCAGGGGACGGTGTTCCTGGGGTCGCAGGGCGGCGTGATGGGCATGGTGCGCGGTCAGGTCACCGGGCAGGGGCTGTTCACCACGAGCCTGGAGGGGCACGGGGATGTGGCGGTGATGGCGCACGGCGGATTCATCGAGCTGCCGATCACACCTCAGCGGCCGGTGCACGTGGATCCGCAGGCGTATGTGGCGCACCGGGGCGAGGTGCGCAACCGGCTGTCGACGGCGATCGGCTGGCGGGAGCTGGTGGGGCGGGGCTCGGGCGAGGCGTTCCAGCTGGAGCTGTCGGGTCAGGGCACGGTGTACGTACAGGCCTCGGAGGAGAAGCTTTGAACGCCGCGAACGGCGCGCAGTGGGGTGCGGCCGGCGGGCCGCAGGTGTACGACGCGCACACGCTGCCGGTGGACGACAATGTCAACCCCTATGTGTTCAGCGTGGAGTTGGACGGCCGGTGGTTCCTGCAGAAGGGCAAGATGATCGCCTATTACGGGCGGATCGATTTCCACGGCATCGGGCACGGACCGCTGGACCGTGTGATTCAGGCCAGTTTTCACTCGCCGTTGCACGCGGCGGACTGGGTGGTGGCCGAGGGCCGGGGGCGGATGCTGCTGTCGGACCGGGCGTTCGAGGTGAACTCCTACGACCTGACCGAGGGCAATCTGACGGTGCGTTCGGGCAACTTGCTGGCGTTCACACCGTCGTTGGCGCTGAAGCAGTCGATCGTGCCGGGGTTCGTGACGCTGATCGGGACGGGGAAGTTCGTGGCCGCGTCCAATGGTCCGGTGGTCTTCGCGGAGCCGCCGATCCGGGTGGATCCGCAGGCGCTGGTGGGCTGGGCGGACTGCCCGACGCCGAACCACCACTACGACCACGGGTATCTGCGCGGTGTGCTGGGCGGGCTGCGGGGGCTGACGGGCTTCGGCGGCACCTCGGGCGAGGAGCACCAGTTCGAGTTCGTCGGCGCGGGGACGGTGCTGCTGCAGTCCTCGGAGCAGCTGATGGCGGAACGGGCCGTGGGGCGGCCGCCCGAGGAGGAGGGGGTGCCGCAGCACGGCGGCCCCGCGCGGGGTTCCGACTCCGGAACGCCTCGGCTGCCGGGTCAGCTGGGGGACCTCCAGCGCCGCTTCGGCCTGTGAGCGGTACTCTGCGGAATGTGATGTCGAACGTGTGACCTCTCTCCTGTGGAATTTCCGCCCCTGCCGAGCCCTTACTGGTTAATATTTCAACTTCCTTAGGTAGAATTCCTCTATGTCTATGGACACCGAGAACGGCACGCGCTGGCTCAGCGAAGAGGAACAGCGCACCTGGCGCACCCACCTGGACGTCAGCCGGCTGCTGATGCACCAGCTCGAACGCGACCTGCAGCCCTTCGGCCTCACCAACAACGACTACGAGATCCTGGTCAACCTCTCGGAGTCCGAGGACCACCGGATGCGGATGAGCGACCTCGCGGCCGCCACCCTGCAGTCCAAGAGCCGGCTCTCCCACCAGATCACGCGCATGGAGAACGCGGGTCTGGTGCGCCGCGAGAACTGCGAGTCCGACCGGCGCGGGCTGTACGCCGTGCTGACCGAGCACGGCTGGCAGACCATGCGGGAGGTGGCCCCGCACCACGTCGCCTCGGTGCGCGAGCACTTCATCGACCTGCTGGGCGAGGACCAACTCAAGGCGCTGTACGACTCGTTGCTGCCGGTGGCGGGTCATCTGCGCGCGACGCGCGGCAAGTACTGACGCGGTGCGGGCGGGCCCGCGCCGGACCGGCGGGCCCGCCCGGACCGCGTACGGCGCGGGGCGCCGTACGGCCCGTACGCCCGGCCGTCAGTTGCCCGTCAGCCCCGCCACCAGTTCGTCCGCCGCCGCGTACGGGTCCAGCTCGCCCGCCACGATGCGCTCCGCGAGCGCGCCCAGCCGGCGGTCGCCGTGCAGGTCGCCGATCCGCTCGCGCAGGGCCGTGACCGCGATGGTCTCGACCTCGTGCGCGGCACGGGCCCGGCGGCGCCCGTCGAGCACGCCGCGCTCCTCCGTCCACGCGCGGTGCTTCTCCAGCGCCGCGACGAGCTCCTCGGTGCCCTCGCCGCGCGCGGCCACGGTCTTGACGATGGGCGGCCGCCAGTCGCCGGGGCCGCGGGCCTCGCCCAGGCCGAGCATGTGGTTCAGCTCGCGGGCCGTGGCGTCGGCGCCCTCCCGGTCGGCCTTGTTGACGACGTAGACGTCACCGATCTCCAGGATCCCGGCCTTCGCGGCCTGGATGCCGTCGCCCATGCCGGGCGCGAGCAGCACCACGGTGGTGTCGGCCTGCGCGGCGATCTCCACCTCGGACTGGCCCACGCCCACGGTCTCCACGAGCACCACGTCGCAGCCCGCCGCGTCCAGCACCCGGATCGCCTGCGGCGCCGCCCAGGCCAGCCCGCCGAGGTGGCCGCGGGTGGCCATCGAGCGGATGTAGACGCCGGGGTCGGAGGCGTGCTCGGCCATCCGCACCCGGTCCCCCAGCAGCGCGCCGCCGGAGAACGGCGAGGAGGGGTCGACGGCCAGCACCCCGACCCGCTTGCCGGCCCGCCGGTAGGCGGTCACCAGCGCGGAGGTCGAGGTGGACTTGCCCACGCCCGGCGATCCGGTGAGCCCGACGACATAGGCGCCGCCGGTCAGCGGGGCCAGCGCCGCCATGACGTCGCGCAGTTGCGGGGACGCCCCCTCCACCAGCGAGATCAGCCGGGCCACGGCCCGCGGCCGGCCCTCCCGTGCCTGCTCGACCAGTGCGGGGACGTCCACCATGTCTGCTCCGAATCTGCTAGGCGCTCCGCGGAAAGGACAGCCCCCCAGGCCAGGGGCGTCCACGGGCGCGGTCAGTTGCCGTTGGCGGGGACCTTGAGGATCAGGGCGTCGCCCTGGCCGCCGCCCCCGCACAGCGCGGCGGCGCCCACGCCGCCGCCGCGCCGCTTGAGCTCCAGCGCGAGGTGCAGCACGGTCCGGGCGCCGGACATGCCGATGGGGTGGCCGAGCGCGATGGCACCGCCGTTGACGTTCACCTTTTCCGGGGAGACCCCGAGGTCCTTGATTGACTGCACGAGGACGGCGGCGAACGCCTCGTTGATCTCGATGAGATCGAGGTCCCCGACGGTCAGCCCCTCCTTGCGCAGGGCGTCGTCGATGGCGTTGGAGGGCTGCGAGTGCAGGGAGTTGTCGGGGCCGGCGACATTGCCGTGGGCGCCGATCTCCGCGATCCACGCCAGGCCCAGCTCCCGTGCCCTGGCCTTGCTCATCACGACGACGGCGGCCGCGCCGTCGGAGATCTGCGAGGAGGTGCCGGCGGTGATGGTGCCGTCCTTGGCGAAGGACGGGCGCAGCCTGCCCAGCACCTCGGCGGTCGTGTCGGCGCGCACGCCCTCGTCCTGCCGGAAGAGCACCGGGTCGCCCTTGCGCTGCGGGATCTCCACGGGGGTGATCTCCGCGTCGAAGATGCCGTTCTTCTGTGCGGCGGCGGCCCGTTGGTGGGAGCGGGCGCCGGCCTCGTCCTGCTCGCGGCGGCCGATCCCCAGACGGGTGTTGTGCCGCTCGGTGGACTCGCCCATGGCGATGTGCTCGAAGGAGTCGGTGAGCCCGTCGTGCTCCATCGAGTCGAGCACCTCGATCGCACCGTACTTGTAGCCCTCGCGGGACTTGGGCAGCAGGTGCGGGGCGTTGGTCATGGACTCCATGCCGCCGGCCACCACGATCTCGAACTCGCCCGCGCGGATGAGCTGGTCGGCCAGCGCGATGGCGTCGAGCCCCGACAGACAGACCTTGTTGACGGTCAGCGCGGGCACGCTCATGGGGATGCCGCCCTTGACGGCCGCCTGGCGGGCGGGGATCTGCCCGGCGCCGGCCTGGAGCACCTGACCCATGATCACGTACTGCACCTGGTCGCCGCCGATGCCCGCGCGGTCCAGGGCGGCCTTGATGGCCACACCGCCGAGGTCGGCCGCGGAGAACGTCCGCAGGGAGCCGAGGAGTTTGCCCATGGGCGTACGGGCGCCCGCGACGATCACGGAGGTGGTGCGGGGAGAACCGTTCGTACCAGTCATGAGGCGTGGCCCCTTCGAGCAGTGGAGGTTTCGGGGGTTAACGGTGGTTCCCGTCAATGTACTGAGCGGTACGGTGCCCGGTCACCGGGCAGTGGGTGTGATCGCGCGCACGTCGGGGGCCATTGCGCGCGGCCGCCGAAGGGCGGTGGACTGTTGGCATGCTGACGCGCATCGACCACATCGGGATCGCCTGCCTCGACCTCGACAGGACTGTCGAGTTCTACCGTGCCACGTACGGCTTCGAGGTGTGCCACACGGAGGTCAACGAGGAGCAGGGCGTACGCGAGGCCATGCTGCGGGTCAACGGGACCGACGACGGCGGCTCCTCGTATCTGCAGCTCCTGGAGCCGATCCGGCAGGACTCCCCGGTCGGCAAGTGGCTCGCGAAGAACGGCGAGGGCGTCCACCACATCGCCTTCGGCACCGCGGACGTCGACGCCGACGCGGAGGCCGTGCGCGGCAAGGGCGTCCGGGTGCTGTACGACGAGCCGCGCACCGGCTCGATGGGCTCGCGCATCACGTTCCTGCACCCCAAGGACTGCCACGGCGTGCTCACCGAACTGGTCACCTCGGCGCCGCCCGCGGAGCGGGAGCACTGACCCACCCCTTCCCCGGCCGGTAGAGTGCAGGTTCGGCCGGGGTCCGGCGAGGTGGGGGCCCGGGCCAGGCTGTACCGATGATCTGACACCATTTCTTCGGAAGGGCAGGCTCCGGCATCCCGCCGCCGGGCAGGACGGGGCCCGCCGCCAACGCGACCAGGGGACGGATGGGACCGCGCAGTGCGGGGCTACGACCGCTACGAGGCTGACGACCACCTCTCGCAGTTCGAGGCCGAGATGGAGCGGCTGAAGAAGGAGCGGGAGAAGGCGGTCCAGCACGCCGACGACCTCGGCTACCAGGTCGAGGTGTTGCGCGCCAAGCTCCACGAGGCGCGCCGCAAACTCGCCCACCGTCCCGCCTACGACTCCGCGGGTCTCGGCTACCAGGCGGAGCAGCTGCTGCGCGACGCCCAGATCCAGGCCGAGCAGTTGCGCACCGACGCCGAGCGGGAGCTGCGCGAGGCCCGGGCCCAGACCCAGCGGCTGCTGCAGGAGCAGGCCGAGCGGCAGGCCCGGGTGGAGGCCGAGCTGCACGCGGAGGCCGTCGCCCGCCGCCAGCGGCTGGACGAGGAGCTCAACGAGCGCCGGCAGACCGTCGAGTCGCACGTCAACGAGAACGTCGCCTGGGCCGAGCAGCTGCGCGCCCGTACCGAGTCGCAGGCGCGCCGGCTGCTGGACGAGTCCCGCGCCGAGGCCGAGCAGTCGCTGGCCGCGGCCCGCGCGGAGGCCCAGCGCGTCACCGAGGAGGCCCGTACCCGGCTGGCCGGCGCCGCCGAGGAGGCCCGCGCCGAGGCCGAGGCGCTGCTGCGCCGCGCCCGCGGCGACGCCGAGCGCCTGCTGACCGCCGCCTCCGCGCAGGCGCAGGAGGCCACCGAGCACGCCGAGCGGCTGCGCGGCGAGGCGGGCGCCGAGGCCGAGCAGGCCCGCGCCGCCGCCGCCGAGCTGACCCGGACCGCCGACGCCCGGCTGCAGGCCGCCGACACGGCGCTGCGCGAGGCCCGCGCCGAGGCCGAGAAGCTGCTGGCCGACGCCAAGGAGCGGGCCGACGCCCAGGTCGCGGGCGCCGAGTCGGAGAACGAGCAGCGCACCCGCACCGCCCGCGCCGAGATCGCCCGCCTGGTGGGCGAGGCCACCAAGGACGCCGAGGCGCTGCGCGCGGAGGCCGAGCAGCTGCGCGCGGACGCGGCGGCGGAGGCCGAGCGGCTGCTGGCCGAGGCCACCGAGACCGCCCGCAGCGCCGCCGCCGAGGATTCGGCCGCGGCCCTCGCCAAGGCCGCCCGCAGCGCCGAGGAGGTGCTGGCCAAGGCGTCCGAGGACGCCAAGGCGACGACCAGGGCGGCCGCCGTCGAGGCCGAGCGGATCCGCGCGGAGGCCGAGGCGGAGACGGAGCGGCTGCGCGCGGAGGCCGAGGCGGCCGCCGAGCAGCTCAAGGGCGCGGCGAAGGACGACACCAAGGAGTACCGGGCCAAGACCGTCGAGCTGCAGGAGGAGGCCCGCCGGCTGCGCGGCGAGGCCGAGCAGCTGCGCGCGGACGCCGTCGCCGAGGGCGAGCGGCTGCGCGGCGAGGCCCGCCGCGAGGCCCTGCAGCAGATCGAGGAGGCGGCCAGCACCGCCGAGGAGCTGCTGGCGAAGGCGAAGGCGGACGCCGAGGAGACCCGTTCGGGGGCCGGCGCGGAGAGCGAGCGGGTCCGCGCGGAGGCGGCCGAGCGGGCCGCCGCCCTGCGCAAGCAGGCCGAGGAGCTCCTGGAGCGGGCCCGCAACGAGGCCGAGGAGATGGCCAAGGAGGCCGAGGAGCACTCCGAGCGCACCCGTGGCGAGGCCGCCGAGGCCGCCCGGCAGCTGCGCGAGGAGGCCGAGCGGGCCGCCGCGGCGCGGCGCGAGGAGGCCGAGGAGGAGCTGTCCCGGCTGCGCGCCGAGGCCGGGCAGCGCGTGGAGTCGGCGGAGGAGGCGCTGCGCGAGGCCCGTGCCGAGGCCGAGAAGCTGCGCCGGGAGGCCGCCGAGGAGACCGAGCGGCAGCGCGCCGAGTCCGCGGAGCGGGTACGGGCGCTGCGGGAGCAGGCCGACGCCGACGCCGAGCGGCTGCGCGCCGAGGCCGCCGAGGAGGCCGCGGCCGCCCGCGGCGAGGCCAAGGAGACGGCGGCCCGGCTGCGCGAGGAGGCCGACGCGGAGGCGGAGCGGCTGCGCGCCGAGGCGCAGGAGAGCGCCGACCGGATCCGCAGTGAGGCGAACGCCGCCGCCGAGCGCACCGCCACCGAGGCCGCCGAGGCCCTGGCCGCCGCCCAGGAGGAGGCCGCGCGCCGCCGCCGGGAGGCCGAGGAGACCCTCAGCGGCGCCCGCAACGAGGCGCAGGCCGAGCGCGAGGCCGCCCACGAGCAGAGCGAGGAGCTGCTGGCGGCGGCCCGCAAGCGGGTCGCCGAGGCGCAGCAGGAGGCGACGCTGCTGGTCGAGGAGGCCGAGCAGCGGGCCGCCGAGCTGGTCTCGGCCGCCGAGACCACCGCCCAGCAGGTGCGGGACTCCGTCTCCGGGCTGCGCGAGCAGGCCGAGGAGGAGATCGCCGGGCTGCGCTCGGCCGCCGAGCACAGCGCCGAGCGCACGGTGACCGAGGCGCAGGCCGAGGCCGACCGGGTCCGCTCCGACGCCTACGCCGAGCGCGAGCGGGCCGGCGAGGACGCGGCCCGGGTGCGGGCGGAGGCCCAGGAGGCGGCCGAGGCCGCCAAGGAGATGGCCGAGCGCACCATCGAGGAGGCCATCGCCGAGGGCCGGCGCGTGGAGGGCGACGCGGCCCGGGTGCTGGACGAGGCCCGCGACGCGGCGGGCGCGCTGCGCTCGGAGGCGGCCGGGCAGGCCGAGGAACTGCTCGCCAGGGCGCGGGAACAGGCGCGGCGGCTGGAGGCCGAGGCCGAGGAGCTGCTGGAGAGCGCGCAGCAGGAGGCTGCCCGTACCGCCGACGAGGCCCGTGCGGCCGCCGACGCCCGCCGGGCCGAGGCCGCCGAGCAGGCCGACGCGCTCATGGCCGAGGCCCAGACGGAGGCCGAGCGGCTGATCGCCGAGGCGACGGCGCTGCTGGACGAGGCGCGCGAGAGCGCCGCCGCGCAGAAGGCGGAGGCGACGGCCGAGGCGGAGCGGCTGCGCGCCGAGGCCGCCACCACCGTGGAGGAGGCCGGTGAGGAGGCCGCCGCCCTGGTCGCGAAGGCGACCGCGGAGGCCGACCGGCTGGTGTCGGACGCGGGCGCCAAGGCGCAGCAGCTGCGGACGGACGCCTCCGACGCGCTGGCGTCCGCCGAGCAGGACGCGGCGCGCGCCCGGGCCGAGGCCCGCGCGGACGCGAACAAGATGCGGGCCGACGGCCGTACCGAGGCCCAGCGGATCGTCGACGAGGCCCGGGAGCTGACCTCCTCGGCCCAGGACGACGCCGACCGCATCGTCGATCAGGCCCGGGAGTCGGCCTCGAAGAAGCTGGCCGAGGCCGCCGAGCAGGCGGACGCCCTGATCGCCGAGGCCACGGCCGAGAGCGAGCGGACGGCCGCCGAGTCCGCCCGGGCGGTGGAGCGGGCCCGTGAGGAGGCCGAGGCCCACCGGTCCGAGGCCGCCGGGCAGGCCGAGCGGACGCTGGCCGGGGCGGACGCGGAGGCGCGGCGGCTGCGGGCCGAGGGCGAGCAGGCGCTGGCGAAGGCGGAGGCCGAGGCCCAGCGCGTCACGGACGAGGCGCGCGAGGCCGCCCACACCCGCCGCAGCGAGGCCGCCGAGCAGGCCGACTCCCTGATCGCCGAGGCGACCGCCGAGGCGGAGCGGATGGCCGAGGAGGCCTCCACGGCGCTGAAGTCCGCGCAGGAGAACGCCAACAGCACGCGCGCCGACTCCGCGAAGATCAAGGCGGACGCGGTGCTGGAGGCCGAGAGGCTGCGCGAGGAGGCCATCGCGGCGGGCGAGCGCACCGTCGACGAGGCGCGCGAGAGCGCGGCGAAGAGGCTCACCGAGGCCGCCGAGCAGGCCGACGCGCTCGTCGCCAAGGCGCAGGAGGAGGCGCTGCGCACGGCGGCGGCCGCCGAGGAGCAGGCCGACACGATGGTGGGCGTGGCCCGCCGGGAGGCCGAGCGGATCGTCGCCGAGGCCGCCTCGGAGGGCAACTCCCTGGTGGAGCAGGCCCGTACGGACGCCGACACCCTGCTCGCCGAGGCGCGCGGGGACGCCACCGCCATAAGGGAGCGCGCCGACGAGCTGCGTGCCCGGGTGGACGCCGAGGTCGAGGAGCTGCACGACCGGGCGCGCCAGGAGGCCGCCGAGGCGATGCAGTCGGCGGGCGAGCGCTGCGACAAGCTCGTGGCCGCGGCGACCGAGCAGCTGGCGGAGGCCGAGGCGAAGGCGAAGAAGACCCTGGCCGACGCCGGCAGCGAGGCGAACAAGGTCCGCATCGCGGCCGTGAAGAAGGCCGAGGGGCTGCTGAAGGAGGCCGAGCAGAAGAAGGCGGCCGCCGTCCGGGAGTCGGAGCGCCTGCGTGCCGAGGGCGAGCAGGAGGCGAAGCGCCTTGTCGACGAGGGAAAGCGGGAGTTGGAGGTGCTGGTCCGCCGCCGCGAGGACATCAATGCCGAGATTTCCCGTGTCCAGGACGTGTTGGAGGCGTTGGAATCATTTGAAGCCCCGGGGGCGGCAGGCACCAAGGAGAGCGGGGTGAAGGCAGGGGCGGTTGCGGGTGCAACTCGATCGGGTGGCAAGCAGGGCCAGAAGTAGCCACTCAAACGAGGGGTCATTCTCCAGTTCTGCCAGCGAATCACTCGATGACACGCCGCTCGCGCCCCTAGGATTCCCTCTATCACCTCACCGGTCTCTTATGACAGGAACCCCATGAGCGACACTTCCTCCCCCTTCGGCTTCGAGCTCGTGCGGCGTGGATACGACCGCGGCCAGGTGGACGACCGTATTACCAAGCTCGTCGCCGACCGTGACAGCGCACTGGCACGGATCACTTCTCTGGAAAAGCGCATCGAAGAGCTCCATCTCGAAACGCAGAATGCCCAGGCCCAGGTCAACGACGCCGAGCCGTCGTACGCGGGGCTGGGCGCGCGGGTCGAGAAGATCCTGCGGCTGGCCGAGGAAGAGGCCAAGGATCTTCGTGAGGAGGCCCGTCGCGCGGCCGAGCAGCACCGCGAGCTCGCGGAGTCGGCGGCGCAGCAGGTCCGTAACGACGCCGAGGCGTTCGCCGCCGACCGCAAGGCCAAGGCGGAGGACGAGGGCGCCCGGATCGTCGAGAAGGCCAAGGGCGACGCCGCGTCGCTGCGGGCCGACGCGCAGAAGGACGCGCAGTCCAAGCGCGAGGAGGCGGACGCCCTCTTCGAGGAGACCCGCGCGAAGGCCGCCCAGGCGGCCGCGGACTTCGAGACCAATCTGGCCAAGCGCCGCGAGCAGTCCGAGCGTGACCTGGCGGCCCGCCAGGCCAAGGCGGAGAAGCGGCTGGCGGAGATCGAGCACCGGGCCGAGCAGCTGCGTCTGGAGGCGGAGAAGCTGCGGACGGACGCCGAGCGGCGGGCCCGGCAGACGGTGGAGACGGCGCAGCGGCAGGCCGAGGACATCGTGGCCGACGCCAATGCCAAGGCGGACCGCATCCGCAGCGAGTCCGAGCGCGAGCTGGCGGCGCTGACCAACCGCCGCGACAGCATCAACGCCCAGCTGACCAATGTCCGCGAGATGCTGGCGACGCTGACCGGCGCGGCGGTGGCCGCGGCGGGTGCCCCGGGTGACGACGAGCCGATCACGCGCGGCGTCCCGGCCCAGCAGAGCCGCTGAGCGGGCCTCGCGTCGGCGTCCCGTGTGCCCGGTGAGCCCTGTGCGGCCCTGACTGTTCGACGGCATGCGGGGCGTCGGCCCCGCCCCGCTCCGGCCGCCCGCTCCGATACCACCGGCGGAGCCCTCGCCACCGGTGGCGGAGCACGACGGCCGCCCTTACCGTGGCTGAATGATCGAGCTGGACGGTCTGACCAAGCGGTACGGCGACAAGCTCGCCGTGGACGGCATCAGCTGCACCGTGCGGCCCGGGATCGTCACCGGCTTTCTGGGGCCCAACGGCGCGGGCAAGTCCACGACGATGCGCATGATGCTCGATCTGGACCGTCCGACGGCCGGTGAGGTCCGCCTCGACGGCAGGCACTACCGGCAGTTGCGCGATCCGCTGCGGGTCGTCGGCGCGCTGCTGGAGGCCAAGGCCGTGCACGGCGGCCGCAGCGCCTACCACCACCTGCTGTGTCTCGCGCAGAGCAACGGCATTCCGCGCTCCCGGGTGTGGGAGGTGCTGGACACGGTGGGCCTGACGTCGGTGGCGAGGAAGCGGGCCAAGGGCTTCTCCCTGGGCATGGGCCAGCGGCTGGGTATCGCGGCCGCGCTGCTCGGCGATCCGCAGGTGCTGCTGTTCGACGAGCCGGTCAACGGGCTCGACCCCGAGGGCATCCACTGGATCCGCAACCTGATGAAGAATCTGGCGGCCCAGGGCCGTACGGTCTTCGTCTCCTCGCACCTGATGAGCGAGATGGCGCTCACCGCCGACCACCTCGTGGTCATCGGGCAGGGCAGGCTGCTCGCCGACACCTCGATGGCCGACTTCATCGCCCGCAACTCCCGTTCCTACGTGCGACTGCGTGCGCCGGAGCACGAGCGGCTGCTGGACGTGCTGACGGGCGCCGGGATCACCGCGGTGACCACCGCGGGCGGCGCCCTGGAGGTCGACGGCCAGGACGCCGCGCACCTGGGCGAGCTCGCGGCGCGGCACCAGCTGGTGCTGCACGAGCTGAGCCCGCAGCAGGCCTCGCTGGAGGAGGCGTTCATGCGGCTGACGGCGGAGTCGGTGGAGTACCACGCGCACACCGATCCGCTCTCCGTTCCGCAAGCTGCCGGTGCTCCCGGGCAGCCTTCGGCGCCGCCGCCCGCGCCCCGGGCCGGCTGGGGCGCGGACTGGCGGAAGAAGGGGTCGTGAGGCGATGGCCGTGGTGACGCAGGTCCTCCGCTCGGAATGGACGAAGATCAAGTCGGTGCGGTCCACGGTGTGGACGCTCGGCCTCGCCCTGGTCGTCACGGTCGCGCTCGGCGCGCTCATCAGCGCGCTGACCAAAGCCGACTTCGACTCACTGTCCCCCGGGGACAAGATCACATTCGATCCGACGTTCACGAGTTTCGCGGGGATGGGTCTCGGCCAGCTCGCATTGATCGTTTTCGGGGTGCTGGTGGTCTCCAACGAATACAGCACCGGAATGATCAGGGCTTCGCTCGCGGCGGTTCCGCAGCGCGGGACTTTTCTGTTCAGCAAGATCGGTGTGGCGACGGTGATCGCGTTCGCCGTCGGCATGGTCACGAGTTTTCTGGCCTTTTTCGTCGGCCAGGCCATGCTCGGCGCTCACCGTACGTCGCTGGGCGAGCCGGGAGTACTGCGCGCGGTGATCGGCGGCGGGCTCTATATGACGCTGATCGCGGTGTTCTCGATGGGTGTCGCGGCGATGCTGCGCAGTCCGATGCTCTCGCTCGGCATTCTCATGCCGTTCTTCTTCCTGATCTCGACGGTCCTGGGCAATGTCCCGGCGACCAGGAAGGTCGGGCAGTACCTTCCCGACCAGGCCGGGCACAAGGTCATGCAGGTCGTCACGGCCGGCGACCAGGCGCCGTACGGGCCGTGGGGAGGCTTCGCGATCATGGTGCTGTGGGTGGTGGCGGCGTTGGCCGGGGGGTACACGGTGCTCAAGCGGCGCGATGCGTAGCCCGCGCGAGCGCGGGGCGACCGGGAGCGGCGGGGAGCCGCGTGCGGCCCTGGACCCCGCTTCCGGGAGGGCCGCCACGAACGACCGCAGGCTGGAAGCCCTCGGCTTCACCGACGTGCCCGCCGAGCGGCCGCTGTCCTATCCGGGCCGTCCGGTCACCGAACCCTCCCTGCTCACCGGGCCGGAGCTGCTGCCGCTGCGGGTGGGGACGGGCCGGCTCGGCGGCTGGCGGGTGGTGGACGCGTACGGCCCGTACGCTCCGGCGGCGGCCCGCGAGCCCGCTCTCGACGAGGCCCTCGCCGCGCTCGGCGCCCCGCCGTGCGGGGAGCGCCGCCCCGTGCTCGCCGTGGGCTCCAACGCCTCCCCCGCCCAGCTGCGGCACAAGCTGACCCGGTGCGCCCGCTCCGCCGTCGTGCCGCTGGTGCCGGTCCGGGTGCGGGGGGTGTCGGTCGGCTGCTCGGCGCACATCGGGGTCAACGGGTATGTGGCCGCCGCCCCCTTCGCGGCGCCGGAGGCGGTCTCGACGCTGGTCCTCGGCTGGCTGGACGCCGGACAGCTGGCGGCCGTCGACGCCACCGAGCACAACTACCGGCGCGTCCTGCTGCCCGGGGACGCCTTCCCCGTGGAGCTGCCCTCCGGGGAGCGGCTCGACGGCGCGTACCTCTACGTGAGCCGGCACGGCGTCCTGGCCGATCCGGCGGATCCGGGCCGGCCCCGGCCGGCCGGCGGGCAGCGCGCCCTGCTGGCCTCCCTGCTCGCCGCCTCCCCCGCGCTTCGCGCGCTGCTCGGGGCGGACCCGGAGAGCTGGGTGGCGCGGGCGCGTGCCGACGAGGCGGTGCGGGCTGCGGGCAAGCGGATCTTCGGCGAGCTGGGCTGGACGCTGCCGGTGCGCGGCTTCCCCGGGGCCACCGCCCCACCATCGGGACAAAGCTCACATATCGGGAATCTCCCCTAACGGGAACCGTCAGCCCCTCGTTAAGCTTCTAAGGCTTACGGGGCTCACGCCCCCTGTTTCCACGCAGAGCTCGCGAGGGGCGGAGAATGATCGAGGCAGTCGGCCTGACCAAGCGCTACGGCGCCAAGACGGCCGTGGACCATCTGTCGTTCCAGGTGCGGCCCGGCGCCGTGACCGGCTTCCTGGGCCCCAACGGCTCCGGCAAGTCCACGACGATGCGCATGATCCTCGGCCTGGACGCCCCCACCTCCGGGCACGTGACCGTCTGCGGCCACCCCTACCGGCAGCTGCCGAACGCCCCGCGCATGGTCGGCGCCCTGCTCGACGCGAAAGGCGTGCACGGCGGCCGCAGCGCCCGTATGCACCTGCTCGCGCTCGCGCAGCACGCCGGCATCCCGGCCCGCCGCGTCGACGAGGTGCTCTCGGTGGTCGGCCTGCAGGACGTCGCCAGAAAGCGCCCGGCCGGCTTCTCCCTGGGCATGGGCCAGCGGCTCGGCATCGCGGCCGCGCTGCTCGGCGATCCGCAGGTGCTGCTGTTCGACGAGCCGGTCAACGGGCTCGACCCCGAGGGCATCCTGTGGGTCCGCAACCTGATGAAGGCCCTCGCCGCGGAGGGCCGTACGGTCTTCGTCTCCTCGCACCTGATGAGCGAGATGGCGCTCACCGCCGACCACTTGATCGTCATCGGGCGCGGGCAGCTGCTCGCCGACATGAGCGTGAAGGACTTCATCTCCGCGAACTCCGCCGACTTCGCGCGGGTGCGCACCCCCGACTCCGAGCCGGAGCTGCGCGAGAAGCTGACGGCCGCGCTCGTCGAGGCGGGCGCGCACGTCCTGGCCGAGACCGACGGGGCGCTGCGGGTCATGGGCCTGCCGCTGCCGCGCATCAGCGAGGTCGCGCACAGCGCGGAGGTCCGGCTGTGGGAGCTCTCCCCGCACCAGGCGTCGCTGGAGGAGGCGTACATGCGCATGACGCAGTCGGCGGTGGACTACCGCTCGACCGCCGACCAGCGGGCCGGGCTGCAGCAGTTCGCGCAGCCGTACACCTACGCGCCGCCGGCGGCCGTCCCCCAGGACTGGGGTGCCCCGGCCGCCCCGCACCGGCAGGACCGGCTCCAGGACCCGCGGCCGACGGCCTCCGAGCCGCCCCGGAGCCCCGGCGCCGCGCCGTCCGCCGACGCTTCCCCCGCCCTCTCCGGCCCCGACAGCGAGGACGCCCGATGACCGCCCCCGCCCCCCAGCCGCAGCACACGCCGCAGCCCCCCGCCGGCCCCCTGGCCCGGCCCGCGCAGCCGCACTGGCCCGGTGCCGCGCCGTTCGGCGGCTACACCTCGCCGATCCCGCTGCGCAAGGCGCACCTCGGGGACGCCGTGGCCGCCGAGTGGACCAAGATCCGGTCGCTGCGCTCGACGATGTGGACGCTCGGTGTGCAGGCCGTCCTGATCATCGGCATCGGGATCCTGTTCGCGGCGGCGGTCGGCGCCTCGGACGCGGCGGTGACCGAGGGGACGACACCGCTGGCCTACAGCGTGTTCGGGACGCTGCTGGGCCTGGTCTGTGTGATCACCCTCGGGGTGCTGACGATGTCGTCCGAGTTCGGTACGGGCCTGGTGCGCACGACGTTCACCGCCTGCCCGGACCGTACGCGCGTGCTCGCCGCGAAGGCGATCGTCTACTTCCTGCTGGTGACCGTCGTCACCACGGTCGCGGTGGCGGTGACCGGCGCCGTCTCCGTGGCGCTGCTCGACGGCCGCGGCTTCGCGGAACCGACCGGCGGGGAGTGGCTGCGCTCGACGCTGGGCACGGGTGTCTTCACCGGGCTCGTGGGCCTGGTGGCCCTCGCGGTGGGCACGCTGCTGCGGCACTCCGCCGGGGCGATCACCGCGATGCTGGGTCTGGTGCTGCTGCCGATGGTGGCGGGCGCCTTCATGTACGCGGAGAGCCTGATGGACCTCCGCCAGGCGCTCATCGAGTACTCCATCCCCTACCAGCTGTTCAGCCTCTACGGGTCCGATTCCGGGTCCGGCGGGCCCGGTGGCGGCGGCCCGCTCACCGGCTGGGACGCCGTGTGGCTCATGCTGGCCGTGGCGGCGGCCGCGCTCACCGCGGCCTGCGCGACGCTGACGCGCCGCGACGCCTGACCGCGGGCCGGGTACGAAGCGCCCGCGCGCTTTTTCAGCAGCGCGGCTTTCAGTAGCGCTTCAGTAGCGCGGCGCGTTACGGGACCGCTGGAGCCTCGCGCCCCGGCGGTCCCGCGCGTTCCAGCAGGACGTGTGCCAGTGCCGCCGGTCGTCGACTCCGGCGCCGTACTGCGGCCAGGCCACCAGGTGCGGCACTCCCGGCGGGATCTCCTGGTCGCAGCCCGGGCAGCGGTAGTGCTTGGTGGCCGCGCCGCCGCCGATGGTGCGCACGGCCCACTCCTCGCCGCGCCAGCTCACCGTGGTCTCCAGTCCGTAGCGGTCGCCGCCTTCCGCGCGCGTCGGGTCTGATCGCTTCTCGGCGCCGCCTCGCGGGCGGTTTCGACGCGGGGACACGGGGCACCTCGGGGGTTCATGGGAGCTACGGGCCGCGACCAGGGTACGCGGCATTGTCACGACGTCGGGCGGTCGTCCCGCCCGTACCACCGGAAGCGTTGTGATCATCATGAAAACTTCACGGACGGCCGTGCCCATGGCACGTGTCAGGCGTTGATTCCGGGTGGGGGAGGCCGCGTCGGTCGCAGCGAGGAGTCAAGAGCGATGCGCGTTGGAGCATTCGTCCTGGCCGCCCAGTTCCCGGGCCAGGGCCATGGGGAGGCACTGCATCGCGCGGTGCGTTCGGCGGTCGTCGCCGAGCAGGCCGGGCTGGACGCGGTCTGGCTGGCCGAGCACCACTTCGTGCCCTACGGGGTGTGCCCGTCGGCGGTGACGCTGGCCGCCCTGCTGCTGGGGCGTACGCAGCGCATCGGGGTCGGCACGGCGGTGAGCGTGCTGCCCACCGCGCATCCGGTGGCCCTCGGCGAGCAGGCGGCCCTGCTGCATCTGCTCTCCGAGGGCCGGTTCACCCTGGGCGTGGGCCGGGGCGGCCCGTGGGTGGACCTGGAGGTCTTCGGCGCGGGCCTCGCGGCGTACGAGGAGGGCTTCCCCGACTCCCTCGACCTGCTGCTGCGCTGGCTGCGCGAGCCGCGGGTGAGCGCGTGCGGGCCGCGCTTCTCCTTCCGTGAAGTGCCCGTCGTCCCCCGGCCGGACGATCTGGAGTATCGTTCCGGCCCGCCCGTGATGGTGGCCTGCACCTCGCCCGCGAGCGTGGAACTGGCGGCCGTACGGGGGCTGCCGATGCTCCTGGGCATGCACTCCGGCGACGAGGAGAAGGCGGAGATGGTCGCCCTGTGGCGCAAGTGCGCGCTGGCGGCGGGGAGTTCACCGGAGACGGTCGCGGCCGTGGCGGCCCGCCATGTCGCGGCCGGGGTCGTGCAGATCGCGGACCGGCGCCAGGAGGCGGCCGAGACCCTCGCCAAGGCCATGCCGGGCTGGCTGCACCAGGGGCTCGCCGCCCATGTGACCGTCGACGGCCGGCCGCGCCGTATGCGCGACCCCTTCGCGTACACCCGGCTCCTGTGCGAACTGCACCCCGTCGGCGCCCCCCGGCTCTGCGCGGACCGCCTCGCGGCCACCGCCGAGCGCACCGGCATCACCCGCTTCGCCCTTCTCGCCGAGGGCTCGGGTGATCTCTCCGCCACGGAGGAGAACCTCCGCCGCCTCGGCACCGAGGTCCTGCCGCTGCTGCGCTGACCCGGCGCCCGTTCCCGCAACTCGCTGTCGCCCGACCGCACTTGCCGCCCGTCCCGCTGTGTGCCGGCCGGACCCGGCGCCGGCGCGGAGCTGCCGCTCCCGCACTGCTTCGCACCTCCCGTACGGAGCGGCAGCACACGCAACTCAGCAGTCCCTGAGCTCCGGTGACTGGTTCAGTAACTGGCCGCGGACCGAGATGAAGCGCGCCAGCCGGTCGTTTGCCGAGCCGTCGAGCGGGAATACGGCAACTCGATGGCAGTTCTGGAATGCGAGCCGCACCCCGAAGTGCCGCTCCAGCGCACCGCGAATCGCGTCACTCGCCAGGGCTCGCAGCAGCTGTCCACGGGCCTGCTCGTCCGGCGGCGGGGTCCGGTTGTCCGCGAACCCGCCACCGTCCGTGCCGAGCCGGTCCACCAGGGAGCTGATCACCCCCCACGCGTACGGCAGGGAGGTCCGGACGCAGTCGACGAACTCCGCTTCGTCGACCTCGCCTCGCTCGGCCTGTGCGAGAAGGGCCGGTGAGACGTCGAGCGACATGGGTTCTCCTCTCGCGACCCCGCGTGAGCGAGGTCTCACGGGACGGGCGAGCGGACGACGACGCCCCGTACCTGTACGACGACCGCCCGCTTCAACGGTAATTCGGCCACTGCGGGCGCACCAGGACAGCGGACCGACAACCAGCCACCCCCGAACGGGACCGACGGGGGCGAATCGCGTCGGGTGCCCCGAGTCGAGTAGCGTTGCCCACCATGCGTCTCGTCATCGCCCGTTGCTCCGTGGACTACGCGGGGCGGCTCACCGCCCATCTCCCCTCCGCGCCGCGGCTGATCCTCATCAAGGCGGACGGCAGCGTGTCGATCCATGCCGACGACCGCGCCTACAAACCCCTCAACTGGATGTCCCCTCCGTGCACGCTCAAGGAGGGCGACGGGGACGTGTGGACCGTCGTCAACAAGGCGGGCGAGAAGCTGATCATCAATCTTGAGGAGATCCTGCACGACTCCTCCCACGAGCTCGGCACCGACCCCGGGCTCATCAAGGACGGCGTGGAAGCGCACTTGCAGGAGCTCCTCGCGGACCGGATCGAGATCCTCGGCGAGGGCTACTCCCTCATCCGCCGCGAGTACATGACGGCCATCGGCCCGGTGGACATCCTGTGCCGGGACGCGGACGGCGGCACAGTGGCCGTCGAGATCAAGCGACGCGGCGAGATCGACGGCGTCGAGCAGCTCACCCGCTACCTCGAACTCCTCAACCGCGACCCCCACCTCGCGCCGGTGCGCGGCGTCTTCGCCGCGCAGGAGATCAAACCGCAGGCGCGGGTCCTGGCCACGGACCGGGGGATCGGGTGTGTGGTCCTCGACTACGATGCGATGCGCGGCATCGAGGACGACAAGCTCAGGCTTTTCTAGGGGGCGTCCTCAATTGCCGGACGGGCTTGAAAATCAAGCCCGTCCGGCGATTGAGGACCGGGGTCTGGGGCGGAGCCCCAGTTTCGGGAAGGGGCGGGGAGGGGAAAGCCCGCCGCAGGCG
The DNA here is from genome assembly GCF_042656465.1 of Streptomyces gamaensis. Classification (NCBI taxonomy): domain Bacteria; kingdom Bacillati; phylum Actinomycetota; class Actinomycetes; order Kitasatosporales; family Streptomycetaceae; genus Streptomyces; species Streptomyces gamaensis. The sequence goes on from NZ_JBHSPB010000007.1 coordinate 308,509, forward strand.
CCCCACCCGCACCCGGACACGGCCCTACGCACCCGACGGAGAGCCCGGCGTCCCCTCCGTGGAGCCGCTCGCCGACGTGTGGTCGCCCCCAGAAGACGGCCGCGTCGGCGGCACCGGCGTCTTGGTCGAAGGCGTCTCACTGCCCCCACCCCCCGTACTACGGCTGGGCGAGGGCCGGGACGGCCCAGAGCTCTCCCCGCCGGACGGCGAGCGCGATCCGGAGGAGCCGTGCGAGGGCTCCCCGCCCGGCTCCTCCGGATCGGAGGAAGCGGACGAACCGTGTGAGGGTCGGCCGCTGCCGCCCGGCTCCTCCGGCGGCAGGGCGCTGCCCGACGGGCCGGGCGGCGTCGCCGGGCCGCTCGGGCCGGCGCTGTGGCCCGGCTTTCCGGGTGCGCCGGGCAGCGGACGGTGGCCGCTGCCACCGCGCACGGGTTCGTCGGCGGTCAGCTGGTCCGGGCCGTTGTCCTGCCGGGAGGCGGAGCGGTCCGGCTTGACGCCGCTGTCGGCGGGCGGTCCGCCGTTGCCGCCGCCGGACGCGGTGCCGAGGGCGACGATCGTGCCGAGCACGGCGGCGAGCGCGACGCCCGCTCCGGCGGCGGCGAGATTGCGCCGGGTGCCGGCGGCCGCGAGCTTGCGCAGCCACGGCGGACGCGCGGTGGGCGTGGCCGCGCCGGCCGGCTTCTTCGGCCCGCCGGGGACGATCTTGTTGATGACGGCGGTGCTGACGTTGTCGGGGTCGGCGGCCGGCGGCGGCGCCGACTGTTCGCTGCGGGCGGCCGGGACTTCCTCGCCCGCGCGGGTACGGCCGCTGGGCGCGCCGTGCAGCGGGGCGGGCGGCACGGCGGGGGCCGCGGCGCCCGTACGGACCGGTCCCGTGGCGGGGGTGCGGGGAGCGGAGCGGTCGGCGACCAGGGCGAGCGCGCGGCGTCCCGCTATGGCGCCGCGCTGGTCGGAGAGCGCGCCACGCATCGCGATGGACGTCTCCAGTTCGGCGCGGGCCCGTTCCAGGTCGCCGGCGCACAGGGCGAGGATGCCCAACTCGTGGTGGAAATAGGCTTCTTCGCCGGCTTCTCCGGCGAGTCGGGCGGCTTCCTGCCCGTACCGCAGGGCGCGCTCCCAGGCGTTCCAGTGCAGGGCGGCGGCGAAGGCGGGCGCGGCGGCGCGGGCGAGGGGCACCGCGTCGTCGGGGTGCCCGGCGAGGCCCTCGCCGGTGAGCGCCGCGAGCGCGGCGAGGACGGTGTCGGCCTCGGCGGCGGCGCGGGCGGGTTCGACGGAGGGGTGGCCGGCCCACCAGGTGTAGTGCCGGGCCGCGGCGAGGGCGCGCTCGGCGGAGCCCTGCGCGTGGCCGGCGGCGGCGAGTTGCTCGGCGACGCCGGCGGCGAGCCGGTAGCGGGCGCCGGCGGCGGTGACGAGCCCGTGGTCGAGGAGTTCGCCGATGACGGTGTCGGCGTGGGTTTCGCCGACGAGGGCGGGCAGTTGGGCCTGGTGCGGGACCTCGCCGCCGAGCGCGAGCGCGAGCCGCAGGGTGTCGCGGGCGGCGGTGGACAGGCGGGCGGCGAGCAGCGCGGCGGGGGCGGCGGCCTCCGCGACGGCGGGCAGCGGCGGCGTGGCAGCTGCCACGTCCTCGATGTCCGAGGCACCCGAGGTGCCCGAAGCGTCCGACGTGCCCAAGCCCGAGGCACCCGACGTACCCGAGGTGCCCGAAGCGTCCGACGTACCCGAGCCCGAGGCACCCGACGTACCCGAGGCACCCGAGGTGCCCAAGGTCTCCGACGTGCCCGAGGCGGATGACGCGCCCGACACACCCGAGGCCCCCGAGGCCCCCGAGGCCCCCGAGGCGTCCAGCTCATCCGAGGTGGATGACGTGCCCGAGAAGCCCGACGTGCCTGACGTACCCGAGGCGTCCGACGTGCCTGAGGCACCAGAAGCGTCCGGGGCACCCGAGGAGCCCGACGTACCCGAGGCGTCCAACGCATCCGCGGCGCCCAAGGTCTCCGAGGCACCCGAGGCACCCGACGCGTCCGCGCCCTTCGCGTAAGCGCACTCCGCGAAGACGCCGTGCGCATCAAGCGCCCCCTCCCGCGCGCCGAGCGCATCCCGCTGCCGCAGCAGCGCCCCGGCCTGGACGAAGCGCAGCGGCAGCCCGTCGCAGGCGAACCACAGGTCGGCGGCCCAGCGGGCCTCCTCGTCGGTGAGGGGCCGGTCCACCGCGTGTTCCAGCAGCTCCAGGCAGTGGGTGCGGTCGAGCCCGCCGAGGGAGACCTCTTCGAGGTGGGAGCCGGGGGACGGGGCGGCGACGTCGGGGGTGGCGGCGAGCAGGAAGGCGCACTCGGGGGTGGCGTCGAGGAGCGCGTCGAGCGCGGCGCCCCCGAATTCGAGGTCGTCGAGGACGACGACGGCGCCGATCTCCTGGACGTGCGCGAGGAGTCGGTCGTGGTCGGGGCGGTGGCGGGGGGCCGCGTGGACGGCGGCGAACAGCTCGTGGAGCAGGTCGTCCGTGGTGCGTCCGCGGCCGTCGAGACGGACGACGCCGTCGGGGGCGAGGCCGGCGCAGTCCTCGGCGACGGCGTCGAGCAGGACGGTGCGGCCGGAGCCGGAGGGTCCGGTCAGCCGGACGGAACGGCCGCGCGAGAGCAGCCGGGAGAGCCGCTCGCGCTCCTCCTGGCGGGCGGTCAGGGGCAGTTGGGGGCCGGGGCGACGGGCGGGCGGCGGCGGGGCGGCGGCCCGGTCGCGTTCGGCGCGCTCCTCGGCGCCGTGCCGGGCGGGCGGGCCGGGGCGCTCCATGGGCGGGCAGGGCTCGATCTCGCTGCCGTCGACGGGGTTGACGGTGACGAGGTGGTCACCGGCGACGATCCGCACGACGCGGGCGGGTCCGGCTGCCGCGCCGGACCGCGGGAGCGCTGCGGCGGGGCGCGGCTCGCGCGGCGCCGCCTCCTCGCGCTCGCCGCGCGTGCCCCGGGTCTCCCCCGGGCTGTACGGGCCGCGGCCGTCGTGTGTCTCCCGCCCGTCACTCCCGCCCGGGGAGGCCGCCCCTGAGGGGGCGTCGGCCCGGGGCGGGCGGCCCGCGGCGCCGGGCTCGCGGCCCTCGGCGCCGGATCCCTCGGGTCGGTTCGTCGAGTCCATGGTCAAAGCCCCCAAATGCGTGGCGTGCCGTCGTGCCCTCCCGGCCTGTCCGCACTCCCTCGGCCCTGGTGGCCGGGGACCGACCCGGCCGGTGCCTCGGTCCGGTGCCTGTGGGCTTGCTCTGTCGGCCTTGCGCGGCGGGCGGGAACACCGAGCCTGAAGACCTGTGGACAGTATCCACGAACACGACGGCCGCTCGCCGCCCGGGGACGTCCCGTCGCGTGAGGATTCGCGTACGGACCGGGGCGGCGAACTGCCGTGAGGACGCCCGTACCCCAGGGGGCACGGGCGTCACACGCGGGGCAGGGACTCCGCAGCGATACCGCCCTCGATGGAGAGGATGCGGTGCAGTCGCGTGGCGACGAGGAGGCGCTGCATCCGGTCCGGCACCCCGCGCAGGACGAGGCGCCGGCCGCTGCGCCCGGCGCGGCGGTGGGCGCCCATGATGACGCCGAGCCCGGTGGCGTCCCAGGAGTCGAGCTCGGTGAGGTCGAGCACCAGGTCGCCGCGGCCCGCGTCGAGGGCGGAGTGCAGCACCGCACGGGCGTCCGCCGCGCTGCGCACGTCGAGGCGGCCCCCGACGGCCAGTTCGGCGTGGTCGCCCCTGATGTGCATATGCGCTCCCGGGAGTGGTGCGTCAGAACGGGCCCGCGACGGCCCGCAGTGGCGGGTGTGACTGGAGACAGTTCTCAAGGACTGACTGCCTCTCACACGACAAGGTTGCCGTTTGCGGGAGAACCGATACCTAATTCACCCCGCTGAGTGAACCGGGTAGCCCTGACCCCCTCAGTACTGGTAGAAGCCCTGCCCGCTCTTACGGCCCAGATCCCCCGCGTCCACCATGCGCCGCATGATCTCCGGCGGCGCGAACTTGCCGTCGCGGCACTCGTCGTAGATGTTCTCGCTGGCGTGCAGCAGGATGTCGACCCCGGTCAGGTCGGCGGTGGCCAGCGGGCCCATGGCGTGCCCGAAGCCGAGCCGGCAGGCGGTGTCGATGTCCTCGGCGGTGGCCACCCCGGACTCGTAGAGCCTGGTGGCCTCGACGACGAGCGCCGAGATCAGCCGGGTGGTCACGAAGCCCGCGACGTCGCGGTTGACGACGATGCAGGTCTTGCCGACGCCCTCGGCGAACTCCCGTGCCCTGGCGAGGGTTTCGTCGCTGGTCTTGTGGCCGCGCACCAGCTCGCACAGCCGCATCATGGGCACCGGCGAGAAGAAGTGCACGCCCACGACCCGCTCGGGGTGCCGGGTCGCCGCCGCGATCTTGGTGATCGGGATGGCGGAGGTGTTGGAGGCGAGGACCGTCTCCTCCTTCACCACGGCGTCCAGGGCGGCGAACAGCTCCCGCTTGACCTCGACGTCCTCGAAGACGGCCTCGACGACGACATCGGCGTCGGCGGCCGCGTCCAGGTCCGTGGTCGTGGTGATCCGGGCGAGGGCCTCCTCGGCCTCGGCCGCCTGGAGCTTGCCCTTGGCGACGAACTTCTCGTACGAGGCGGCGATTCCGTCCGTGCCCCGCTTGAGGGCCGCGTCGGTGACATCCCGCAGCACGACGTCCCAGCCTGCCTGCGCGGAGACCTGCGCGATCCCCGAACCCATCAGTCCGGCCCCGATGACGGCGAGCTTCCTGGCCACTGCTTCCCCTTACTCCCATGCGGACCTGGTGCACACGAACGCCGGCACCCGCCCGTCACCGCACAGCCCTCCACGGCCCTGCTTCTGACCGGGTGTGTACGGAAATGGCGCCTGTCGTGCACGGCTCATGGCCGGACCTTAGCGGCAGCGGAGGCGCCGTTGGGCGGTAAGAGATGCGCGTCACGTCCCGTTTGACGGACGTCACACTACGGAACAGTACGGAACAGCGGTTCGCTCATCAACCGTGCCCCGCACAGCAGTTGGACCTGCTCCGGGGCGCGGCTCGCCGCGCGGGCGCGGCGGAGCGCTTACGCTCGTCACCATGGTCAATCTGACGCGTATCTACACCCGCACCGGAGACAAGGGCACCACCGCGCTCGGCGACATGAGCCGTACGAAGAAGACGGATCTGCGCATCGCCGCGTACGCGGACGCCAACGAGGCGAACGCCGTGATCGGGGTGGCCCTCGCGCTGGGAGCGCTGCCCGAGGAGGTCCGGGCGGTGCTCACCCGTATCCAGAACGACCTCTTCGACGTCGGCGCCGACCTCGCGACGCCGGTCGTCGAGCAGCCCAAGCACCCGCCGCTGCGCGTCGAGCAGTCCTACGTCGACCGTCTGGAGGCCGACTGCGACCGCTTCCTGACGGGGCTGGAGAAGCTGCGCAGCTTCATCCTGCCCGGCGGCACCCCGGGGGCGGCGCTGCTGCACCAGGCGTGCACGGTGGTCCGCAGGGCCGAGCGCTCGACGTGGGCGGCGCTGGAGGAGCACGGCGAGAGCATGAACGCGCTCACCGCGACCTATCTCAACCGTCTGTCGGACCTGCTGTTCATCCTCGCCCGCACGGCCAACAAGGAGGCCGGGGACGTCCTGTGGGTGCCGGGCGAGAACCGCTAGCGCCGGCCGAGCTCCCGCTCGCGGCCCGCGGCGGAGTCCGAACCCTCCCCGCCCGGGGGCTGCTTGGGCCAGATCGTGTAGCTCAGCGCGATGGCCAGGTTGATGCCGATCACGATGAGCATCTTGGTCTGCCAGTCCCGCAGCGAGCCGGTGTCGCCGCCGTCGCCCACGTACCAGACGGCCGCCTGCAGCAGGGCGAGCGCGACGCCGGCGGCCAGGCACCAGCGGCCGGCGGCGCGCCACTCGTGGGCGGTGCGCGCCGCCCCGTACTTGGGCGGCTTCACCGGCGGCGGGCCGCCCGCGAAGCGGTGGGCGAAGCGGACGTCGACCCACTTGAGGGTGGCGTGGCCCAGGCCCACGGACCAGCCGAGGTAGACGGCGGCCAGGCCGTGCTTCCAGTCCGGGGAGGCGCCGTTCTTCAGGTCGACCGCCGTCACGACCAGCAGGACGAGCTCCAGCAGCGGCTCCACCAGCAGCACCGCGAGTCCCGTGCGCGGCATGCGCGCCAGATAGCGCAGGGCCAGTCCGGCGGCGAGCAGCACCCAGAACCCGATCTCGCAGACGACGATCAGTGTGACGATCACGGATCCCGTCCCCCCTTCCCCTTGCTCTTCCCGGCCTGTTCTCCCGGCTTGCTCTTCCGGCGGTCCGTGGTCACCAGCCTCTCCCCCGCCGCGGGCGGTTTCGTCGTCGCGGGAGAGGATCCGCGACTGCATCCTTCGATGTAGCGGGCAGCGGTCGGCAGGGCCCCGGGCGGGACGACCGCCCCCGCCGCGACGTGCTGTGATGGACCCATGCACGGCCCGATCCCCCAGCTGTCCCTGGTGCGCCGCCTCGGCCGCGACGAGGCCCTGATCGCGGCCGGCGGGCTGCTCTGCGGGCTCGTGCTGTGGTCCCTCGGACTGCACGGCGGGCCACCGCTGTTCGGGCTCCCGGCGTGGCTCACGCTGGGCTCGCTGACCGTGATGGCGGGCGCGGAGCTGCTGCGCCGCCGGGCGCCGCTGACCGCTCTGGCGATCGGTACGGGCGCGCTCGCGGTGGACCTGAGCACGGGCACGCTCATCGCGACGATCGTGATGTACACGGACCTGGTCTACGCGGGCGTGCTCTACGGACGCCCCGCGGCGGCCCGGCGCATCCCCCGGGCCTGCGAGATCGCCACGCTCGTGGCGACACTGCTCGCGCTGGCCCTGATGCGCAGACCCGAGGGGCTGATGATCGGCTTCGTGATGGCCGCGATCACGATCGCCCCGGCCTGGACGGGGGTCAGTGTCCGTACGCACCGCGACGCCGCCGAGTCCGCGCGGCTCGCGGCGGAGCGGACCGCGCTGCTGGCCGAACTGGACCGGCGCGAGGCGGTCGGCGCCGAGCGCGCGCGGATGGCCCGCGAGCTGCACGACATGGTGGCGGGCCATCTGTCGGCCATCGCCATCCACTCCACGGCCGCGCTGTCCATCGGTGAAGAGGCCGCCTCCCGCGAGGCGTTGGGCGTCATCCGGGAGAACAGCGTGCAGGGGCTCGCGGAGATGCGCCGGCTCATCGAGGTGCTGCGGCGGGCCGACGAGAACTCCGGCGAGCCCGCCGCCACCCCGACGCTCGACGGTCTCGACGCGCTGCTCACGCACGCGCGGGCCGCCGTCCGCGACAGCCGTTTCTCCTTCGCGCTGCGCGACGAGCGCGGCCCGGACCCGCTGCCGGCCCCGGTCGAGCTGGCCGCGTACCGGATCGTCCAGGAGTCGCTGACGAACGCGGTCAAGCACGCGGCTCCCGGCGAGGTGACGGTCGCGCTGCGCCGCGCGGGCCCCGGGCCGCTGACGGTACGGGTCACCAGCGCGCTCGGCGAGGGCGTGGGGCCGCGCGCGCCGGGCGCGGGGGCCGGGCTGGTCGGGATGCGCGAGCGGGTGGCCCTGCTGGGCGGCCGGCTGACGGCGGGCCCGGCGCCGGAGGGCGGGACGAAGGTGTGGGAGGTACGGGCGCATCTGCCCGTGGACAGCGAGGAGTTGCCGTGACGGTGGACGGGGCGGACATCCGGGTCGTCGTCGCCGAGGACCAGGCGGCCGTACGCTCGGGGCTGGTGCTGATCCTGCGTTCGGCGCCCGGCGTCGAGGTGGTCGGCGAGGCCGGAGACGGCGAGGAGGCGGTGCGGCTCGCCCGCGAACTGCGCCCGGACGTGGTGCTGATGGACATCCAGATGCCGCGCCTGGACGGGGTGTCCGCGACCCGGGAGATCGTCGCCGGGCAGCTCGCCGACGTGCTCGTGCTGACCACGTTCGACCTCGACGAGTACGTCTTCGGGGCGCTGCGCGCGGGGGCGGCCGGGTTCCTGCTGAAGAACAGCGAGGCCGCCGAACTCGTCGCGGCCGTACGGACGGTGGCCGCCGGAGAGGGGCTGATCGCGCCCGCGGTGACGCGCCGGCTGATCGCGGAGTTCGCCCGCCCCGGGCGCGTACGGCTGCCGGGCGGTCCGGACCCGGCGGTGCTCGACACGCTCACCCGCCGCGAGCGCGAGGTGCTGGCGCGGCTGGGCGAGGGGCTGTCGAACGCGGACATCGCACGGTGCCTGGGCATGGCCGAGGCGACGGTGAAGACGCATGTGAGCCGCGTGCTCGGGAAGCTGGGGCTGCGCAGCCGGACCCAAGCGGCCGTCCTCGCCCAGGAGTTGGGTCTGGTCCAGACCTCTTGACCATTGGTACGGACCTTTCTACCCTCCCCTCACACCCGTGCGGACCGCGTCCGCGACAACGCACTCCTTGCGGGCTCCCACAGGTCCGGACGGCATCAACCCCCCACACCGGCCAAGGAGCTTCCTTGAGCACTGGACCGAGCACCGGAATCCCCAGCCCCCTGCGACGACTGCCGCACAGAGCCCTCGCGGCCCTCGCCGCACTGCTGCTCCCCCTCGCCGCACTCGTCGGCTACGCGTCCCCTTCCCAGGCAACTCCCCTGTCCCACAAGCCCGTTGCCGCCGCTTCCACCACCTCCGCCACCGCCGTCTTCGCCAAGACCTCCGACTGGGGGACGGGCTACCAGGCGGCGTGGACGATCAAGAACACCGGCACCACGGCCCTCACCGGCTGGACCGTGGAGTGGGACCTGCCCGCGACGACCGCGGTCGGCTCCTTCTGGGACGCCCTGATCACGGGATCCGGCAACCACTACACGGCCAGGAACCGCGAGTACAACGGCACCGTCGCCCCCGGCGCGAGCGTGTCCTTCGGCTTCGTCGCCTCCGGCAACGGCGCCCCCACCGGCTGCCGGCTCGACGGCGGCGCCTGCGACGGCTCCTCCCAGGACACCCCGAGCGCCCCCGGCACCCCCTTCTCGACCGCCGTGACCGCGGACAGCGTCTCCCTGAAGTGGCCTGCCGCCACCGACGCCAAGGGCATCAAGAACTACGACGTCTACCGCGGCTCCACGAAGGTCGCCACCGTCGGCAAGCTCGCCCACACCGACACCGGCCTGACCGCCGACACCGAGTACACCTACACCGTCGTCGCCCGCAACACCGCCGACCGCACCGGCCCGGCCGGCCCGCCGCTGACCGTACGCACCACCCGGGGCGGCACCCCGCAGCCCGCCGGCGACCGCGCCAAGGTCGGCTACTTCGTGCAGTGGGGCATCTACGGGCGCGGCTACACCGTGAAATCCCTCGACACCACCGGAGCCGCCGCCAAGCTCACCCACCTCAACTACGCGTTCTCCAACATCGATCCGGTCAACCTCACCTGTCTCAACGGCGTCACCAAGGCCACCACGCCCAACCCCCAGGACCCCAGCCAGGGCGACGGCGCGGGCGACTCCTGGGCCGACTACGAGAAGGGCTTCGGCGCCGGGGAGTCCGTCGACGGCACCGGCGACACCTGGGACCAGCCGCTCGCCGGGAACTTCAACCAGCTCAAGAAGCTCAAGGCCAAGTACCCGAACCTCAAGGTGCTGATGTCCATCGGCGGCTGGACCTACAGCAAGTACTTCTCCGACGTCGCGGCCACCGACGCCTCCCGGCAGAAGTTCGTGAAGTCCTGCATCGACATGTACCTCAAGGGCGATCTGCCGGTCAGCAACGGACGCGGCGGGCCCGGCAGCGCCGCCGGGATCTTCGACGGCTTCGACATCGACTGGGAGTGGCCGGGCTCCGAGGGCCACGCGGGCAACCACGTCTCGAAGGACGACAAGGCCAACAACACCCTGCTGTTCGCCGAGTTCCGCAAGCAGCTCGACGCGCTCGGCTCCACCACCGGCAGGAAGTACCTGCTCACCGCCTTCACCCCGGCGGACCCCGCGAAGATCGCGGGCGGCTGGGAGATCGGCGGGAAGACGGGCGTCTTCGCGTCCATGGACTACGCCAACGTCCAGGGCTACGACTTCCACGGCTCCGGCAGCGACAACAGCTGGGAGCCGAACCTCACCGGCCACCAGGGCAACCTCTACGCCGACCCGAAGGACCCCTACGCCACGAAGTTCAGCGTCGAGAAGGCCATCGGCACCTATCTCGACGCCGGCGTCGACCCGCGCAGGCTCGTCGTCGGTCTCGCCTTCTACGGGCGCGGCTGGCAGCAGGTCACCGACGGCGGCGCCCACGGCGTCTGGCAGAAGGCGAACGGGGCCGCCCCCGGCCAGTTCCCCGAGGAGGCCGGCACCCGCGGCTACGACAACCTCCTCGCCTCGGTCGCCAACCTGACCGTCCACCACGACGAGAACTCCGTCGCGACCTACGGCTACACCGGTGACGGCGGCCAGTGGTGGTCCTTCGACGACGCCTGGTCCATCGGCAAGAAGGCCGCCTGGCTCACGTCGAAGAACCTGCTGGGCGCCATGATCTGGGAGATGTCCGGCGACAGCGGCACGCTGATGACGGCACTGGACAACGGTCTGCGCGACTGACAGCGAACGACTGACAGCCGCAGCTGACAGCGGCGGCAGACAGCGAAAAGCCGGACGGGCTGCACCAGCGGCCTGTCCGGCATCCCCTGCTCTGTCCCTGCTGTGCCCCTGCTATGCCACGTTCACCCGCTGGCCGGGAGGCGCCGCCTCCAGCCACGCCAGGAACCCGGTCAGCGCGTCCTCGCTCATGGCGAGCTCCAGCCGCGTCCCCCGGTGCGCGCACACCAGCACGATCGCATCGGACAGCAGAGCCAGCTCCTCGTCCCCCGCGGGCGCCCGCCGCCCCAGCACCTCGATGCGCCCGCGCTCCAGGATCCGCCGCGGACGGGGCGCGTACGAGAAGACCCGGAACCACTCGACACGGTCGCTGTTGTAGCGGGCGACCCCGTACACCCACCCCTTGCCGGGCGGCTCGGGGGCCTCCTCCGGTACGTTCCAGCGCAGGCTGCAGTCGAAGGTGCCGCCGGAGCGCTGGATGAGCCGGCGGCGCAGCCCGAAGACGAAGAGCCCCAGCACCACCAGCAGTACGACGATGCCGCTCACGAGCAGAGCGAGGACCATCTCCACCGACCTCCTCGCATCATCTAGAGCAACCGCACCTGTATTGCCTCAGCCGCGGACCGCCCTGGATTGTTCCAGTGCGGTCCGCGGCTGAGGGACGAACTTCCGTCGGTCGTGGGCGCTCAGTGAGTACCCGTGACCGCACGCAGCCGGACAGCCGCGCGCCGTTCGGCGGCGGCGTCGGCGTCGCCCTTCGCACGCTCCAGCGCCCGCTCCGCGCGCTGGACGTCGATCTCGTCGGCCAGCTCCGCGACCTCGGCCAGCAGCGAGAGCTTGTTGTCCGCGAACGAGATGAAGCCGCCGTGCACCGCGGCGACGACATTGCCGTCGCGCGTCTTGATGGTGACCGGGCCGGACTCCAGGACACCGAGCAGCGGCTGGTGGCCGGGCATGACGCCGATATCACCCGATCCAGTGCGCGCGATGACCAGGGAAGCGTCGCCGGACCAGACGCTCCGGTCCGCCGCGACCAGCTCGACGTGCAGCTCAGCAGCCAACGTGGCTCCTCGGGTTACCACCCGCCGGGTTCGGCGGGTGTTGGGTCAAAGAATAGGGGACGTGGTGGCCGGGGGCGGGAGTGCCCCGCCCCCGGCCGTGAGCACGAGGGCTTCAGGAGACGCCCAGCTCCTTGGCGTTCTTCTTCAGGTCCTCAAGACCACCGCACATGAAGAAAGCCTGCTCCGGGAAGTGGTCGAACTCGCCGTCGCAGATGGCGTTGAACGCGGCGATGGACTCGTCCAGCGGCACGTCGGAGCCGTCCACACCGGTGAACTGCTTGGCGGCGTGGGTGTTCTGGGACAGGAAGCGCTCCACGCGGCGGGCGCGGTGCACGACCAGCTTGTCCTCCTCGCCGAGCTCGTCGATACCGAGGATCGCGATGATGTCCTGGAGGTCCTTGTACTTCTGGAGGATCCCCTTGACGCGCGAGGCGCACTCGTAGTGCTCCGCGGTGATGTAGCGCGGGTCCAGGATGCGGGACGTGGAGTCCAGCGGGTCCACCGCCGGGTAGATGCCCTTCTCCGAGATCGGACGCGAGAGCACCGTGGTGGCGTCGAGGTGGGCGAAGGTGGTCGCCGGCGCCGGGTCGGTCAGGTCGTCCGCGGGGACGTAGATCGCCTGCATGGAGGTGATCGAGTGACCGCGGGTCGAGGTGATGCGCTCCTGGAGCAGACCCATCTCGTCGGCCAGGTTCGGCTGGTAGCCCACCGCGGAGGGCATCCGGCCGAGCAGCGTGGAGACCTCGGAACCGGCCTGGGTGAAGCGGAAGATGTTGTCGATGAAGAACAGCACGTCCTGCTTCTGCACATCGCGGAAGTACTCCGCCATGGTCAGACCGGCCAGGGCCACGCGCAGACGGGTGCCCGGGGGCTCGTCCATCTGACCGAAGACCAGCGCGGTCTTGTCGAGCACGCCGGACTCGTCCATCTCCGCGATGAGGTCGTTGCCCTCACGGGTGCGCTCACCGACACCGGCGAACACGGAAACACCGTCGTGCAGCTTCGCCACACGCATGATCATTTCCTGGATCAGCACGGTCTTGCCGACACCGGCACCACCGAACAGACCGATCTTGCCGCCCTTGACGTACGGGGTCAGCAGGTCGACGACCTTCAGACCGGTCTCGAACATCTCGGTCTTCGACTCAAGCTGGTCGAAGGCCGGGGCCTTGCGGTGGATGGACCAGCGCTCGGTGACCTCGGACTCGGCCTCGGGCTCGTTCAGGATGCGGCCCAGGGTGTTGAACACCCGGCCCTTGGTGACATCGCCGACGGGCACGGTGATGCCGTCGCCGGTGTCGGTCACCGGGGCCTGGCGCACCAGACCGTCGGTGGGCTCCATGGAGATGGCGCGCACCAGGCCCTCGCCCAGGTGCTGCGCGACCTCCAGGGTCAGGGTCTTCTTCTTGCCCGCCTCGGAGGGGTCCGAGACCTCGACGGTCAGCGCGTTGTAGATCTCCGGCATCGCGTCGACGGGGAATTCCACGTCGACGACCGGGCCGATGACCCGGGCGACGCGGCCCGTGGCGGCGGCCGTCTCAACAGTGGTGGTCATTTAGCGGTCACTCCCCGCGGTCGCGTCGGCAAGGGCGCTCGCGCCACCGACGATCTCGCTGATTTCCTGGGTGATTTCGGCCTGTCGGGCCGCATTGGCAAGCCGCGTCAGCGACTTGATGAGCTCTTCGGCGTTGTCGGTCGCCGACTTCATCGCCCGGCGGCGGGCCGCGTGCTCGGAAGCGGCGGCCTGCAGCAGGGCGTTGTAGATACGGGACTCGACGTAGCGCGGCAGCAGCGCGTCGAGCACGCCCTCGTCGGACGGCTCGAAGTCGTACAGCGGCAGGATCTTGCCCGCCTCCGACTGCTCCTGCTCCGTCTTCTCCAGGCTGAGCGGCAGCAGCCGCCTGTCGACGGGCGTCTGCGTCATCATCGACACGAACTCGGTGAAGACGATGTGCAGTTCGTCCACGCCGCCCTCGGCCGTGTCCGTCAGGACGGCCTCGATCAGCGGGCCCGCCACCTGCTTGGCGTCGGCGTACGTCGGGCTGTCGGTGAAGCCGGTCCACGACTGCGCGACGGGGCGCTCACGGAAGGCGTAGTACGCCACACCCTTGCGGCCGACGACGTAGGTGACGACCTCCTTGCCCTCCGCGCGCAGCCGCTCGGTGAGCCGGTCCGCCGCCTTGATGGCGTTGGAGGAGTAGCCGCCGGCCAGACCGCGGTCGCTCGTGACGAGCAGCACCGCGGAGCGCACCGGGTTCTCCGCCTCCGTCGTCAGCGGGTGCTTGGTGTTGGAGCCGGTCGCCACCGCCGTCACTGCCCGGGTGAGCTCACTGGCGTACGGAGTGGACGCGGCCACCTGGCGCTGTGCCTTGACGATGCGCGAGGCGGCGATCATCTCCATCGCCTTGGTGATCTTCTTGGTCGCGGAGACGGACTTGATCCGCCTCTTGTAGACCCGGAGCTGGGCACCCATACGCTCAGCCCTCGCCCAGCAGCTTGCCGTCCGCGGTCTCGAACTGCTGCTTGAAGGACGCGATCGCGTCGCCCATGGCCTGCAGCGTGTCGTCGGACATCTTGCCGCCCTCGACGATGCTGGTCATCAGGCCCTTGTGCTCGCGGTGCAGGTAGTCCAGCAGCTCACGCTCGAAGCGGCGGATGTCCTCGACCGGGACGTCGTCCATCCTGCCGGTGGTACCGGCCCAGATCGAGAGCACCTGGTCCTCGGTGGCGTACGGCGCGTACTGGGTCTGCTTCAGCAGCTCGACCATGCGCTTGCCGCGCTCCAGCGCCGCCTTGGAGGCCGCGTCCAGGTCGGAACCGAAGGCGGCGAACGCCTCCAGCTCACGGAACTGGGCCAGGTCCACCCGGAGTCGGCCGGAGACCTGCTTCATGGCCTTGTGCTGGGCGGAGCCACCGACACGGGAGACCGAGATACCGACGTTCAGCGCCGGGCGCTGGCCCGCGTTGAACAGGTCGGACTCCAGGAAGCACTGGCCGTCGGTGATGGAGATGACGTTGGTCGGGATGAACGCCGAGACGTCGTTGGCCTTGGTCTCGACGATCGGCAGACCCGTCATCGAGCCGGCGCCCATGTCGTCGGAGAGCTTGGCGCAGCGCTCCAGCAGACGCGAGTGCAGGTAGAAGACGTCACCCGGGTACGCCTCACGGCCCGGCGGGCGGCGCAGCAGCAGGGAGACGGCACGGTAGGCGTCGGCCTGCTTCGACAGGTCGTCGAAGACGATCAGGACGTGCTTGCCCTGGTACATCCAGTGCTGGCCGATGGCGGAACCGGTGTAGGGGGCCAGGTACTTGAAGCCGGCCGGGTCGGACGCCGGGGCCGCGACGATCGTCGTGTACTCCAGGGCGCCGGCCTCCTCCAGCGCGCCGCGCACGGACGCGATGGTGGAGCCCTTCTGGCCGATGGCGACGTAGATGCAGCGGACCTGCTTGTCGGGGTCGCCGGTGCGCCAGTTGGCGCGCTGGTTGATGATCGTGTCGATGGCCAGGGCGGTCTTGCCGGTCTGGCGGTCACCGATGATCAGCTGGCGCTGGCCGCGGCCGATCGGGGTCATCGCGTCGACGGCCTTGTAGCCCGTCTCCATCGGCTCGTGGACCGACTTGCGCTGCATGACCGTGGGGGCCTGCAGTTCGAGGGCGCGACGGCCCTCGGTCGCGATCTCGCCGAGGCCGTCGATCGGGTTGCCCAGCGGGTCGACGACGCGGCCGAGGTAGCCCTCGCCCACCGCGACGGAGAGCACCTCACCGGTGCGCTGCACCGGCTGGCCCTCCTCGATACCGCTGAACTCGCCGAGGACGACGGCGCCGATCTCGCGCTCCTCAAGGTTGAGGGCGAGACCGAGGGTGCCGTCCTCGAACTTCAGCAGCTCGTTCGCCATGGTCGAGGGAAGACCCTCGACCTTCGCGATGCCGTCGCCGGCAACGCTGACCGTACCGACCTCCTCGCGCGAGGCCGCGTCCGGCTTGTACGCCTGGACAAAGTTCTCCAGCGCGTCCCGGATCTCCTCCGGCCGGATCGTGAGCTCCGCCATCTGGGTTCCCTGCTCTCCTTGTTGGGCCCGAAGTATTTCTGTCCGGGGGGAGTGCTCCCCCCGGAGGACACCGTCGGCCCAACTCGGGCCGTCAGTCCTGCTCTTGAGTTGGTGGCTGG
Source organism: Streptomyces gamaensis (assembly GCF_042656465.1). Taxonomy (NCBI): domain Bacteria; kingdom Bacillati; phylum Actinomycetota; class Actinomycetes; order Kitasatosporales; family Streptomycetaceae; genus Streptomyces; species Streptomyces gamaensis. The sequence goes on from NZ_JBHSPB010000007.1 coordinate 324,269, forward strand.
TCAGCCGGCCATGCGCCGGTCCGCCTCGGCGAGACGGTCCGCGATGCTCCCGTTGATGACCTCGTCGCCGATCCGCACCTGGATACCGCCGAGGACCTCGGGGTCCACGTCCAGGTTGAGGTGGACGCGCCGCCCGTACAGCTTGGCCAGGGCGTCGCCCAGGCGCTGCCGCTGCCGCTCGCTGACCGGCACCGCGGAGATGACCTCCGCGACCATCCGGTCCCGGCGCTCGGCGGCCAGCTTGGACAGGGCGGTCAGCCCACCGTCCAGGCTACGGCCCCGCGGGTGCGCGACAAGACGGCCCACGAGCCGCTCGGTCGTGGCCCGGGCGCGGCCGTCCAGCAGCTCCCGCACCAGGCCCGCCTTGGCGGCCGGGCTCGCGGCCCGGTCGGTCAGCGCGGAGCGCAGCTCCGGGCTGGAGCCGATGATCCGGCCGAAGCGGAACAGCTCGTCCTCGACGTCGTCGAGCTCCCCGGCCCGGTCGGCGGCGACCAGGTCGGCGCCGGAGGCGAGCTCCTCGGCCGCGTCCACCAGGTCGCGCGACTGCGACCAGCGGGAGCGGACCATGCCGGAGACCAGATCGGCGCACTCGCCCGAGACCTGGCCGGTCAGCAGCCGCCGGGCCAGCTCGGCCTTGGCCTCGCCCGGCTGGGCGGGGTCGGTCAGCACCCGGCGCAGCGAGACCTCGCGGTCGAGCAGCGCCGTGACGGCGGCCAGGTCGTCGGCGAGCTTCGCCGGGTCCACGGAGGTGTTGTCGGCGAGGGCGTCGAGGCTCTCGCGCGCGGAGGCCAGTGCCTCCCGGCTCGCAAGGCTCATCGGTTCGCCTCCGTCTTCGCCCCGTCGGCCACTGCCTTGGCCTCCAGGTCGTCCAGGAAGCGGTCGACGGTCCGGCTCTGCCGGGCCGCGTCCTTCAGGGACTCACCGACGATCCGGCCCGCCAGCTCGACGGCCAGCTGCCCGACGTCGGCGCGCAGCTCGGCAGCGGCGACCTTGCGGTCGGCCTCGACCTGGGCGTGCCCGGCAGCGATGATCTCGTCACGCTGGCGCTGACCCTCGATACGCATCTCGGCGACCATCGCCGCGCCGTGCTCCTGCGCCTCCTGGCGCAGCCGCGTGGCCTCGTGACGGGCGTCGGCCAGCTGGGCCCGGTAGTCGTCGAGCACCTGCTGCGCCTCGGCCTGCGCGGCCTCGGCCTTCTCCATCCCGCCTTCGATGGCCTCGCGGCGCTCGTCGAGGGTCTTGTTGATCCTCGGCAGGAGCTGCTTGGCCAGGAAGATGAAGACGATGGCGAAGGCGATCAGGCCGATGACGAGCTCGGGGATCGGGGGCAGAAGCGGGCTCTCCACCTCTCCCTCGCTCGCCAGGGCTGCCAGGGCTTTCACATCAATGCCTTCCGTCGAGAACAGTGGTCGCGAGACTGTGATCAGGAGGTCGGGTAGACGAACGGCATGACCAGACCGATCAGGGCGAGCGCCTCACAGAAGGCGAAGCCGAGGATCTGGTTGGCGCGGATCAGACCGGCGGCCTCGGGCTGGCGGGCCAGGGCCTGGGTGCCGTTGCCGAAGACGATGCCGACGCCGACGCCGGGGCCGATCGCGGCGAGACCGTAACCGATCGAGCCGAGGTTGCCCTTGATCTCGACACCAGCGGCGAGGGCCTGGAGAGCAGCAGACATGCTCGTTCTTCCTTCTCTTTCACGGACCGGTGGGGGTTGGCCACCGGACGATTGTTGGACGGTGCGGGGCGGGACGACTTTAGTGGTGCTCGGCGAGCGCGCCCTGGACGTAGTTCGTGGCCAGCAGGACGAAGACGTAGGCCTGCACGGCCTGGATGAAGAGCTCGAAGGCCGTCATCACGACGGTCATCACGAACGAGACACCGGCGTAGGCGATACCGATGCCGTTCAGCAGGTACCAGCTGGCGACGGTGAACATCAGGATCAGCAGGTGGCCGGCGAACATGTTGGCGAAGAGCCGGACCGCGTGGGTGAACGGCCGGATGATCACGTTCGAGAAGAACTCAAGGATCACCGCGAGCGGGAGCACCGGGCCGAGCGACTTGTCATAGCCGGTGATGTTCTTCAGGCCGCCGACGAAGCCGTGCTTCCGGAACGTCAGGTACATCCACAGGACGTAGACGATCAGCGCGAGGGCCGCCGGGAAGGCGATGATCGAGGTCACGGGGAACTGGGCGACCGGAATGATCGACCACAGGTTCATGATCCAGACGAAGAAGAACAGCGAGACCATGAAGGGGACGTACTTCTCGCCGACCTTCTTGCCGAGCGCCTCGTAGACGATGCCGCGGCGCACGAAGTCGTAGCCCGCCTCACCGACCATCTGCAGCTTGCCGGGGACCACCTTGGCCCGGCCGAACGCCGCCCAGAAGAAACCGATGATGACGACCGTGCCGAGCACGGCGAGCAGCATCGGCTTGTTGAAGTCGTAGCCGCCGACCGTGAAGAGCGGCTCGAACAGGAAGGAGTGGAGTCCTGGGGCTGGGAAGCCGCACCCATCGAAGATGTGGCAATCGGTCTCGAAGGCGAGCATCTCGTTAGCACTCACCGCGAGCTCCTTCAGCGTGGCGCATAGGTACGGCAACCTCGTTGTGTCGGCGCGGCGCGCGGCCGCGGAACGGCACTGGACTGGTTTTGCGGATGGGGGGGCAGGTGATCGGCGCGGGGCCGGTCGGGGTGGTGGGCATCAGCTGCATGGACCGCCGATTCCGTCCCGGAGAACTCGGGAGTTCAGCTGCCTGCGCCCACTGTGCCTCAGATGGCACCGGACGATAGCAGGTGAGCGCCGACACCTTTATCGCGGCCCTACCGGTCACGTCGCGGACCCGGCCGGCGCGGACTTCTTCGCGTCGCCGGATTCGGGGTCCACATAAAGGATCTTGGCCTTCAGGTGGGCCCGGGTCTGTGCGGCGGTCCACACGATCACCGCGGCCAGCAACGAGAAGGCGAAGGCCCGGGTGTTGAAGGCGGTGGTGTCCCGGAACAGCGCGAGCACGACGGCCGAGATCAGGAACTGGACCACGTAGAGCACCAGGCCCATGGCCTGGAACAGGTGCGGGAAGGACCGGGCGGTGCGCTGCAGCACGTACAGGCCAAGGGCCATCACGCCGCCCGCGACGAGCGTTCCGACGGCGCTGCCGAGAGCGCCCTTGCCGCCGGCGAGCACTCCGCTCACCACGGCTGCGACAACACCGGCGAGGGCGGTCGGGACGGCGCACTGCAGGAGTGTTCGGGCGTCGTTGGACTGCATGAAGGGGTTCTCCGGCGGTGAGGTCGGAAACAACGATTCGTCGTGGACGAGCGTATCCCCGGGATGAGACATGACTCGCACGCGAAGGGCCGCCGCACTACGGTCCTTCGGCTTCAGCACCGGGTTTCGTGAACGGTATCACAAACTATTTGATGAGGTCTTTACCTATATCGTGTGCTGAGCCTCACACGCAAGTGTCAATGTACGGTCCCTCCAGCTGACGGGCCGCCGCGCTTCTGCTAGAAGCGCCGCGGAGCAGCAACCGCGGCCGGAAGAACGGCGGTTCAGCGGGGGCTGCTGATTCTGCGGGGATGGGTGAAACGCGAGCGGTCACCGACGGCCGTCGCCCCGCTCAGCCCGGCCGGCACCGGCTCCCGCCCGGACTCCTCCTCGGCACTCCCGGCCGTCCCGCCCGCCACGGCGGTCCCGGCCGTCGCTGCGGTGGTGGCCACCGGCGCCACCGCGCGACGGCGGTAGCGCGGCGGCACGAACGCTTCGGCCCAGCGCGGCGCCCTCGGCTTGAACCGCGGCAGCAGCAACAGCACCAGCCCGACCGCGCTCAGCGCGACGATCAGCAGCACGAACCACACACTCGCCGAGTGCACCGAGTAGGCCACCGTGCCGAAGGCGATGAGCGCCGACCAGAAGTACATGATGAGCACGGCCCGGCTGTGCGAGTGGCCGATCTCCAGCAGCCGGTGGTGCAGGTGCCCTCGGTCGGCGGCGAACGGCGACTGGCCGTTCCAGGTCCGCCGGACGATCGCCAGCAGCAGGTCGGCGATGGGCACCGCGATGATCGTCAGCGGCAGCAGCAGCGGGATGTACACCGGCACCGTCGCGTGCACGATCGCCCGCTCCCCGCCGGTGAAGGTGCCCAGCACGTCCGGGTCCACCTGCCCGGTGATCGAGATCGCGCCGGCCGCGAGCACCAGGCCGATGAGCATCGAGCCCGAGTCGCCCATGAAGATCCGCGCGGGGTGCATGTTGTGCGGCAGGAAGCCCACGCACATGCCGATCAGGATCGCGGCGAAGAGCGTCGCCGGTGCCGCGGCCTCCACGTTGTGCCCGAACCACAGCCGGTAGGCGTACAGGAAGAACGCCGCCGCGGCGATGCCCACCATGCCCGAGGCCAGTCCGTCGAGGCCGTCGACGAAGTTGACCGCGTTGATGGTGATGACGACGAGCGCGACCGTCAGCAGCGTGCCGACCATCGGGTCCAGGACGACCGTGCCGACGCCCGGCACCGGGATCCACAGGATCGTCAGCCCCTGCAGCACCATGACACCGGCGGCGATCATCTGGCCGCCGAGCTTGACCAGGGCGTCCACGCCCCACTTGTCGTCGAGCACGCCCAGCAGCCAGATGAGCCCGGCGCCCGAGAGCAGCGCGCGCGGCTCGTTGGAGTTGGAGAGCACGAAGACCTTGCCGAGGTTCGTCAGATGCGCGGCGACCAGCAGTCCCGCGCACAGCCCGCCGAACATCGCGATACCGCCGAGCCGCGGCGTGGGCTCCCGGTGCACGTCGCGCGCGCGGATCTCCGGCACGGCACCGGCCACGATCGCGAACTTGCGCACCGGGCCCGTCAGCAGATAAGTGACCGCCGCGGTGACGCACAGCGTCAGCAGGTATTCACGCACGGGCTGCCCCAGGGGTCGCGCTGGACATCACAGCCCCACACCATATTCGCGTCCGTCCTCGTTCCGTGAATGGTCCGGGTGAATGGTCCGGTGAAGGTATCCATGAATGGTTCCACGGATGACGCCGCAGACGATGGCGCGGACGATGCTGCGGTTGATGGCGCAGACGTCCGGCCACCCTGCGATGGTTGCAGTCCTCACGTGTGCGCGGGGTAAGGAGGGAAGGCCCGGGCCAGCTCGGCGACCGCCGCCCGCAGCCGCGCGGGGCGCTCCACGCCGCGGATCGCCGCGGCCGCCAGCGCCGCGATCCGGGCCATCTCGCCCGTGCCCATGCCCTGGGTGGTGACCGAGGCCGTGCCCAGGCGCAGTCCGCAGCCACCGCCCTGCGGCAGGGCGCAGGTGTCCAGGACGATTCCGGCGGCCGCGAGCCGTCCGCGCGCCGTGAAGGCGTCCAGGGCGAGCGCGGAGGCGTCGACGGTCATCATGTGCGTGTCCGTGCCGCCCGTGGTCACCACGAGGCCCTCAGCGGCCAGGGCGGCGGCCAGGGCGCGGGCGTTGGCCACGACCTGCCGGGCGTAGGCGGCGAACTCGGGGGTCGCGGCCTCCCCGAAAGCGACCGCTTTGGCCGCGATCGTCTGCATCTGCGCCCCGCCCTGGGTGAAGGGGAACACCGCCCGGTCGACCCGCTGGGCCAGCCGCCCCCCGCACAGCAGCATGCCGCCGCGCGGGCCGCGCAGCACCTTGTGCGTGGTGGCGCACACCACGTCCGCGTAGGGCACCGGGTTGGGCGCCACTCCCCCGGCGACCAGCCCGATCGGGTGCGCGGCGTCGGCGATCAGGTACGCGCCCACCTCGTCGGCGATCATGCGGAAGGCCGCGTGGTCCAGGTGCCGGGGGTAGGAGATCGAGCCGCACACGATCGCCTTCGGCCGGTGCTCGCGGGCCAGGGCGCGCACCTGCTCGTAGTCCACGAGCCCGGTGTCGGGGCGCACGCCGTAGCCGACGAAGTCGAACCAGCGGCCGGAGAAGTTGGCGGGCGAGCCGTGCGTGAGATGCCCGCCGTGCCGCAGGGACATCGCGAGCACCCGGTCCCCGGGCCGCAGCAGCGCCGCGTAGGCGGCCAGCACGGCGGAGGAGCCGGAGTGCGGCTGCACATTGGCGTGCTCGGCGCCGAAGAGCGCGCAGGCCCGCTCCACGGCGGTGCGTTCGGCGACGTCGACGAGCTCGCAGCCGCCGTGGTGCCGGGCGCCGGGGTAGCCCTCGGCGTACTTGTTGGCGAGCGGGGAGCCGAGCACCGCGAGCACGGCGGGCGAGGTGAAGTTCTCGGCGGCGATCAGCTGCAGCCCGTCCGCCTGCCGGGCCGCCTCGCCCAGCACGAGCCCGGCCATCTTGGGGTCCTGCCGCAGCAGCCGCGCGAAACCGGACGACCACGCGGCCGCCTGCTCGGTGGCGCCTGCCCGGTGCCGGGGCAGGTCGGCGAGGCTGCCGCCCCGGGCGGGGGCGGGGGTGACGGACATCGCGGGCTCCGGGCGGTGGGCGGGAGGCGGCGCTGGGCCGTGGGTGAACGGGGCTCACCACCCAATGTAGGCCCGCCGCGGGCCGCCCGCCCGGTGTGCGCCCGCCTGCCCGGCGCGGGAGGCCCTAGGGGCGCGAGGACACCCCGGTCAGCGCGGTGACCACCGGGTCGAGCGCCTGGTAGATCTCCTCGCCGATGGAGCGGAAGAAGGTGATCGGGGCACCGTAGGGGTCGTGCACCTCGTCGGCCTCCGCGTCCGGGGCCAGCAGCCAGCCGCGCAGCGCGGCCGCCGCCTGCACCAGGGCGCGGGCCCGCTCGACGACGCCGCCCGGCGCGTCGGGGGCGGGCAGCGTCGCCGGGTCGATGGCGCGCACGAGCCGGGTGAACTCCTTGAGCGTGAAGGTGCGCAGCCCCGCCGAGTGCCCCATGGAGATGACCTGGGCGCGGTGGTCGCGGGTGGCGGTCAGGACCAGGTCGGCGCGGATGACGTGCTCGTCCAGCAGCTCCCGGCCGATGAACCCGTGCGGGTCGGCGCCGAGGTCGGCCAGGACGGTGGCGGCGTGCGCCTCCATCGGGGCCCCCTCGTGCCCCCAGGTGCCGGCGCTCTCCACGACGAGCCCGCCGGCGCAGGGGTCGCCGAGCCGGCCGGCGAGGGCATGCCGGGTCAGCCGCTCGGTGATCGGCGAGCGGCACACATTGCCGGTGCTGACGTGGAGGATGCGGAAGCAGTCGGTGGTGACCTCCGCTCCCGCTATGCCACGCCCTTGCGCGGCGATCAATGCGCCACCTCAAGCTCGGGTACGACCTCGCGCAGCTGCTCGGCGCTGATGGCTCCGGCGCGCAGCAGCACGGGCACCTTGCCGGTGACGTCCACGATGGAGGACGGCAGGTCGGCGGGGGTGGGGCCGCCGTCGAGGTAGACGGAGACGGAGTCGCCGAGCATCTCCTGGGCGGCGTCGCAGGTCTGCGGCGCCGGGTGGCCGGTGAGGTTGGCGCTGGAGACGGCCATCGGGCCGAACTCGGTGAGCAGCTCGATGGCCACCGGGTGCAGCGGCATGCGCACCGCGACGGTGCCCCGGGTCTCCCCCAGGTCCCAGGTCAGCGACGGCTGGTGCTTGGCGACGAGGGTCAGCGCGCCGGGCCAGAAGGCGTCGACGAGCTCCCACGCCTGCTCGGAGAAGTCCGTGACGAGTCCGTGCAGGGTGTTCGGGGAGCCGACCAGGACGGGCGAGGGCATGCCCCGGCCGCGGCCCTTGGCCTGCAGCAGACCTCCGACGGCCGCGCTGCTGAAGGCGTCCGCACCGATGCCGTAGACGGTGTCGGTGGGCAGCACGACCAGCTCGCCGCGGCGCACCGCGGCGACGGCTTCACGCAGACCGGTCTTGCGGTCGGTCGCGTCGCCGCAGTCGTATCGCCGTGCCATCACATCTCCTTCGCGAAGCGATTCTTGAAGCCGACAGTGCCTGGGAAACCGGTGCCTGGGAAGCCGCCGGGGCGCTCCTGGTCGGCGGTGCGTGCGGTCGCCCGGGTCACGGCGTGGCCCTGCGGGCCGTCGCGAACCGCGGGCGGTTGTTGAGGTCGGGGTGGTCGGCGGCGTCCGCCCACCCGCGTTCCTCGGTGAAGATCCACGGGACCTGGCCGCCCTGGGTGTCGGCGTGCTCGATGACGACGACGCCGCCGGGGCGCAGCAGCCGGTGCGCGGTGCGCTCCAGGCCGCGGATGGTGTCGAGGCCGTCCTCGCCGGAGAACAGGGCGAGCTCCGGGTCGTGGTCGCGGGCCTCGGGGGCGACGTACTCCCACTCGGTGAGCGGGATGTACGGCGGGTTGCTGATGACGAGGTCGACCTGGCCGTCGAGCTCGGGCAGCGCGGTGAGGGCGTCGCCGTGGTGCAGCTCGACGCGGGAGCCCTCGACGTTCTTGCTGGCCCAGCCGAACGCGGTCTCGTCGAGCTCGACGGCGTGCACGCGCGAGCGGGGCACTTCCTGGGCGAGGGCCAGGGCGATGGCCCCCGAGCCGGTGCACAGATCGACGATGAGGGGTTCGACGACGTCCATGGCGCGGACGGCGTCTATGGCCCAGCCGACGACGGACTCGGTCTCCGGCCGGGGGACGAACACCCCGGGCCCCACCTGGAGTTCGAGGTAGCGGAAGAAGGCGCGGCCGGTGATGTGCTGGAGCGGTTCGCGGGCCTCGCGGCGGGCCACGGCCTCCCAGTAGCGGGCGTCGAAGTCGGCGTCCGCGACCAGGTGCAGCTCGCCCCGTTTGACGCCGTGCACAAAGGCGGCGAGCTCCTCCGCGTCGAAGCGCGGCGAAGGCACACCGGCGTCGGCCAGCCGCTGGGTGGCTTGCGCCACCTCGGCGAGCAGCAGGTTCACGTTGTTCCTCTCGCGGTCGGCGTCGTCGTCGGGCTCGGGCGGGCCGCGGGCGCGCGGCGGTTCTCCTCCGGCGACCCCAGCAGTGTCTCAGGCCCGGGTCAGCTCGTGGCGGCGAGCTTGGCGGCCGCGTCGGCGTCCACGCACGCCTGGATGACCGCGTCCAGTTCGCCGTCGAGGACCTGGTCCAGGTTGTACGCCTTGAAGCCGACCCGGTGGTCCGAGATGCGGTTCTCCGGGAAGTTGTAGGTACGGATCTTCTCGGAGCGGTCGACGGTGCGCACCTGGCTGCGGCGCGCGTCGGCGGCCTCGGCCTCGGCCTTCTCCTGCGCGGCGGCCAGCAGCCGGGAGCGCAGGATGCGCATGGCCTGCTCCTTGTTCTGCAGCTGGCTCTTCTCGTTCTGGCAGGAGGCGACGACTCCGGTCGGCAGGTGCGTGATGCGTACGGCCGAGTCGGTGGTGTTGACGGACTGGCCGCCGGGGCCGGACGAGCGGTAGACGTCGATGCGCAGGTCGTTGGGGTTGATCTCGACGTCGATCTCCTCTGCCTCGGGCGTGACGAGCACGCCGGCGGCGGAGGTGTGGATCCGGCCCTGGGACTCGGTGGCGGGCACGCGCTGGACGCGGTGCACCCCGCCCTCGTACTTCAGCCGGGCCCAGACGCCCTGGCCGGGCTCGGGGCTGCCGCCCTTGGTCTTGACCGCGACCTGGACGTCCTTGTAGCCGCCGAGCTCGGACTCGGTGGCGTCGATGATCTCGGTCTTCCAGCCGACGCGCTCGGCGTAGCGCAGGTACATGCGCAGCAGGTCGCCGGCGAACAGGGCCGACTCGTCGCCGCCCGCGCCCGCCTTGACCTCCAGGATGACGTCCTTGTCGTCGCTGGGGTCGCGCGGGATCAGCAGCAGGCGCAGCTTCTCGGTGAGCTCCTCACGCTGCTTCTCCAGCAGCTTGACCTCGGCGGCGAAGTCGGGGTCGTCGGCGGCGAGTTCGCGCGCGGTGCCGATGTCGTCACCGGTCTGCTTCCAGGAGCGGTACGTGGCGACGATCGGGGTCAGCTCGGCGTAGCGCTTGTTGAGCCTGCGGGCGTTGGCCTGGTCCGCGTGGACGGCGGGGTCGGCGAGCCGCTTTTCGAGGTCGGTGTGCTCACCGATGAGTTCCTCGACTGCCTCGAACATCGTGTTTCCCTCGCTGGAAGGTGACTGGCCTGCTGGACGACAAAGCGCCGGTCCGGCCGCCCTCCGACACGGAGGACGCCGCGGACCGGCGCCTGCGGGTCGCTACTTCTTGGCGGACCCGGCGTTCTTGCCGAAGCGGGCCTCGAACCGCGCCACGCGGCCACCGGTGTCGAGGATCTTCTGCTTGCCCGTGTAGAACGGGTGGCACGCGGAGCAGACCTCGGCACGGATGGTGCCGCCGGCGATGGTGCTACGCGTGGTGAACGAGGCGCCACAGGTGCAGCTGACCTGGGTCTCGACGTACTCCGGGTGGATGTCGCGCTTCAAGGGTTCTCCTAGGTTCGGGAGGGCACCGGGTCGTAGAGGCGGGATTGCCGTACGTGAACCGGGGCCGACGTACCAGTCTGCCAGTACTGGCCGTATCCCCCAAAACGAGGGGTGCCGGCCCGTTATTCCGGGGCCGCGCGGGCCGCCTCGCGGGGCCCGGCGGCCGGCCCCGCGCTCACTTCACGACGCCGTCGGCCCCGGTCCTCGATCCCGCGGCGTCCTTGAGGACGGAGTCGGGGATGGGCTGGTCGGCGTTGAGGGCCTGCCACAGCTGCCGGGACTGCTCGGGGAGCGGGACCACCCGGTCCTTGTCGAGCGGGTCCTCGCCGACCGGCAGCGTGACCATGTGCATGTCGCCGGAGCCGATGCCCTTGAGGCTGTTGGCGAACTCCAGCAGCTTGTCGACGCTGCCGAGCTCGGAGTCGGTGGTCACCGCCTTGGTGGCGGTGTCGGCGAGCCCGTAGAGCTTGGCCGGGCTGGTGAAGACCCCGACGGACTTGATCTGGTCGAGCAGCGCCTTGATGAACGCCTGCTGGAGCTTGATGCGCCCGAGGTCGCTGCCGTCGCCGACACTCTTGCGGGTGCGCACCAGGCCCAGGGACTGCTCGCCGTTGAGGACGTGCTCGCCCGCGGGGAGGTTCAGGTGGCTCGAACGGTCGTTGATGGCCTTGGTCGTGGTGACCTTCACGCCGCCGAGCTGGTCGATGAGCTTCTGGAAGCCGACGAAGTCGACCTCCAGGTAGTGGTCCATGCGGATGCCGGTCATCGCCTCGACGGTCTTGACGGCGCAGGGGGCGCCGCCGACCGAGTACGCCTCGTTGAACTGGGCGCGTTTGACGGCCGGGCTGGTCTTGCCGCCGGGCTTGGCGCACTCGGGCCGGGGGACCATGGTGTCGCGCGGGATGCTGACGACGCTGGCCTGCTTGTGGCCCGCGTTGACGTGGACGATCATCGCGGTGTCGGAGCGCGCGCTGCCCTCGTCGCGCCCGTACTCGCTGTTGGCGCCGGCCCGCGAGTCGGAGCCGAGGACGAGGATGTCCATGGAGCCGTTGTCGACGTTCGCCGGGCGGTTCTTGCCCAGGGCGGCGTTGATGTCGACGCTGGTGAGGTTGCCGTTGAACTTGAAGTAGAGGAACCCGGCACCGGCACCGCCGAGGAGCAGGACTCCGGCGGTGCTCCAGGCGGCTATTCGCCAGCCCTTGCGGCGGGCGGATGCCTTACGGCGGCGGCCGCGCCTGCCGCCGCGGCGGTGCGAGCCCCGCGCGCTCCTGCTGTCGTCAGCCATGCGTTCCTCAGTTCTCCGCTTGGTTCGTCTGCACCCCCCTGCCCGGCCCCGCCGGCCCTCGGGCCGGTGCCGGACCGGTCGTCGCCCGGCAGTCGTCGGCCGGCATCAGAGCAGACGGGCGGGCTCGCGCCAGGGTTGCACAGCGCAATCTGAGGACGTTCTTAGAAAACCGCTGGCCGGAGCGGGTGGTGTGGCCGTCGGCACGGCCGTCACCTGCGGTTTCGGCCGACGGCGAGCGGTGGGATCCGGCCACGGCGCGACAGCGCCCTGTGGCACAGATCTCAGAAGATCACGGCTTGGTCACAGCCCCGCCGGGACGCGCGGCGGCACGGGGACAGCACGGCGAAGGGCCTCCCCGGCACCTGGGTGCCGGGGAGGCCCTTCACACGGTCCGCCGCGCGCGGCGGTCAGTCGTTGCCGTTGCCCGGGGCAGGGGTCGTCTTGGCGATCTGCATCAGGAACTCGGCGTTGGACTTCGTCTGCTTCATCTTGTCGAGCAGCAGCTCGATGGCCTGCTGCGAGTCGAGCGCGTGCAGCACCCGGCGCAGCTTCCAGACGATCGACAGCTCCTCGCTGCCCAGCAGGATCTCCTCCTTGCGGGTGCTGGAGGCGTCCACGTCCACGGCCGGGAAGATGCGCTTGTCCGAGAGCTTCCGGTCGAGCTTGAGCTCCATGTTGCCGGTGCCCTTGAACTCCTCGAAGATCACCTCGTCCATGCGCGAGCCGGTCTCGACGAGCGCGGTGGCCAGGATGGTCAGCGAGCCGCCGTCCTCGATGTTGCGGGCCGCGCCGAAGAACTTCTTCGGCGGGTAGAGCGCCGTGGAGTCGACACCACCGGAGAGGATGCGGCCCGAGGCCGGAGCGGCCAGGTTGTACGCACGGCCCAGACGGGTGATCGAGTCCAGCAGGACGACCACGTCGTGGCCCAGCTCCACCAGGCGCTTGGCGCGCTCGATGGCCAGCTCGGCGACGGTGGTGTGGTCCTCGGCCGGGCGGTCGAAGGTCGAGGAGATGACCTCGCCCTTGACCGACCGCTGCATGTCGGTGACCTCTTCGGGACGCTCGTCGACGAGGACGACCATCAGGTGGCACTCGGGGTTGTTGGTGGTGATCGCGTTGGCGATCGCCTGCATGACCATGGTCTTGCCGGTCTTCGGCGGGGCCACGATCAGCCCTCGCTGGCCCTTGCCGATGGGGCTGACCAGATCGATGATCCGGGTCGTCAGCACGCCCGGGTCGGTCTCCAGCCGGAGCCGGTCCTGCGGGTAGAGCGGCGTCAGCTTGTTGAACTCCGGCCGCCCGCGCCCGGTTTCGGGCGCCATGCCGTTGACGGAGTCGAGGCGGACGAGCGCGTTGAACTTCTCGCGGCGCTCGCCGTCCTTGGGCTGCCGGACGGCACCGGTGATGTGGTCGCCCTTGCGCAGGCCGTTCTTGCGGACCTGGGCGAGGGAGACGTAGACGTCGTTCGGGCCCGGCAGGTAGCCGGAGGTGCGGATGAAGGCGTAGTTGTCGAGGATGTCGAGGATGCCCGCGACGGGGATCAGCACATCGTCCTCGGACAGCTGCGGCTCGCCCGCGAAGTCGTCACGGCCACGGCGGCCGCGGCGGTCGCGGTAGCGGCCGCGCCGGCCGCGGCGGCCGCCCTCGAAGTCGTCCTCGTCCTGCGGGCCGGCCTGGGCCGCGCCGCGGCCCTCGCGCTGCTGCCGGCCGGCGCCCTGCTGGCCGGCGTCCTCGCCGCGGCCCCGGCGCTCGCGCTGCCGGCGCTCGCCCTTGCCGCCGCGCTCCTGGCGCTCGCCGCCCTTGGCGCGGCCCTCGGCGCTCTCCACGGCGGACTCGGCACGCTCGGCGGGACGCTCCTCGACGCGCACGTCGCCCTTGGCCTCGGTGGCGGTCTCGGGGCTGCCGACGGGCGCGGTCGCGCGCCGGCGGCGGCGCTCGCCGGACGGCTGCTCGTCGGCGCCCTGCTCCGCCGAGGCCTTGGGAGAGGGCTGGCCGGGGATCTCGATCTGCTGCTGGGTCGCCTTCTCGGCGGGCTTGTCGGCGGCCTTGCCAAGGGCGGTCTCGCCCGTACGGGCCTTGGAGGTGGCCCGGCGCTTGGGCTTGCCCGCCTCGGCGTCGGCGGGGCCCGCGGCCCCGTCGGCGGACTTGGCGGCCGGGGCGGAGGCCCCCGCCTGCCGTTCCTTGATGACCTCGATCAGCTGGCCTTTGCGCATCCGCGCGGTGCCCTTGATGCCGAGGCCGGAGGCGAGCTGCTGGAGCTCGGCCAGCACCATGGCGTCGAGGCCCGTGCCCGAGCGTCGCCGCTTGGGGGCGGTGGCAGCACCGGTGGCAGGCGCGGCGGGAGCGTCCGTGGCGGGCGCGGAGGCATTGCCGGCGGCTCCGGCGTTCACGCCCATCAGATCGGTGGTGTCGCTCACGAAGGGTCCTTCCCTGGAGCGGGCGTCGGCCTGTCTGGCTCGGCGACCGGTTGTGCTGTCCGGCTGCGATCCGGCGGTGCGGACCGGGCCGGGGCGGTGGTCCGCCGGGTTACGGCGGAAGAATCAGTTGAGTGGTTCCGGCGCGAAGAGATGAGGTGAAGACATGGCGTACCAACTTCACTCATGTCACCCACGCCGATTCCGGAGCGTGCTCGAAACTGCTCAGGCAGGCTGCTCAGGCAGTTGGGGAGGCTCCCGGAAGAAAAGCGGCCCCTGATCGGGACACAGAGCACCGAGCCGATGTGGCTTCGGGTGCAGACTTGAGGTTAACACTACCGGATCCCACAAACATTCCCCCTCTCCAAGACCGGCAACCGCTTTTTCGCGGGCCCGGGGCCGCACGGCCCCGGCGCGCCGCTTGTCGTTCAGGCGAGCGGCAGCACGCTCGTCCCCCCGGCGTCGAGGGCCAGCCGGTTGGCCGCCCACCCCTCGCCCGCCAGCTGTGCGACCTTGTCGGCCGCACCGTTCTCGACCAGCGCGAGGACCGTGGGGCCCGCGCCGGAGATGACCGCGGGGACGCCGTCCGCGCGCAGTCTGCCCACCAGGGCCACGCTCTCCGGCATCGCCGGGGCGCGGTAGTCCTGGTGGAGCCGGTCCTCGGTGGCCGGCAGCAACAGCTCCGGCCGCCTGGTCAGCGCCTCGACCAGCAGCGCCGCGCGGCCCGCGTTGGCGGCGGCGTCCACATGGGGGACGGTCCGCGGCAGCAGCCCGCGCGCGGTCTCCGTCAGCACGGGCCGGGACGGCACGAAGACCACCGGAACGATGGAATCCGCGGGGTTCATCCGGATGGCTCGCGCGACTCCCGCATCCATCCAGGCGAGTGTGAACCCGCCGAGCAGACAGGCGGCGACGTTGTCGGGGTGTCCTTCGATCTCGGTGGCCAGCTCGACGAGCGCCGCGTCGTCGAGCTTCTCGGCCCCGCCTATGGTCACGGCGCGGGCGGCCACTATCCCGGCGCAGATCGCGGCGGAGGAGGAGCCCAGGCCGCGGCCGTGCGGGATGCGGTTGGCGCAGACGACCTCCAGGCCGCGCGGCTGCCCGCCGAGCACGTCGAAGGCGGTGCGCAGGGCTCGTACGAGCAGATGGCTCTCGTCGCGCGGCAGGCTCTGCGCGCCCTCGCCGGCGATGTCGATGTGCAGGCCGGACTCGGCGACCCGCACCACGACATCGTCGTACAGCCCCAGCGCCAGGCCCAGGGCGTCGAAGCCCGGGCCGAGATTTGCGCTGGTGGCGGGGGTGCGCACGCGGACAGCGGCGGCGCGGAACGCGGGACCGGCCATCGCTCGATGACTCTCCTTGGTGTGGCCTTGGCAGGGCGTGCAACATCCGCAAGGGCCGCGACGGCGCTGCCGCGTGGGGGCGGCAAGGGTCTGCGACGGGGCGGAGTGAGTACAGCCTATCGAAGGAAGGTTCTGCGGCGACATAGGGCGCACGGGAGGCGCACGATGCGTGTCGCACGCCAATCCGTCCCCCTTCCTCGCCTTTACGGGCAAAGCGGATACCTCGCCGGATGGCCGGAATCCGCCGTGGACGGGACGCTTCCCCGACGGGATCCAGCCGAATCCAGCCGACGTGGACATCGGCGCAAACGCCGGCGCCACGTCAACGTGAACGTCAGCGGCTTGCCCCGGCGTCAACGCCGCCGTGACGCACCGCCGGCGCCGGACGATGCCCCGGCGCCGGCGGCCCGGCGCTAGAGAAGGCCCAGGCTCCGGGCCGCGACCTCGGCGTCGGCCGGGACGGTGACGGGCTGCGGCGCGCCGGCCACCGCCCAGTCCGGGTCCTTCAGGCCGTTGCCGGTGACCGTGCACACGATGCGCTGGCCCGGATCGACCAGCCCCTGCTCGGCGGCCTTGAGCAGGCCGGCCACGCTCGCGGCCGAGGCGGGCTCGACGAAGACGCCCTCCTGCGCGGCCAACAGCCGGTAGGCGGCCAGGATCTGGCGGTCGGTCACCTCGTCGATGAGGCCGCCGGACTCGTCGCGGGCCTGCTCGGCGAACTTCCACGAGGCGGGGTTGCCGATACGGATGGCGGTGGCGATGGTGTGCGGGTCGGTGACCGGCTCGCCGCGCACGATGGGCGCCGAACCGGAGGCCTGGAAGCCCCACATGCGCGGGGTGCGGGCAGCGATGCCGTCGGCCGCGTACTCGCGGTAGCCGCGCCAATAGGCCGTGATGTTCCCGGCGTTGCCCACGGGCAGGACGTGGATGTCGGGCGCGTCGCCGAGCGCGTCGACGATCTCGAAGGCCGCGGTCTTCTGCCCCTCGATACGCACCGGGTTGACCGAATTGACCAGCGACACCGGGTAGTTGTCGGCCAGTGAGCGGGCGAGCGTGAGGCAGTCGTCGAAATTGCCGTCGACCTGCAGGATGCGCGCGCCGTGCACGAGCGCCTGGCCCATCTTGCCGAGCGCGATCTTGCCCTGCGGGACGAGGACCGCGCAGACCATCCCGGCGCGCACCGCGTAAGCGGCCGCCGAGGCGGAGGTGTTGCCGGTGGAGGCGCAGATGACGGCCCGGGCGCCCTCCTCCTTGGCCCGGGTGATGGCCATGGTCATGCCCCGGTCCTTGAAGGAGCCGGTCGGGTTGGCGCCCTCCACCTTGAGGTGGACCTCGCAGCCGGTGCGCTCGGAGAGCACCTGGGCGGGGACGAGCGGCGTGCCGCCCTCACGCAGGGTGACGACCGGGGAGTCGGCGGAGACCGGGAGGCGGTCGCGGTACTCCTCGATGATGCCGCGCCACTGGTGGGTGGTGCGCCGTGCGCCCTGCTGGGCGGCTTCGCGCGGGCTGTTGTTGCCGGACATTGCTTCAGTGACTCCCTTATTCGCCTTCGACCCGCATGATGCTCGCGACCCCGCGCACCGTGTCCAGCCGGCGCAGCGCCCCGACCGTCGCCGACAGGGCGGCGTCGGTGGCGCGGTGCGTGACCACCACGAGGGACGCCTCGCCGTCCTTGCCCTGCTGGCGCACCGTGTCGATGGACACGCCGTGCTCGGCGAAGACGGTGGCGACCTGGGCGAGCACACCCGGTTTGTCGGCCACGTCGAGGCTGATGTGGTAGCGGGTGACCACCTCGCCCATCGGGCTCACCGGCAGCCGCGTGTAGGCGGATTCGCCGGGTCCGGTGGTCTCGCCGAGCTTGTTGCGGCACACCGCTACGAGGTCGCCGAGGACCGCGGAGGCGGTGGGCGAGCCGCCCGCGCCGGGCCCGTAGAACATCAGCTGTCCGGCGGCCTCGGCCTCGACGAACACCGCGTTGTACGCCTCGCGCACGGAGGCCAGCGGATGGCTGAGCGGGATCATCGCCGGGTGCACCCGGGCGGTGACCGACCGGCCGTCGGCGGCGCGCTCGCAGATGGCCAGCAGCTTGATGGTGCAGCCCAT
Source organism: Streptomyces gamaensis (assembly GCF_042656465.1). NCBI lineage: Bacteria > Bacillati > Actinomycetota > Actinomycetes > Kitasatosporales > Streptomycetaceae > Streptomyces > Streptomyces gamaensis. Next base: position 341,707 of record NZ_JBHSPB010000007.1, read on the forward strand.
CTGCTTCGCGGACGCGAAGTCCGCGGCGGTGACCTCGGTCATGCCCTCGCGATAGACGTCGTCGAGCCGGACCCGGGTGTGGAAGGCGATGCCCGCGAGGATCGCGGCCTTGGCGGCGGCGTCGAAGCCCTCGACGTCGGCGGTCGGGTCGGCCTCGGCGTAGCCCAGGGCGGTGGCCTCGTCCAGCGCCTCGGTGTAACCGGCGCCGGAGGTGTCCATCTTGTCGAGGATGAAGTTGGTGGTGCCGTTGACGATGCCGAGCACCCGGTTGACCTTGTCCCCGGCGAGCGACTCGCGCAGCGGCCGCACCAGCGGGATGGCGCCGGCGACCGCGGCCTCGTAGTACAGGTCCGCCCCGTGCTCCTCGGCCTTGGCGTGCAGCGCGGCGCCGTCCTCGGCGAGCAGGGCCTTGTTGGCGGAGACCACGCTCGCGCCGTGCTCGAAGGCGGTCGAGATCAGCGCGCGGGCGGGCTCCAGGCCGCCGATGACCTCGACGACCACATCGATGTCACCGCGCTTGACGAGCGCGGTGGCGTCCGTGGTGATCAGGTCGGCGGGCACCCCGGCCCGCACCCGGCCGGGACGGCGGACGGCGATGCCGGCGAGCTCGACCGGCGCCCCGATGCGCGCCGTGAGGTCGTCAGCGTGCGTCGTCATGATGCGCGCCACCTCTGAGCCGACCACACCACAGCCCAGCAGCGCCACTTTCAGCGGACGCGTACGCATCATCCGACCCCTGCTTTTCATGAGAGACAGCCCCAATACATCGTGGGTAGTGCACCAGTCTCACTCACTGGACGGGGGTTTCCCTCCCCCGTCCAGTATCCGAGACCCATTTCTCCACCTGCCGGCGGCCGTGCGGCAGGCCCGGGCCGCCGGCGGGCAGAGCGTCAGCCGACGTCGAGACGGAGCAGGTCCTCCTCCGTCTCGCGCCGGACGATCACCCGTGCCGCGCCGTCCTTGACCGCCACCACCGGCGGCCGCAGCGCGTGGTTGTAATTGCTCGCCATGGAGCGGCAGTAGGCGCCGGTGGCAGGCACGGCGAGCAGGTCGCCGGGGGCCAGGTCGGCGGGGAGGAAGGCGTCGCGCACGACGATGTCGCCCGACTCGCAGTGCTTGCCGACGACGCGCGCGAGCATCGGCTCGGCGTCCGAGGTGCGGGAGGCCAGCGTGACGGAGTACTCGGCGTCGTAGAGCGCGGTGCGGATGTTGTCCGACATGCCGCCGTCGACGCTGACGTAAGTCCGCAGCCCGGGAAGCTCCTTGACGGTGCCGACCTCGTAGAGCGTGCAGGTCGTGGGACCGGCGATGGCCCGCCCCGGCTCGACGGACAGCCTCGGCACGGCGAGCCCGGCCGCGGCGCACTCGCGGGTGACGATCTGGCGCAGCCCCTCGGCGATCTCGCGCGGCTCCCGCGGGTCGTCGTGCTCGGTGTAGGCGATGCCGAGCCCGCCGCCCAGGTCGATCTCGGGCAGTTCGACGCCGTGCTCATCGCGGATCTCCTTCAGCAGGCCGACGACGCGGTGGGCCGCGACCTCGAAGCCGGAGGTGTCGAAGATCTGCGAGCCGATGTGCGAGTGCAGACCGACCAGTTCCAGCCCGTCGAGCTTGAGCGCCCGCCGCACCGCCTCGGCGGCCTGGCCGTCGGCCAGCGCGAGACCGAACTTCTGGTCCTCGTGGGCCGTGGCGATGAACTCGTGGGTGTGCGCCTCGACACCGACGGTGACCCGCAGCTGCACGCGCTGGCGCTTGCCGAGGCGCTCCGCGACGTGCGCGACGCGCACGATCTCCTGCATGGAGTCCAGGACGATCCGGCCGACGCCGGCCTCGACGGCGCGGGTGATCTCCTCGGTGGTCTTGTTGTTGCCGTGCAGGGCGATGCGCTCGGCGGGCATCCCGGCGTCCAGCGCGGTGGCCAGCTCTCCCGGGGAGCACACGTCGAGGTTGAGGCCCTCCTCGTGCAGCCAGCGCACAACGGCCCGGCACAGGAACGCCTTGCCCGCGTAGAAGACGTCCGCGTCGTCGCCGAACGCCTCCTTCCAGGCGCGGCAGCGGGCCCGGAAGTCGTCCTCGTCGAGCAGATAGGCGGGGGTGCCGAACTCCTCGGCGAGCTTCTTGACGTCCAGCCCGCCGACGGTGACGACGCCGTCGGCGTCGCGCACGGCCGTACGGGACCAGACCTTCGGCGCAAGGGCGTTGAGGTCCTCGGGCGGGGCGGTCCAGCCGGTCTCGGGCAGCACGTCGGCGTGGCGGGGTCCGGCGGGGTGGGCGGAGCGGCTCATGGCGCGGATCTCCTCTTGCGGCTCTTACAGGCGGTCGGGGGCGGTGATGCCGAGCTGGTGCAGGCCGTCGGCCAGCACCGCTCCCGTGGCCTCGGCGAGGGCCAGACGGGCGCGGTGGACGGCCGAGGGTTTCTCGTCCCCGCGGGGCAGCGTGGCGCAGCGGGCCTGCCAGCGCAGAAAGGCGTCGGCGAGGCGTTCCAGGTGCCGGGCGAGCCGGTCCGGATCACGGCGGGCCGTGATCCGGGGGTGGTCGGCGAGGAGGGCGAGGAGCGGTCCGGAGCCGGGGCCGTACGGGCCGGGGTGCTGGCGTGCTTGGTCGGTGCCGGCTTGGTCCGTACTGGCGCTGTCTGTTGCGGGTCTGTCCGTACCGGCGTTGCCTGTACCGGCCGTGTCCGTACGGGCAGCGCCCGTACGGGCGTTGCCCGTACCGGTGGCCGGGCACGGGCCGAACCCGAGGTCGGCGGCGTTGCGCAGCAGGGCCCGGCAGCGGGAGTGCGCGTAGCGGACCTTGAACAGCGGATTGCTCTCACGCTGCACGAGCAGCCCGGCCCGGTCGAACCCGGGCGGGCAGAGCAGACTCCAGCGGGCGGCGTCGGGGCCGAGCCGTACGACGGTCTGCGGGTCCGGCTCGTCGAGGGGCAGCGGCTCTGCGGGGTGGTCCCGCAGCCGCAGCGCGCTCCGTACGACCTCTTCGTGGGAGGCGGCCACGTCCGCGAGCGTGATGTTGAGGAATCCGGGCCCCGCGATGTCGACCCGGGCGATCCCGGGCTCACGGACCAGTCGGCGCCGCAGCACTTCGGCGACCTCCCTGGCGGGCCGCCCGGCCGCCTTGGCCAGCGGCAGCGCGACGCTCGTCGCGTAATCCCCGCACCCCGGGTGCGGAGGCACCCGCACACCGACCCGCGCCGGCACGTCGGCACGCAGCTCATCGGCCTCGACGGCACGGCGCACGGTGTGCAACACGGTGCGCGAGAGATCGGCGGGGGTCACAGGGGCAAGCCTAGGCGGTTTCCTGTACGGGCGTGGGGGCTGCCCCACCCCGAGATCTCCCGGAACGCCCGGAAACCGCGAATTCCCGGAACAAATCCGCGAAATCCCGGATCGAACCCGCGGAACGAACCCGTAGAACGAGCCCCGGTAACGGACCCGTGGAACGAGCCTCCGAAACGAGCCCGCAGCACGCCCCCGGGAACAAAGCCCCGGAATCCCGGAACCGGCTCCTCCGCGCTCTCCCCCGCTCTCCCCCTCGCTCGCTACTCCACCCCGTGACCGGACTCCGCGCCGCAGACCGCTTCCGGGCCCCGCCCGGCCACCGCGTCACCGGGGGCCTCGGCCCCCGCCAGGCCGTCGTCACCGTCTCCCCTGCGGTGCCGCATCAGCCTGCGCACCAGCCGCACCATCTCGGCCGGCTCGAACGGCTTCGCCAGGAACGCGTCGACCCCCGCGGACCTGCCGCTGTCGACCTCCAGCTGCGTACAGGCGCTGATGATCGCGATGGGTATGTTCCGCGTACGGGCGTCGGCCCGCAGCCGGGCAGCCGTGTGCAAGCCGTCGAGCCGGGGCATCACGACATCCAGAGTCACCACATCGGGCCGCACGCGGTGCACGACCTCCAGGCACTCGGCACCATCGGCCGCGGTCACGACCTCGAAGCCCTCAAGCTCCAGGTTGACCCTGATCAGCTGCCGGATGACCTTGTTGTCGTCGACGACAAGGACCCGGCCGGACAAGCCAGGCACACCCCGAGGGTAAGCGTGCCCACCACGCTGCGTCCGGGTTTTCCCCACTTCCACCCCCAGCGAGCGAGCCCTCCCCGCACGCCCGCGCACGCCGCCCCAGGCCACGGCCCGCAAGCGCGTTGCAGAACACCCTTCTGGAGCTGGTAGTGTTCTACCCGTCGCCGCGAGAGAGCGGAAGACACGCCCCCGTAGCTCAGGGGATAGAGCAACGGCCTCCGGAGCCGTGTGCGCAGGTTCGAATCCTGCCGGGGGCACTTCGCAGGAAGTGCCGTGAGAACCCCGCCCAGTGACAACTGAGGCGGGGTTCTGGCGTAGACCCCCACCGGAGGGCACCGTGAGCGCACAGCCCGAAGACCCCTACGGGCCCCTGATCCCGATGCCCGAACCCACCCCCGACGCCCTGCGCGCCGCCGTCGCCCGGATCGCCCCCAGCCAGATCCCCGCACTCACCCAGCACCTCTTCGAAGCGACCACGAACGCCCAGCAGACCCAGAGCCTCGCCCCCCTGAGAGCCTTCGTCCACTCCTGGGCCGTCTTCGTCGCCGTCCACCGCCACCCCGAACGCGCCGCCCGCCTCCGCACGCTGGAACGGACCGTCGACTCGGGAGAGGGAGACGTGACCGCGGCCATCACCGAGATCCGCGAAATCCGCGAAGCGGCCGAGACAGAGGCCGGACTGTGACCGATTGGTCCTGGGAGTACAACCCGAGCGAGGAGCACGTCGCCGACGGCCTCCCGCTCGGTGTCATCGCGGAAGTGGAGCGGCTGGCCACCGAGATCGCCGCACTCGGATACGACGCGACGAAGATCGGCAGGCCCATCGACCGGGCGGGCGGATTAAGGGAGTTCGACATCCTGGGTGGGCGCGGCTTCATCAATTTCCTGGCCGTACCGCGTCATCAGTGTATTTACGTCTGCAACATCACGTGGTACGGCTGACGATCCATCGGATGCCCCGTCCTGAAACTGCTTGTTGCGCACCGCTGTTGATTGACGCCTCGCTCAGCGGCACCGAACTCTTGTGTATCGCAAGGAAAGGAACTCCCGGAACTCCCGTTTCGAGCACAGGAGGCGCACATGCAACGCCGGAAACGGAACAGATCCCGCTGGGCCCTCGCCGCGGTCGGCACTGCCCTGGCTCTGGGGGCAGGTGTCGTCACCCCCGCGTCCGCCGCGCCATCCGCGGCCTCCGCGGCCGACGGGCGGTACGTCGCGCTCGGTGATTCCTACACGTCCGGGCCTCTCATCCCCCGCCAGGTGCACCGCAAGTGCGCCCGGTCCGACGTCAACTACCCTTCGCTGACGCGCGCGGCGCTGGGCTTCACGGACTTCGCCGACGTCAGCTGCGGCGGTGCCACGACGGACGACATGTGGGAGCCGCAGTCCGGCAAGGACAACCCCGCGCAGTTCGAGGCGCTCAGTGAGGACACCTCCCTGGTCACCATAGGCATCGGCGGCAACGACATCGGGTTCGGCGAGATCCTCGTCAAGTGCTCGACCGCGCTGGCCAAGCCTGTCCCCCGCGACAACCCCTGTGAGCGGTACTACACGCAGAGCGGCGCCGACGAGCTCCAGCGGCGCATCGATGCCACCGCCCCGAAGATCGCCGCCGTTCTGGAGGCCGTTCACCAGCGGGCCAAGCACGCCCGCGTCGTGCTCGTCGGGTACCCGGTCGTGGTCGGCGACGACACCGAGGGCTGCCGCCAGTCCCTGCGCATCGCCGACGGCGACCAGCCCTACCTGCGGCGCACTCTGCACCGTCTCGACGCCATGCTGCACCGCGAGGCGGACACGCACGGTGCCCTCTACGTCGACACCACCGCCGTCACCACCGGCCATGATGCTTGCCAGCCGTTCGACGACCGCTATGTCGAAGGCCTCTTCCCCCGGTTGACCCGCCCGGCCGTCGCCGTGCACCCCAACGCCAACGGCGAACGGGCCATGGCCGAGGCCGTGCTCGACGCTCTCCAGGACGGTCCCCGGACCCGGCGCTGACGGCGCCCGTCAGCCCCTCACACCTCCCCCCGCAACACCTCCCTCCGCATGCACACCCTCCCCCACCTCTCCAGCCCCGCTTCCGCCTCCCTCCTCCGCACTTCCCTCAGCCCCTCCGTCCACTCCGTCTCCCCCAGGACCCGGAAGCCGCAGCGCTCGTAGTAGGGGGCGTTCCAGGGGACGTGGGGGAAGGTGGTGAGGGTGAGGGCGGTGAGGCCCTGGGTGCGGGACCAGTGGGCGAGGTGGTCGATCAAGGAGCGGCCGATGGAGCGGCGGGCGTGGGACGGGTGGACGGTGACCTGTTCGATGTGGGCGGCGCCGTCGACGATGTCGGCCAGGAGGTAGGCGACGGGGTGGTCGGCGGGGGTCGTGGCGGTCCAGGCGCGGCCCGACCGCTGGTAGCCGGTCAGGACGGGCAGGGACGGCGGGGCGTCGTCGGCGATCGCGTCCATGCCGAGGGCGCGGAACGCCTCGCCCGCCGCGCGCTCGATGTCCTGCAGGACGGGCAGGTCGTCGGGCGTGCACAGGCGGATCTTGGTGGGCATGCGGGGATGGTAGGGGTGGTTTCGTTCCCGGCGCCTCCGGATATCCGCGCCTCCGGATATCCGCACCCCCGGATATCCGCACTCCGGATGTCCGCGCCTCCGGGTATTGCACCTCCCGATGTCCGCGCCTCCGGACAGACCTCACGCCTTCGGATAGCTGAAGGCGTAGCCCTGCTGCTTCAGCCACGGCAGGAGTTCGCCCAGCGCCGCCACCGTCTGGCTGCGGTCGCCGCCGCCGTCGTGGAAGAGGATGGTGGGGCCCTCGCGCAGTCCGCTTTTGACCGTGGCGATGATGCGGTCGGCGCCGGGGCGGGTCCAGTCGCGGGTGTCGATGTTCCAGCCGAGCGGGCGCATGCCGTGGGAGGCGGCGAGTTGCCGGCTGTAGGGGGTGAACGCGCCGCCGGGGGCCCGGTAGTAGCGGACCTTCGTGCCGCCGGCCGCGTCCTCGATCATTTTCTGGGCGTCCAGTATCTGCTGCCGCTGATAGTCCTCGGGGCGTTTGTCCATGGCGGTGTTGTGGTCGACGGAGTGGTCGCAGAGGCGGTGTCCGGCGGCGACGACCTTCTTGACGAGGTCGGGTTGCGCTTTCGCCTGGGGCCCGATCATGCAGAAGGTGGCGTGGGCCTGGTACTTCTGCAGGAGATCCAGGACTTTGGGGGTCCAGGTCGGGTCCGGTCCGTCGTCGATGGTGAGGTTGACCGCTGTGCCGGGGCTCTCGCTCTCGTGCGAGATGTCGGGCGAGACGTTCGCCGGGGGCGTGGGTGATACGGGGGGCGCGGTGGGTCGGCCGCTCGTGGGTGGTGCCGGGGTGCGCGAGCCGTCCCCGGGCCGTTCGTTGTCGCTTTTCCCCTTGTTCCCGGGAGCGTTCCCCGGAGTGTTCCCCGGGCTGTTTCCCCGGGTGTTTCCCGGGGCGCCGGCCGACGCCCCCTCGGAGGCGTTTCCTTGATTCCTCGTGGCGGGCTTCTGCCCGCTGTCCGGGTCCTCGGTGGCCTGGGCCACGCAGCCCGGTACGGCGGCGGCGAGCGTCAGCAGCGATGCCGTCACGATCACAAGGCGCCGTCGCCTGGCGGTCGTTGGAGTCATCGGTTTTCCCCTCCCTCGGTGCGGGTCCCCGATGCGTGCCTACCCACGGACGCTCCCGAAGACGTCCATACCGAAAGGAAGGTTCCGAGGAAGTACAAGACCGTTCAAGCCCACCGCCTCGGCGGCAACTCCTCCGCTTCTCTGCGAAAGGCCATGGATGGCTATGGAAACGGTAAATCGCGACAACTTTGCGGGAGTTGTGTCGGCAGTGGTTTCTCAGCCCTCGCCGGGAGACCCTCCGTCCGCCTTCTCCACCTCCTCCGCCGTCTCGTTCTCCGCTGCCCCGCCCGCCTCGATCACCGCTGCCACCTCGGCCCTGCGGGCCGCCTCCTCCCGTGCGAAGCGCTGCGCGTCGAGCTGTTCCGCGAGCTCCTCGTCCTGCGCCATGAGCCGGTCCAGGCTGGAGTCGCCGAGTTCGAGGACGCCCAGATCGACGTAGGCGCGCTGCAGCCGTTCGCCCCACAGGCCGATGTCCTTCACACACGGAACGATGCGGCTGAAAAGGAGTTTGCGGAAGAGTTTGAGGTTGTCGGAGTGCTCGCTGAGTTCCGCCGCTTCCTTGGCCGGAATGCCGAGATCGGTCAGGACGATCTCGCCGCGCAGCCGGTCGCGCATCAAGTAGCAGCCCTCGATGACGAATTCCTCCCGCTCGCGCAGTTCGGCCTGGCTCAGCTGCCGGTAGTAGTCGCGCAACGCCATACGGCCGAAGGCGACATGGCGGGCCTCGTCCTGCATGACGTAGGCGAGGATCTGTTTCGGCAGCGGTTTGCTCGTGGAGTCGCGGAGCATGCCGAAGGCGGCGAGGGCGAGTCCCTCGATGAGCACCTGCATGCCGAGGTAGGGCATGTCCCAGCGGGAGTCGCGCAGGGTGTCGTCCAGCAGCGACCGGAGATTGTCGTCGACCGGGTAGCCGACGCCGAGCTTCTCGCGCAGGAAGCGGCTGAAGAGTTCGGTGTGCCGGGCCTCGTCCATGGTCTGGGTGGCGGAGTAGAACTTCGCGTCCAGATCGGGCACGGACTCCACGATGCGGGCCGCGCAGACCATGGCGCCCTGTTCCCCGTGCAGGAACTGACTGAACTGCCAGGCGGCGTAGTTGCGGCGCAGTTCGCGTTTGTTGCGCTCGTTCATACGGTGCCAGTAGGGGGTGTCGTGCACGGGGAGGTGCTCGTCGGACACCCCGAGCGGGTCGTAGGGGTCGACGGGCAGGTCCCAGTCGATGCGGGTGACCGCGTCCCACTGCTTGTCCTTGCCTTTTTGATAGAGGGCCAGCAGTCGCTCGCGCCCGTCGGCGTAGTCCCAGGTGAAGCGGGCCGCCCCGGTCGCCGGTACCTGCCACCCGGGACTGCCGGGTTCGTGTGCGTAGAACTTCCGCGTCCGTGCCGACGCCATCGTCCTCACCATCCTCACCGTCCCTCGCCGTACACAACGCCCGCACTCAACTCCCGTACTCAACTCCCGTACGGCGCCCCGCCGCGCGGGCACGGCCGGGCATGCGGCAGGGTCACACGCTGGTTACCGCCGGGTCAATGACCGCTGCGCGGGCTGCGACGGCCGTTCACCGGGCCGCGGGCGCCGGGGGATTGACGAGCTTGCTGACAAGCAGTCTCATAAGACGGTGACCGCGGGTAATCCGACCGGCGTCCCCCACGAGGTGTCCACCGCCATGACGACCGTGACCCAGCACCAGCCGCTCTCGGACGCGCTCGGCCCGCTCAAGGACCGCGAGCTCGTCGCCGAGAGACTGCTCGCGTCCTCCGCCCGGCACTCCTTCGACCCGGACGCCGAACTCGACTGGGACGCCCCGCTCGTGGACGGCAAGTGGTTCTGGCCGCCGGAGCTGATATCCCTCTACGGCACGCCGCTGTGGCGGCGGATGTCCGAGGAGCAGCGCATCGAGCTGTCCCGGCACGAGGCGGCCGCGCTCGCCTCCCTGGGCATCTGGTTCGAGACGATCCTGATCCAGCTGCTGGTCCGGCACATCTACGACAAGCCGGCGACCAGCGCGCACGTGCGCTACGCGCTCACCGAGATCGCGGACGAGTGCCGGCACTCGAAGATGTTCGCCCGGCTGATCACCAAGGGCGGCGCCCCCGCGTACCCGGTCTCCCGGCTGCACCACAATCTCGCGCGCGTCCTCAAGACCGCCTCGACGACGCCCGGTTCCTTCGCGTGCACCCTGCTCGGCGAGGAGATCCTCGACTGGATGCAGCGGCTCACCTTCCCCGACGAGCGGGTGCAGCCGCTGGTGCGCGGCGTGACCCGCATCCACGTCGTGGAGGAGGCGCGCCACGTGCGCTACGCGCGCGAGGAGCTGCGCCGGCAGATGGTGAACTGCCCGCGCTGGCAGGCCGCGTACACCCGCTTCGGCTCCGGCGAGGCGGCCCGCGTGTTCTCGCTCGCGTTCGTCAACCCGGCCGTCTACACCAACGTGGGACTGGACCGGCGGGAGGCCGTCGCCCAGGTACGGGCCAGCGGCCACCGCCGTGAGGTCATGCAGACGGGCGCCAAGCGGCTGACGGACTTCCTGGACGACGTGGGGGTGCTGCGCGGGGTGGGGCGGCGGCTGTGGCGCCGCTCGGGGCTGCTGGCCTGAGGCGCCTGAGGCCGGCCTGCCCTGCGTTGCGACTGCCGTCGCGCTTTCGTGGCCGCGGTCCCGTAAGGGTGGTGGCCCGTTCCGCGCGGGGTACGCGCTCGACGGTACGGCGGCGCACGGCCGTTGACCGACAGGGGGCGGGCGTACGCGCCCCACGGCGCGCGCCCGTCCTCCGGGCGCCGGGAACCCGTCGCCCCGCTCCGCTCCCCCGCCCGGCGCGGCTACGCTGCCCCGCATGAAGCGCAGCGGAACCGCCCCGGCAGGCCCGCCCGCGCCGTCCCGTGCCGCGTACCGCAGGCTGAGCGTGGAGGAGCGCCGCGCGCAGCTGATCGCCACCGCGCTGGGGCTCCTCGCGCACCGGGCTCCCGAGGACGTCTCGCTCGACGACGTCGCGGCGGCCGCCTCGGTCTCCCGGCCTCTGGTCTACCGCTACTTTCCCGGCGGCAAGCCGCAGTTGTACGAGGCGGCGCTGCGCAGCGCCGCCGACGATCTCCAGCTGTGCTTCGCCGAGCCGCAGTCGGGCCCGGCCACGGTGCGGCTCGCGGCCGCGCTCGACCGCTATCTGGCGTTCGTCGACGAGCACGACGCGGGTTTCGCGGCCCTGTTGCAGGGTGGCAGCGTGGCCGAGACCTCCCGTACGGGCGCCATCGTCGACGGGGTGCGGCGCGGGGCGGCGGCGCAGGTCCTCAAGCACCTTCAGGTCCCGGACCCGGGGCCCCGGCTGCGCCTGATGGTGCGCACGTGGCTCGCGGCGGTCGAGGCGGCCTCGCTGATCTGGCTGGACGAGGGCAAGCGGCCGCCGGCGGCGGAGCTGCGGGACTGGCTCGTCGACCACTTCCTGGCACTGCTGGTGGCGACGGCGGCGAGCGATCCGCAGACGCGGACGGTGGCGGAGGCCGTCTTCGCGCTGGAGCGGCCGGACGGGGCGGCGGGACGGCTGGTGCGCGGGGTGACACCGGTGGTCGCGGGGGCGGAGCACCTGCGGTGAGCGGCGTGACGTACGGGCCCCGAGCCACGCACCCCGCCCGCCACGGAATCCGGGCAACGCGCCCCCACGTTCCGCGCACCCCGGCGACGTACCCACCCCGTCCGCCCCTGGCGCAGACTGGACCCGTGAGAAGCGAGAACACGCCCTTCGTGGGCGGCCCCCTGGACGGGCGGGTGCTGCCCGTGCTGGTCGGTCCCACCGGGCATCCGCCGAAGGTCTACGAGGTGCCGGTGCCCGACGGCGCGGGCGGTCCGCCCCACGTGCTCGTCTACCGCCGGGAGCCCGCGGGCGCAACCCGGCGGCTCGGCCTGCCGAAGGGCTGGCGGTACGTCCACGACCCGCGCGGCCGGGGCCCCGCCCGGGGCCCGAAGTGGCCCTTCACCCGGCGCGGGCCCGGCCGGAACACCCCTCGGGAGGCCCGTGGAACGGGCCGGAGCGCGGGTGAAGAGGAAGCAACCAAGGGGTGAGCGGGTTAGGCGGATCCGACCACAGCACTGCCATTGGCCCGACCGTCATGGCACGATTCCTCCTTGGGCGGACCGATCACGCCCCTTTACCGGAGGTGAGCCCGTGTCAGGACGGTTCGTGCGCCAGATATGCACGGCGGCGCTGATAGCCGGCGCCGTGTCGCTCGTACTGCCCGCGCCGCAGGCGGGGGCCGCGCCGGCCGACCCGCCCGACCAGTCCGTCAGTGCCCTGCTCTCGCAGCTGCAGACGCTCTACCGGAAGGCCGAGGAGGCCACCGAGAGATACAACGCGACCGACGAGAGACTCAAGCAGCAGCGCGAGAAGGCCGGCAAGCTCGGCGACGACCTCGCGACGACCCGGATCGCCCTCGCCGACGCCCGCAAGGCCATCGGGCAGCTCGCCCGCGAGCAGTACCAGGGGGGCTCGGGCGCCGCGCTCTCCCCGTACCTGGGCGTCATGCTCAGCGACAACCCGCAGCAGGCCCTCGACCAGGGCCACCAGATCTCGCGGGCCGCCGGCCAGCAGGCCGCGACGGTCAAGCGGCTGGAGGACAACGAGAAGAAGGCCTCCGCGCTCGCCGCCCAGGCCCGCGACGCCCTCAACGAACAGCAGGCCCTCGCCGCGCGGCAGAAGCAGGAGCGCGACACCGTCGTCAAGAGCCTGGACCAGGTCGAGAAGATGCTGGCCTCGCTGAACGAGCGGCAGCTCGCCGAGTTGCAGCGGCAGGAGGCCAAGGACGTCGGCCAGGCCCAGGACAAGCTCCTCGCCTCGGGGCGGCTGAGCGGCGCGAAGGCCCCGTCCTCGATCGGCAGCAAGGCCGTCGAGTTCGCCTACCAGCAGCTCGGCAAGCCGTACGTGTGGGGGGCGGCGGGCCCGGACTCCTTCGACTGCTCGGGGCTGACCTCGCAGGCGTGGGCGCGCGCGGGCGCCGCCATTCCGCGCACCAGCCAGGAGCAGTGGCAGTCGCTGCCGAAGGTCGGCCTGGACGAGCTGCGCCCCGGCGACCTGGTGATCTATTTCGAGGGGGCCACGCACGTCGCGCTGTACATCGGGGACGGCCTGGTGATCCAGGCGCCGCGCCCGGGCGCGTACGTGAAGGTCTCGCCGATCGCCTCGAACCCGCTGCTGGGTGCGGTACGGCCGGACGCGGGCCGGCCCGCGCTGTCCGGCTATGTGCCGCCGCGGCTGCCGGAGGGGGCCCGGTCCGGTTCGGACGCCGGGTACGGCTCGGCGAGCGCGCCCGGCCGGTGAGTACGGGGCCGGGGCGGTCCGTCGCGTACCGGTGACGCCCGTCCCGGCTCAGGCGCGGCCCGCCGCGACCCGGGAGACGTAGGCGGCGGCCCGCCGGGGGTCGTAGAACCAGTCCCCGAAGTCCGAGGGGTCGTCGTAGCCGTTGGCGATGCGGTCGGCCACGCTCTGGTGGTCGGCGGCGGCCGTCATCAGGCCCAGGACGTGCGGACGCAGCGGCGCGAGCATGGTGTTGGTCCACTCGGTGACGTGCCGGGCGCGGGCCTCCCAGTGGTGCTCGAAGAGGGAGCGCATCCAGCGGGCGTCGAAGGGCCGCTCGGCCCGTTCCACTATCGCCGCGAGGTAGGCGGCGGCGCATTTGGCGGCCGAGTTGGCGGTCTGTCCGGTGACCGGGTCGTCGGTGACGACGACGTCGGCGGCGCCGAGGACGATGCCGCCCGACGGCAGCCGGCCCACGGGTCTGCGGACGACGGGGGTGGCGCGGCCGGTGAGCGTGGCGCCCGCGTCGGTGAGCTCGACGTGGGTGGCGCGCGCGTACACCCAGGGCGCGTAGCGCTCCAGCAGCTCCAGGGTGCGCGCGAGGTGCTCGGCGGGGGTGCGGGGGTCCTGGAAGACGTCGAGGGGGCCGCCGGGTATGCCTTCCCAGAAGAGGATGTCGGCGGGCCCGGAGGCCGTCAGGGTCGGGATGACCAGGAGCTCTCCGGCGCCGGGGACGAGCGTGCAGTGGACGGTCTCCAGCCCGGGATGGCTGTGGCCGGGGCCGAGCCCGTGCACGTAGGAGACGGCCAGAGCGCGCTGCGGGGCGGCGTACGGGGAGCGGGCGGGGTCGCGTTCGAAGAGGGAGGCGAGCTCGCCCCGGCCGGTGGCGACGATGACGAGGTCGTAGCGGCTCGCGAAGAAGTCCAGGTCGGAGACGGTGGCGCCGTGGATGACGAGCCGGCCGCCGCGTTCGGTGAAGGTGTCCAGCCAGCCGGCGGTCTGCACCCGCTGGTCGACGGACCGGGCGCGGCCGGCGAGCCGGCCCACCCAGTGCGCGGCGGGCGCCGCTCCGCCGGCGCCGGGACCGGCCACGCAGATCCCGAGGCCCTCGATGCCGGGGGCGTGGCCGGACCAGAAGTCGAGGCCGAGGGCGCGCTCGTGGGCCAGGGCGGTGCGGAAGGCGCACGGGGCGGACATGACGCGGCCCCCGCGTATCTCGTCGGCGGTGCGGTGGGACATCAGCGTCACGTCGTAGCCCCGGGTCTGCAGTCCGAGGGCGAGCAGGAGCCCGGACTGGCCGGCTCCGACGATGAGGATGCGTCGCATGGGAGTGCTCTTCGTGTCCTTCTCGGGGGTACGGCCCAGGGGTTCGGGCCGCTACACGGGGGTGTCGTCCAGGGCCCGGCCGACAAGGGCGAGCAGGGTGTCGACGACGGAGACCCGTTCCCGGGCGTCCATGGTCAGCACGGGCACGTGGGCGGCGACACACAGGGCCTCGCGCACGTCCTCCGTCGCGTAACCGCGGGTGCCCTCGAAGCGGTTGACGGCGACGACGTACGGCAGGCCGGAGCTCTCGAAGTAGTCGAGGGCGGGGAAGCCGTCGGCGAGGCGGCGGGTGTCGACGAGGACGACCGCGCCGATCGCGCCGCGCACCAGGTCGTCCCACATGAACCAGAATCGTTTCTGACCCGGGGTGCCGAACAGGTAGAGCACCAGGTCGGATTCGAGGGTGATGCGCCCGAAGTCCATGGCGACCGTGGTGGTCTCCTTCTCCGGGATGGCGGTGGCGTCGTCGACGCTCTCGCCGGCGACGGTCATGACCGCCTCGGTGCGCAGCGGGGTGATCTCCGAGACGGAGCCCACGAAGGTGGTCTTGCCGACGCCGAAACCGCCCGCCACGACGATCTTCGTGGCGTGGGGGGCGCGGGAGCGGTCGGTCTGCCAGCCGCGCACCTCGCCGTCGACGGCCGGGGGCGGGGGCATCCGGTCGGTGGGCGCGGTGCTGCGCTCGCCCGGGGCGGGCCGGCGGCCGCTGCCGCGCCGCTCGGGGCGTTTCTGCTTGCGGCCGGTGGTACGGGCGGCGGCCCGCTCCAGGGGGTCCGTCCCCTTCGTCCGGGGCGGCTCGGGGGCCGACGGGCCCGACGGGCCTTTCAGTGTGGTCGGTTCAGAGCCTGTGGAGTCCACCCCGCACCCTTTCCAAGGTCACGCGGTCGGGCCGGCCGGGGGCGTGTCCGCTGTCGAAGAGGCGGATACGGCCCTGGTCGGCGAGTTCGAGAAGCAGGACGCGCACGACGCCCAGGGGCATCTTCAGCAGTGCGGCGATCTCCGCGACGGAGCGCAGCCGACGGCACAGTTCGACGATGGCCCGGCCCTCCGGCAGCAGCCGGGCGGCCGCCGCGGCGGGCCCGGCGGGCGGCTGCGGTCCGCCGAGGGCGCCCCGCGCGCGCGGCGGGGCCGTGGCGCGGGGGTCGTCGAGGGCGGCGACGAAGGTCTCCAGGAGCAGCACCGTGCAGCGGCGGGGGCCGGGGCCCGCGCAGGGACCGGTGAGGGAGTACGGGCGTACGCGCGCGGGCCTGCGGCGGTGGGCGGCGACCGCGCCCGGGTGGAAGGTCATTCGGCGGCCTCCACCGACTGGCGCAGCTCCCTGCGGAGTTCGGGGGTCAGGACGTGGCCGGCGCGGCCGACGAAGAGGGCCATGTGGTAGGCGACGACGCTCATGTCGCAGGCCGGGTCGGCGTGGACGCCGAGCAGGGAGCCGTCGCTGATGGTCATGACGAACAGGCTGCCCCCGTCCATCGCGACCATCGTCTGTTTGACGAATCCGCCGTCCATGAGGGCCGCGGCGCCCGTGGTGAGGCTGCCCAGGCCGGCGACGATGGTGGCGAGATCGGCGGTCGAGCCGCGCGGGCCCGGGGGCCGGCCGGTGCCGTCGGGGGCGGGGTGCTCCGGCTCGGAGGACAGCAGCAGCAGTCCGTCGGAGGAGACGACGGCGACCGAGCGCACTCCGGGGACCTCCTCGACCAGATCGGTCAACAGCCAGCGCAGATTGCGGGCTTCGTCGCTCAGCCCGAACGCGGCGGGGCCGACAGGGGTGACGGGGGTGGCCCCCCGGGACATTGCAGTCAACCGCGTGCCTCCTCGACAGTGCCGCCGTCGGCCGGCGACCCCGCTTGGTTCCGGGATGGGTTCCGGTCTGTGGTGCCTGCCGCCCACTCGGCCTCGGCGGCACGCCGTCCGTCACGTGCGCCCTGCTGGAATCCGGCGAGCTTGTCCCGCAGGGCCTGCGCGTCGACACCCTGACGCGGCCGGGCCGGCTCCGGGCGCGGGGGGACGGGCTGCGGGATGCGCCGGGGCAGGCCCTGCCCGGTGAGATCGACGCGCTCCCAGCCGGGGGGCTGCGCCCCGGGGGAGGCGGACGTCTGCGGGCGGGCGTGGCGTCCTTTGGGCGACGCCCCGGAGGGCTCCCCCGCCCAGGGAGGCCGGACACGGCCGGGCCGGACGGGATCGATGGGCTGGAACGGCGGCGCGGAGGGGCTCTGCCCGGTGCCGGTGCCTGTGCCTGTGCCGGGGAAGATGCCGAGCCGCATCGTCGTGTCGACGGACCACTCCGTCGGCGAGGTCCCGGCAACACCGGGCAGCCCGACGGGCCGGAAGCGGGGCGGCTGCGGCTTTCCGGTACGGCCGGGGGTGCCGATGGCGCCGGGGGCGCCGGGATATCCGGGGGAACCCGGGGTCGCGGTCGGGCCGTTACCGCCCGAGGCACCGGGCAGGCCACCGGCTCCGGCGGAACCTCCGGCGCCGCCGGTAGTGCCGGGATATCCGGGGGAACCCGGGGGCCCAGTAGGGCCGTTACCGCCTGGGCCGCCCGAAGCACCGAGCACGCCACCGGCTCCGGCCGAACCTCCGGCGCCGCCGGAAGCACCGGGGTATCCGGACGAACCCGGAGCCCCAGCAGGGATGTTGCCCGGATCGCCAGGCGTGCCGCGGGTCCCGGCGGAACTCCCGGTGCGGGTGGGGGCGCCGGGAAATCTGCCGGTGGGGCCGTTGCTTCCCGGCGCACCGGGATACCCAGGCGACCCCAAGGTCCCAGGGCCGTCGCCGGAACCATCGGGGGCGCCGGGCAGGCCGGGCGTCCCGGCAGAATTCCCGGCGAGGCCGGAGGCACCGGAATACTCGGACGAACCCGGAGTCCCGGTAGGGCCGGTGCCGCCCGCGCCGCCCGAAGCACCGAGCAAGCCACCAGCTCCGGCCGAACCTCCGGTGCCGCCGGAAGCACCCGGGTATCCGGGCGAACCCGAAGCCCCAGCGCGACCGTTACCGGAACCGCCAGAGCCGGCAGAACCCCCGCCGCCGCCAGAGGCGCCGGAGTATCCGGACGAACCCGGAGTCCCAGCAGCACCGTTACCGGAACCGCCGGCAGGGCCGATGGCTCCCGGCTCACCCGTACCGTTTCCCGGGGCATCGGGGTGTCCGAGCGAACCAGGCGGGCCCGTGGGGCCCGTACCGCCGCCGGTCAGGCCGTCGGGCGCCCCGGACGCCCAGCCGCCGCCGAACCCCGGGGATGACGCCCCAGCGCCGCCAGGCGCCCCCGCATGCGTTCCGGAGCCGCGGCGTGAACGCCCTCGCGGTGCGTAGGAGTCGGACTCGGCGAGGGAGCCGGGGAGGTGGAGGGGGCGGACGGCGGCGCCGGGGACGGGTGGGGTGTCGCCGAGGCCCGTGACCACGGGCGGGCCCGCGACGTGGAGGGTGTCGGGGAGGATGACGACGGCCGTGATGCCGCCGGCGGGCTGCTCGCGCAGTTCGACGTGGATGCCGTGCCGGGCGGCGAGCCGGGCGACCACGTGGAGGCCGAGGCCGGCCGCGGGGCGCCCCGCGCCCGTACCCGTACCCGCGGCGGGCCCGGAGCCGAAGGCGCCCGGCCGGCCGCGTGCCCCGTCCTCCCCCGTGGCCTGCGCGGGCAGGAACAGGGGCAGGGGTCGGCCGTCCGTTCCCGCGTCGGCGAGCAGGGAGTTGAGCTCGGCGAGTCTGTCGGGGGCGACGCCGATGCCCTCGTCCTGGACGGAGAGCATGATCTCGCCGCCTTCCAGGAGCCAGCCGGAGACCTGCACCTGCGCGTCGGCGGGCGAGAACGCGGTGGCGTTCTCCAGCAGTTCGGCGATGAGGTGGCTGACGTCCTCGGAGGCGTGCCCCTGGATGCGCGCGTGCTGCGGCAGCGACTGGATGCGCACTCTCGGATACTGCTCGATCTCGCCGGCCGAGGCCCGCAGCACGTCGAGGAGCGCGACGGGCCCGGGGTGTCCGGGGCCGTGGCCGGCGCCCGCGAGGACGAGGAGGTTCTCGCTGTTGCGGCGCATGCGGGTGGCGAAGTGGTCGAGCCGGAAGAGGTTCTCCAGGCGTTCGGGGTCGGCCTCGTGGGCCTCCAGGCCCTCGATGAGGGCGAGTTGGCGGTCGACGAGGCCGAGGGTGCGCCGGGACAGGCCGACGCACAGGCCGTGCGCGGGCTCCTCGGGGGTCTCCTGCGGGTGTCCGGTGGCGGACAGCCGGGAGGGGTGGCTGCTGAGGCGCTCCTCCGTCTCCCGCAGGAGCGCTTCGTGCCGCTCGCGCAGGGCGTCGCGTTCCTCGGCGATCTCCTGGCCGGAGGCGGCGAGCCGGTTGCGCTCGGCTTCGAGGACGGCGATGCGCTCCCGGTCCCGTACGGCCGCCTGTCGCAGGATGTTGACGCAGCGGGCGGTCTCGGCGAACTCGTCGTCGCAGCCCCGGAAGCCGCGGTCGCCGAGGGGGACGGGCTGCGCGCCGGCCGGGTCCGCGCACACGCGGCGGGCGCCGAGCCGGAGCGCGCCGAGCGGCCGGGTCATGGAACGGGCGCTGCGCACTCCGAGGAGCACGGCGAGCAGCAGGCACAGCGCGGCGGCGCCGGCACGGATCGCGAGCGCGGTCAGGGCGGCGCCGCGCTGCCGGTCGAGGCTCCCGGCGGCCGTGTCGGTGAGGCCGGTCTCGACGGTGCGCATCCGGTCGAGGCGGGCGGTGAGCGCGGTGTGGACGGGCTGGGCGGGCTGTTCCAGGTCGGCGGTGCCGGCCTGCGGTCCGGTGAGGCGGGCGATCTGTCCTTCGGCGGTGGTGACGTCGCCGCCGCGCACGGTACGGGCGTAGGTGTCGCGGGGGCCGGCGGGGGCGAGCCGGCCGAAGTCGGCGAGGGCGGCCTGCTCGCCGGCCACGGCGCGCTGGGCGGCGGCGGTCAGCGGGGGCTGGGTGCCGTGCGCGGCGAGGGCGGCGAGGAGCAGGGCGCGGGTGGCGGAGGCCTCCTCGACGGCGCGGCCGAGCGGCGGCAGGGCCGCGGCCGCCCCGATGCCGGGGCCGGCGCCGGCGCCCGGGACGGGCGGCACGATCGGCACGGACGGCGCGGGGGCGAGCGCTCCGGCGGCATTCCGCAGGGTCTGGAGGGTGCCGGTGTAGGCGGTGAGGACGGCGATGGCGTCGGCGCCGCCGGCGCCGAGGGCCTGCCGCCGGGTGGCGGGCAGCGCGTCGAGGGCCTTGAGCGCGTCACCGAACCGGCTCGCGGAACCCGCGGAACCCGCGGAACTCCCCGAAGCGGACGGCGCGGCGGCACGCCGGAACTCGGTGATCTGCCGGTCCACGCGGGCGCGTTGGGCTGCGGAGGCGGCCGGGGCGCGGTCCTCCGCGCGGCCGCCCGCGACGAACGGGGTCATCGCGTCGCGCTCGTCCTCCAGCGCGTGCGCGAGGGCGACGGCCGCGACCGCGGCCCGGGCGGAGCCCGCGGCGCGGTCCGCGTCGTCGAGGCCGCGCAGGGCGTCGAGCACGCCGAAGGCGCTCGCGCCGAGCACGGTCAGGGCCATGGCCGCGACGGACGCGGTCAGCCGCTTGCGCACGCGGACGGTGCGCTCCGGCACTGCCGGCACCGCCGTGGACGGCCGTTCTCGCTCCCCGCCCCGAAGCCGCTTCTTCCGCACCGGTGCTCACAATCTTCTCTCGTCCCACCCCTGGTACTGATTTGACCCTTTCAGCACCTCCGAAGGGCGGGTGCCCTTCGACCGCCTGACTCGCTCGAAGGAGTGAAGATCAAGCGGAAGTTGACCTTCGACTTGTGTCACTCCGCGCACATGGGCCAGGTCAGCACGTCGCCTTGAGAACGCCGCGGGCCGCCCGCAGGATGCGCACCCGTCTCCGGAGATTTCCGGTGTCAGGCACACTGGCCACATGCGTATCGAACTTGCCACCCTGGCGGGGGACCCGCGCCACCCGAACGAGGACTTCACCTCCGTGGCGCTGCCGGCGTCGGGGCGGGGCGGCGCGCTGGTCCTGCTGGACGGAGTGACACCTCCGCCCTCCGGCACGACGGGCTGTACGCACGGGGTGCCGTGGTTCACGGCACGGCTGGGCGGTGCGCTGCTCGAACTGTCCGTCTCCGCGCCGGAGATGACCTTGCGGCAGTGCCTGGCGGAGGCGGTCGCGCGGACCGCCGAGGCACACCGGGACACGTGCGACCTGCGGCACCGGCGCACTCCGCAGGCCACGGTGGTGCTCGCGCGCTGGGACGACGAGCGGGTGGAGCACCTGGTGCTCTCCGACTCGGTCCTGCTGATCGAGACGCCCGACGGGGCGGTCACGCCCGTCCTGGACGACCGCATCGCCCGCCTCGCGGCACGCGGTCCGGTCACCGACGATCAGCGCAACGCGGAGGGCGGCTTCTTCACGGCGGCCGCGGACCCCTCGGTCGCCGACCGCGCGGTCGTCGGGGCCACACCCCGTACGGGCGTCCGCGCACTGGCCGCCCTCAGCGACGGCGCGGCCCGCTGGGTGGAGGTCTTCCGCGAAGGGGACTGGCCGGCGTGCGTGTCCCTTCTGTCGAAGGAGGGCCCGCAGTCCCTCATCGACCGCGTCCGCGCGGCGGAGTCGGCGGACCCGGAGGGACGACGGTTCCGGCGGGGCAAGCCGTTCGATGATGCGGCGGCGGTGTACGCGGAGCTGTGACCGGGGCTCCGCCCCGGGCCCCGGTCCTCAAGGGCCCCCTCAGGCCTCCTCCGTGCTCTCGTTCAGCTGCCGCAGCAGACGCGCCAGTTCCGCGATCTCCATGCGATCCCACCCGGCAAGGCGGCACGCATACCGCTCCCGCCGAGCATCCCGCACCCGCGTGAAGCGCGCGCGCCCCTCGTCGGTGATGCTGACCTGGGAGGCGCGGCCGTCGGCCGGGTCGGGGGTGCGGGTGAGCAGGCCGAGTTCCTCCAGGGCGCGCAGCTGACGGCTCATCGTGGCCTTGCCGACGCCGAAGTACGCGGCGAGGTCGGTGGCCCGCTGCGGGCCGGCGTCCTCCAGGCGTACGAGCAGGCCGTACGCGGCCGGCTCCAGGTCGGGGTGGACGGCGCGGGCCATCTCGCCGGACTGGGCGCGGGCCCGGCGCAGGAAGACGGACAGTTCGCGCTCCAGGCAGAGGTAGGCCTGGTCCACTCCCCTGGCGCGCCCGTCGTCCGGCCCGCCCTCCCCGGGCTGCGGCGTCGTCGTCTGCTGCACTGAAGACCCTCTTCCGGATGTCCGGCTACTAACACTTCGCTCTCACTGCGGGCCGCGCCCCGTCACCGCGGCTCCTGCCAGTATTTCGCAGGATTGGACCGAAAGCTGACCCGCACCCGGCCAGTACCGGACAGAGCCGGGCGCGCGCCCGGGCCCGGCTTCCGGCGGGCTTTCGGACAACGCCGCGCCCCCGGCGCGTTTATGACATGGCCACATCAGGGCATTCCCTCAGCGATCCCCCGGTCCCCCCGGCCCGGATCCCCTCCCCCACCCCCACGATCCACGGCCCCGCGGAGGAACGCATGCGCCGCTTCGCCACCCCCCACCACCCCCGCCTCACTTCCTTACTGGCCGTCCTCACCCTCCTCCTCGCGCCCCTCGCCGCGCTCGTGGCCCTCGCGGGTGCCGCGCACGCGGCCGACCCGCACCGTCCCGGCCACCCCGAACGCGACTGGATGGGTTCGACGATCCGCGCGCACGAGCCCCAGGGGCCGGGCCCGGGGACACCGCCGCCCGCGCCGCTGGCCTCCGTCGAGGGGGTGGACGTCAGCAGCCACAACGGGAACGTTCCCTGGTCGACGCTGTGGAACCGCGGCGCGCGGTTCGCCTATGTCAAGGCCACCGAGGGCACGGGCTACACCAACCCCTACTTCGCCCAGCAGTACAACGGCTCCTACAAGGCCGGGATGATCCGCGGCTCGTACCACTTCGCCCTGCCGAACCGTTCCAGCGGCAGCGCCCAGGCCGACTACTTCGTCGACCACGGCGGCGGCTGGTCCGGCGACGGCAGGACGCTGCCGGGCACGCTGGACATGGAGTACAACCCCTACGGGTCCACCTGTTACGGCATGAGCGCGAGCGCGCTCGTCAACTGGATCGCGGACTTCTTCGCCGAGTACCAGGCCCGGACGGGGCGCGACGCCGTCATCTACACCTCCACCACCTGGTGGAAGAAGTGCACCGGCAACCACGACGGCTTCGGTGACGCCAACCCGCTGTGGGTGCCGCGCTACGGCTCCTCGCCCGGCGCGCTGCCGGCGGGCTGGGGGTTCCACACGTTCTGGCAGTACACCGACACCGGCCCGACGGTCGGTGACCACAACCGTTTCAACGGCGCGTACAGCAGGCTGCAGGCACTCGCCAACGGCTGAGCGCCCGCGCACACGAGCGGGTCCCCGGTACATCGGCGCCGGGGACCCGCCGCGGTTCACCAGCCGTTCGTTCAGCCAGCTCACCAGCCGCTTGTTCAGCCGCAGTTGCCCGCGGGCCGCGTCCGGGTCACGAGATCCGTGTGTCCGGTGGTGCCGTCGATCCACACGACCTGCCTGCCGCCGGCCGCCGCGGCCGACGACTGCTCACCGCGGTTGCAGGAGACACGCGCCCGGCCCGAGCCGTCCGCCGCGAACTGCCACAGCTTGGGCAGGGTCTCGTTGCGGTACGCGGTGTCCGGCACCAGCGCCGTGACCGTCACCGCGCTCTCGGAGGCGGTCAGGTCGTAGGCGTGCAGCGCGTCCGGACCGGTCTGCGCGCCGAGGTCGACCGGGTGCGACCCGTCGAGGTCCGCGCGCCGCACCGCCGCGTGGCCCGCGTTCGTCCCCTCGTCCACGAGCCAGAAGACGTGGGTGCCGTTGATGCCGGTCTGCCCGATGCCCTGCGGGGTGCCGAGCTGGGCGGCGAGTGTCCGTGCACCGGTCCTCAGATCCAGTACCTCGGTACCGAAGCGGGTCGTGCCGCCCTCCGGGTACAGCTTGGCGTACGCGATACGGCCGCCGCTGATCGACGGCAGCGCGGTCGCCTGCTCGTAGCGGCCGCCGTCGACCCACGTGGGCTCCTTGTCGCCCTTGCGCAGATAGCCGACGTGCCGGCTGCCGTAGGGGTCCGTCGTCTCGAAGACGACGGTGTCGCCCTCCACCCGCAGTCCACTCACCCCGCCCTCGGTGCTGTACAGCTTCTTCGCCAGTCCGCCGGTGAGGGGCCGCTGCAGGATGTCCACGCTCGTCGGCCCGTACGCGGCCCAGACGACCGTCTTCCCGTCGGTCGCCGGATAGACGTGGAAGCGGCCGTCGTTGGGGCTGATCGGCTTCGGCGCGCCCGTGCCGTCGGTACGTCCGGCCCAGACCGAGTACGCCTCGGAGCCGTCGTCGTTCGACCTGGCCGTGGCCCACCAGCCGCCGCCCGCGCCCGCGCCCGTACCGGCGGTGTTGAGCCGGTCCAGCAGCGGATCGCTGTCGACGCCGAGCGCGAGCTCCCAGTTCGGCACGATGCCGTGCGCGTTGAACGCGCGGGTCACGGAGCGCAGTTCGCTCCCGGAGACGCCGAGCGCCTTCGCGGCGGCGATGACCGCGTCACGGCCCTCGGTGAAGCCGTCCAGTGGCGTCATGTACTCGGTCAGCGCCTTGTACGCGACGCGGTCGGCGAGGCTGCGGCCCAGGTCCTTGCGGATGTCCCACAACGCGCCCGAGAAGATCGTCGAGTTGAGGTGCACCCCGCCGTTGTCCGAGCCGAAGGTCACGCCGAGGAAGTTCTTCGCCGTGGTGTGCCCGTCGTTCAGGTCGCGGAACGCGCACTCGCGCGGACCCTTCGTACGGCACAGGTGCGCGCCCAGCAGCCCCGCTTCCGGGTCGTCCATGGACTTGCCGGCGGCGTCCAGGGCGATGGCACGGCCGAAGTAGTCGGCGAGTGCCTCGTTGAGCGCGCCGGACTGACCTGCGTAGACGAGATTGGCGCTGTTCTCGACCACCCCGTGGGTCATCTCGTGCCCGACGACGTCGAGGTCGGCGGACAGGGTCCGGTACTCCTTGTCGCCCTGCCCGTAGACCATCTTGGAGCCGTCCCAGAAGGCGTTGACGTACGGCCCGCCGAACTGGGTCGCGCCCACCAGGGAGTTGATGGCCATGCCGCGCCCGTCGAGGCTGTCGCGGCCGTGGACCTTCTTGTAGTAGTCGTAGACCTTGCCCGCCGCCCAGTGCGCGTCGACCGCGCCCGCCTCGGTGAACTCCGGCCCGAACTGCGGCGTCGGCGAACCGAACTCCTTGATGCCGTCGGGCCAGCGGCCGGAGACCTCGCCGATGTCCTTGCCGCGCGCGTCCCAGGTGGAGATCAGGTTCTTGCTGCTGCCCCACATACGGGAGTAGTCCGTCATGACGTACTCGTTGCGGGCGGTGTCCTTGTACACGCCGAGCTCGACAGTGGTCCCGTCGTACTTGACGCCGGAGCCGGGGACGCCGGGGTGGGGTGCCTCGGTGTCCACTGCCCGCGCGGATTCCGCACTGCCCGTACGGGCGGTCTGCTGCGGCCCCCCGAACGTCTTGATCCCGCTGTACTGCAACACCGGGAAACCGGCCTTGGCATCGACGTACACCTCACGCAGGACCGGCTGCCCGGTGAGCGGGTCCTTGCCCCGCACGGTGACGTGGTGGGTGAGGACACCCGCCCCCTTGGGCAGCACGACGAGCCCGCGCGAGACCCCTTGCAGGGAGCGCGCCGACTCGTTCTTGATCCCCTTCTTCGCGGGGATGTCCGTCGAGTCGAGCCGGTGCCCGGCCAGGTCGCGCAGCGTCGCGATGACGGCGCGCTCGACGGCGACATCCTCGCTGACGTCCGCTTTCAGGTCGGTGTCGAGACCGGTGAAGTACCGCCCGGAGGTGCCGGTGACGACGCGCTTGCCGTCGTTCCGCTTCTCCATGCGGACCAGGTACTCGCCGCCGAGGACGTCGACGCCCTTGTGCTTCTGCTGGAGGCGGACGGTCTCGGTGCGGTCGGTGACCGTGGTCCGCGTGGGCCGCAGGTCGCGCTGCGGATCGGCGATCCG
This sequence comes from Streptomyces gamaensis, assembly GCF_042656465.1. Taxonomy (NCBI): domain Bacteria; kingdom Bacillati; phylum Actinomycetota; class Actinomycetes; order Kitasatosporales; family Streptomycetaceae; genus Streptomyces; species Streptomyces gamaensis. The sequence goes on from NZ_JBHSPB010000007.1 coordinate 366,964, forward strand.
GTAGCGGTCCTTGTGGCCGGCGAGGTGGCCACGGGCGGCGTCGGCGGCGTTCCCGCCCGCCGGGGCCGCCTCCTTGATGCCCTCGACGAGGGCGGGGGTGGCGGTGCCCTTGCCGGGGACGAGGTCGCCGGGGCCGTCGGCGGGTGCCGCCGCCGCGTGCGCGGGCACTGCGGAAACGACGAGCGCGGCAGCGCCGAGAAGCGCTGCCGCGCCCGCGATTCCGCGTCCCGCGTGGTGGGTTGCTCTCAGTCTGTCCGAACGCGCTCTGGACTCGGTCTTGCGCAAGGTTCCCCCTCCGTACGTGCCTGGTCGGAGCCGTGACTGCGCCGCTCTCCCGGAATCATTGGGCAGAGGTATGCAAGCGGTAGCGGTTCCGGGTGGGCAATGGGGTGGGGGTGGCGGGGGGCAACTTTCGGCCGGGCGTGCGGGGTTGGGAGCCGCAGGTTCTGTATGCGCTGTGGCGCGTTCGTGTGAGCTCTCCGGGAACGGCGCGGCTCGTGCGTCGAGTTGGGCCTAGGGTGGGTGCCGGTTCCACCGGGGCGAGCGCTTCCCGTCCCTACACCCCGGCTCGGAGGGCACCGTGAGTTACCTGCGGCTGCTTCGGCAGCGGTCCGTCCTCGTGCTGTGGCTCGCACAGAGCCTGTCGGTGCTCGGGGACCGGTTGTACGCGCTCGCGGTGATGTGGGTCGTGTACGCCGCGACCGGCTCGGCCTCGCTCATGGGGCTGGTCGCGGTCGTCGAGTCGCTGCCGTATGTGGTGCTCGGCACCGTTGGGCGGCATGTGGTCGCAAGGTTCTCGTCGTTCGGGCGCCTGGCGTGGGTCGACGCGATCCGGGCGCTGGTCGCGGTCGCGTTGCCCTTCCTGTGGTCACCGGACGTGGGGGGTGTGGCGCTGCTGCTCGTCGGGGTGTTGCTGCTCGGCACCCTCGGGGCCCTCTTCGACCCCAACCTCGGTGCCCTGGTGCCCGATCTCGTCGAGCCGGAGCGGGTGCAGCAGGTCACGGGGCTGTTCGACCTCACGGGCCGCATGGCCCGGATCGCGGGTCCGGCCGGTATCGGTTTGCTGCTGCTGGCGTTCTCCGAGGTGCAGTTGTTCGCGCTGAACGGCGTGACATTCGCGGTGTCGGCGGTGGCGCTCGGGTGGCTGGCACGCCGGTGTGCGGTGGCGGCCGGCGGGGAAGCGGTCGGGCATCCCGGCGAAGTGCGGTCGGCGGTCCGTGCGTGGCCGGTGCTGCGAGCGCATCCCCGTGTCGGGCTGGCGGTCGGACTGCACGGGGTCGCACTGTTCTGCTCGGCTGTCACGGCGGTGGGGATGCCCGCGCTGCTCGCCACCCGGTACGGCGCCGGGGCGGCCGTCTACGGGCTGGTGACGGCGGCTGCGGGCGTCGGGGCGCTGCTGGGCAACCCGCTGGCCGGTAACCGTCGTTCGGGCGGCTGGCTGAGCGTCTACTGCGGTGCGTGGGCCGTGCAGGGTCTCGCGACGGCGTGCATGGGGCTGGTGCTGAACCTTCCGGCGCTGGTGTTGCTCGCCCTGCTGACCGGCCTGGTCACCCCGGCGACGAGCGTTACCCTCAGGGCGCACCTCGGCGCGTTCGCGCCCGACGAGCGGCTGTGTCTGATGTCCGTGGACCAGACCGTCATCCGTGCCGGTGGCACGGCCGGGATGCTGCTGCTGCCGTTCCTGGTGGATGCCTCGCCGCGCGGCGCGTTCGTGGCAGGCGGGGCAATGGTGGCGGGCTCGGCGCTCGCAGCACTGGTCGTCGCTTCGCGGTTGTCGCGCCCCGACGCCGCCTTGCCGCTGCCCGCAGCGTCCCGGGGGCGCGCCATGACCGCCGAGTAACGGCGGACGTGCCTCGGCCCCCGCCGCATGGTGCGGAAACGGCGGGGGCCGAGGGGCTTCAGTTGCAGGAGCGCCGCGTTTCGGACTCAGGATGCTCTGACCATCCGCATGGTTTCGACTACCCAGTGGCACTCCATCGGCGAGTTGTCGCCTTGTGATCGCCTTCACCCGGAACGCCACGGCCGAGCAGTTGCCCGGCTCGGCGCTGGAGCGGTCCGGCGAGGGCGAGGTTTTCGCCCTGGGCCACGCTGTGGAGGAGTTGGGTGAGGGCGGCCAGCTCGGCGAACCGGCCTGCGGGGGTGTCCAAGATGTGCGCAAGCTCGTGGCGGACTTGGGCGGCGAGTGGGGGAACGGCCAGGCTGTGGCAGTGGAGGACGGCGGCGTCGTAGCCGGTTGGGGCGAGCCCCCAGCCTTCCCAGTCGAGTATGCGGAGCGTGGGGCCACAGATGTTGGCCCAATGGAAGTCGCCGTGTGCGGTGGACCAGGACTGCGCGTAGGTGCTGACAGGAGCGCCGAGAAGCCGGGGCATGGCGCGTTCGAGGAAGGGCTGGTGAACGGTGGAGCGGTGAGTCGGGACCTGGGCGATCTCGTCCAGGGCGGTCCGGAGCGCTGCCCACCAGCTTGGCGTCAGGGCAGGCGGTTGCGTCACGGTCGGCGAGTCGGAGATCGGTTGAGTTGTTTCGCGATCGTACAATTCGGCGCGATATGCCAGCAGTTGATCGTTCCAGTCGTAGCAGGCACGTAGACGGGGGCGCGGCACGGAAGCGGGGATGTGTCGTTCCGCATCGAGGGAGCCGCCCCACCAGAAGGTGCGGTCGGTCTGGCCGACCGGGAGGCAGGCGATACGGAGCCAGGAGGGTCCATCAGCCGAGGTGACGGGCTGGCTCAGGGTCCGGCCGCGCCAGCCCCACACCTCGCATGGTTCGGGGTCGGTCAGGACGCCGAGCGCAGTCTGGGCCCGGTCCTGGGCGGCGCGCATCCGCCGCGTCGTCGTCGGGTCTTCAGGCTCGGGCCACATCGCTGATCCCCATCACAGTGTCGGTCGCGGCCCGCGCGAGGATGGCTTGCGTGCGGGCGTTCAGGCCCAAGCGGTTCCAGTGGAAGATCACGTGATGCGCGAGGACGTCCCTGACACCCCGCAGGAGGGTGCCGTCGTGCGCTCCGGCTCCAAGCTCACGGCCTGCGTCGTTGAAGGCGGCGGCCCAGGGGGCAACGAACGCCAGGGCCCCGGTGGTGTTGAGGAGCGCGCTCGTCGGGCTCGCGTCCACGGTCATGAGGCATGCCAGCCCGGCGGTCAGGTCCCGCAGCCGGTCTGTGGGTGTGTCGCGTGGTGTGGGCCGCATCCGGGCGACGCGGTGCCAGATGTCCCCCTGTTCGTGCCATTCCTGTCCGGCGCTGTGGAACAGGGCGCTGCAAAGCAAGACCGATAGTTCGCGGCGGCCGATTACCGGTTCCCGGCGGAGGAAATCGAGGATGCCGACACTGTCGGCGTGGAACAGGCGGTGTGCGGCGTCCATTCCGGGAGGGCCGCCGAAGGCGAGCGTTTCGGGCTCGTAGACGGTCTCCCACCAGTGGAGCGTCACGCCGTCCGTGGTGAGCTTGTCCAGGAGGGGCGCGATGGCTTTGCGTACGTCGGCGTGGGAGGCGCCGGGACCGGGGCGGAACCTCAGCCGCCAGCAGGGGTGTTTGCGGATGAACCACCAGCCGGTGAACGGCCCCGTGTTCTGGGCGCGTTCGAGCTGGGGACCGAGCAGGATCGCCGCAGCGTGCTCCGCCGTGTGCCAGTCGGCGAACTCGATACGGACTTGGTACCAGTCACGATCAGCTTCCTGGGCTTTGAGTGCTGCTCTCCCGGCGTTCTGGAACAGCTCGATGGCGTCAGCGAGATCGGCGGGGTCCAGGCCGGACCGGACGGCGGCCTGACGGAGCGGGGCGCCGCTCAGAACCGCCAGGACGCTGTCCACGATGCTGCTTGCCATGGGTGTGTTCCCCATCTCTGGTCAGTGGAGGAGCAGGAAGGCGTCCCATCCGGATACCGGGGGTTTGTCGCGGGCGGCGGTGTGCAGGGCGAGAGCGGCCCCGGCGGCACCTTCGAGAAGACCGAGGCCCTCGTGTTGTCCGGCGCGGCAAGTTAATTGCTCAGCAAGATAGGAGAGTTGAACGCCGATCGCGGGGGTGAGCGCGTCCTGAGCGGTACGCCAGGCGGTCTGGTACAGGCCGGCCCATCCGTGGCAGAGGCCGGTGTCCGTGATGCTGCCGAGTCGGGCCGGGTCGGACAGGCACTCGGCCATGGCGCGCTCGGCGTCCTTCTGGCGCGCCGTGTTGTTGGTGGCGATGGCGGCGAGCTGCTGCGCACGTGCGATGCCGGGGGTGCCGTAGCACCAGCTCGGCCGGTGTGCGCGGCGCTGGCTCGGCTGTCCGGTGACCAGGTCGTCTCGGGTGATCCACTGGGGCCACCATGCTCCGGTGCCGGTGTCCTGCTGCCAGACGTCGAGCCAGGCGCAGATGGTGTTGATTGCCTCGGTGTGCCCGTCGACGATGATGTGCCGGCGTGCTGCTGCGGCGAGGAGCGCGAGGGGCCCGGTGATGCCGTGAGCGAGACCGAGGTTTGCGTGTCCGCCCGGGAAGCCGGGCGAGTTCTTGACGTTCGGGTCGTGGTGGACCCACCACCCGGGCAGCGTCTCGCCGTCGGTGCGCAGGGGATCAGTGAGGCGGACCAGGTATGCCAGCACCCGGGCCAGTGCATCGCTGCCGGGGGCGTGGTGGAGGAGGTACGCGCCGATCCCGGTGAGGCCGTGGAGGACGTCGTACTCGGCGAACGCCGGGAGGTCGCCCCGGTCCATGCGGGCCAAGGCTGCGTCGACACGGCGGTGGGTGAGCGTGGTGACGTGACGGTCCAGTGTGGCCAGAGCGGTCCGGTAGCGGTGGTCGCCGTCTGCCTGGGCTGCGTGGAGCACGAACGACAGCGCAGGCGCGCCGAAGTGCAAGCCGCTGTCATCGGCCGCGCTGATGCCGCCGTCGGCCGCCGCCGTGACCCAGGTGTGCACGTCCTGCCAAGTTCCTGCACCGACGTGGGCACGCTCGATATGCAGCAGCGCACATCCGGCCGTGCCTTTGGTGAGGGACTGGGCGCGCCAGCCTTGGCCAGTGGGATACGGCCGAGGTACGGCCAGTTGCCGAGCGAGGTCATCCGCGGCCTCGGCCGGGGTAGGGCCCTGCGCGGTCAATGCTCCCCCTTCCGGCTGTGGGCGATCTGGCGCAGGGCCGCCGCGCGGGCCAGTCGCTGGACGATGCGCTCCCGGTCCGGGCTGACGCCGATACTGCGAACGTGGTGCATGTGGAGCAGGGACCGCAACACTGGGTCGGGGGCGCGCTGGTGGGCTATCTGCTCCCGGTAGGCAGCGAGTGCGGTGCGCCGCTGCTCCCAGGCTCGTGCCACGAGTTCGCCGCCTGGCCGGGCCCGTATCTGCGCCCAGTCGTTGCTCGGGTCGGTCAGCCGCAGCGCAGTTTTCCGCAGGTGCTGGTCCAGCTTGCCCTGCTCCCGTGAAAAGGAGTCGGTGATCCATCGCAGCCCGTCCTCGGGCGTTGAAGCATAGGCAACAGCAGTGCCGACCAGGCTGGCGGCCGTAATGGCCTCCGAGGGAAGCCCGGTTCGCGTCGCCATTGCGATCTGGGCCAGGGCGGCGGCGGAGTCGGCGGCGAAGACTGCCTCTGCTGCCCGCATGGCATTTCCGTGGCCGTATCGTCCGGTCTCGGGATGGTGGGTGGCGAGCGTGACCTGCGAGACAAGTCCGGCTCGGCGGAGGTTGTTTGCCCAGGCATGGAAAGCGCCGGCGGCGAGGCCGTATTGGTCAGGTGAGGGGAGACGCAGGTACAGGTCGAGGTGTTGTTCGCGGTCGGGGCGGGTTACATCTCGGTGTCGCCGGAACCACCAGAGGGGTAAGTCGCACAAGCCTTCAATGAGTCGGTGTAGGTGGTCAGTCAGGATCTCGTCCTGGCGGACGGGGTGGCCGTAGATCTGGGCATACAGCCATGAGGAATGCCCCGGCAGGTGTCCGGCGTCGCGTTCGACGGGGCGCGGCCGTCCTGATGGCCCTGACTGTCGCGCGGCGGACTGGGAGTGGGCGACGTGCAGGGGCAGGAGAAATTCATGGGCACGCCCCACGAAGGCCAGGTCGTCAGGGGCAGGAGCTTCGCGCAGTTCGACGTGATCGGTACGGGCGAGGCGGGCTCGCAGCAACTCCCGGTGCAGAGCGTTGCGAAGATCCAGGCGCATCCGCAGATCGGTCTCGCACAACATGACCGTCAGCGGAACCCGTAGCCGTCGACACCAGGTGTCCAGGGATGCCTCCCATTCCGGCATTGATGCCGCGCGCACGGGGAGATCGGCGGCGGTCAGCATCCACCGGGCCGGGGACAGTACGGTCCGGCCGGACCGCAGGCGCGGCAGGTACGGCAGGCGGACTGCGGCACCCCAGTCGAACGCCTTGTATACGGCGCACCGAGCGGTGGTGACCTCGGCGAGGAAGCGGGCGAGCGGTGGGGTGAGTGTTCCGGCCTCCAACGCGTGCAGGACACGCGGTTCCAGGTGTCGCCCGGTCGAGAGCTGCACCAGTTGAAACTCACGGGAGTCGGCACTGACTGCCAGGTCGCGCACGGCGATGACATCGCGGTGGGGGCCGCGGTGCTCCGCCAGGGGGATCGTCTGCTCCAGCAGCTGTGGCGTACGCGCCACGTTCTCGCTGCGTCGCCGACGTGGCGCGAACGACAGCTGTGCCGCGATCGCGCCACGGCCACCCGTGCTGGCGGTGGCGTAACTGCGCGCCAGGGCCCTGCGGTCGGCGTCGGGAAGGAGGCCCGCGAACCGCCCGGCCATGCTGCTGCCGGGTCGTGGCACGCCGGTGACCTGGAGCCGGAAGTCGCCTCGCCGCACAGCTTCGGGCGAGGTGGCGTGAAGCTGGAAGGCCAGCTCGACACGTGGCGGCAGCAGCGTCTCGGCGGGGTCACCGACCACCAGTTCGCGGATGATGCCTTCGGTCAGAACGATCTCTTCATCGCCGGCCATCACGGCCTTCTGCACCATGGCAAGAAGGACATCGTCACGAGCCGTCATCGTCCGCGCGTCAGTGCCCAGCGGAGAACCCAGGTATCCGGCGGGCATCCCCAACCCGCTGTCGGCCAGCAGATCTTGGACGGGCACGACAGCCCCCGGCCCATACCGCTGCCGAAACCGGACATGGAAGTCTTTCCACCGCGGGTACCCGAACGGGTAAGGCGTCAGCCGCAGAAGCGTGGACGCGGCGGCCTCCGCCTCGCCCAGGACTGTCTCCGGGAGCCGGACCTCGCAGTCCAGGCCCAGGTCGGTGATCAACGGTTGCTCCGTGACGTCGCACACCGCCCTCATACGATCGGCAACCATGGGCCGGGCCGCCGCGTGGACGGGTGCCGGGTCCGGGCCGGTGTTTTGACGTAAGAGCTCGTCGTGAATGGCGCCCAGCTCCTGCACCAGTCCAGCGAGATCGGGCAGTTCCTCGGCGGCGTCGACCATCCCAAGCTGTTCGCGCAGGTGCCCCAAGGCGTCGGGTCGGGCCATCGGGGCACGAAGGGAAGTGATCAAGAAATGTTGGGAGACGAGCTCACCCAACAAGGTCGTGATCTGCTCCGGCTGCGCGGCCGGGTAAGCCACAGCCAGCACCTTGGCGAGATCCCCGAACCGTATGGGCTCGCCGGCCGCGTCCATCGCGGTGCGCACCGGGCCGGTGCAGCGCACGGACACTTCCAGCGGCGCCAGCGCCTCCAGTTCGTCCTCAGTCGCATGACCGGGAACAACCAGTCGGTCACCGCGTACGAACGCGGTGCTGTTCGCAACCACTGACAGTCGTTCCAGGAGACCCCGGTGCTGTTCCAGACGGCCGATGACCCCGTCGAGCCATTGCATGTCCGCTCGGAGCACCACCCGGTGGCTGTCTCCCCAGCGAACCAGCGGCTCATCGCCCACCTTGGCCGCCCCGACTCCTGCGAACAGGCCGAACGGAGTGGCCCTGCCCCTCCAGCGCAGCAGATATGACGCCACCGAGCGCACCATGCGGCGCACCTGGCGAGCATCCACCCGTGCCCCGGTCAGTACATCGTGGACCTGCCGGGACAGCACCGGGCTGGCAACTTCTACAGCCAAACGGAACGCGCTGCACTGCCAGACCTTCGCCAGCCACGCGGATCCCTGCTCCACGGCCACACCCGCGTCAGCGGACAGCTTCACGTCTTCGCACGCGACCCGGCCGCCCGGGTAGGTCGTGGCACGTACCAAGAGCACCCCTGCTTCCCGGTACAACAGCCGGTCCGCTCCTCCCGCCATCGCTTCCCCTCCCTTGATTGCGAAGTCCCGCAACGGAAATTGGTGCTGGGCGTGCTGGGCGGGTGATCCGCTCAGCACGCCCAGCAGCGGGGCGCCCGTGTCAGGACGGGTCGCCGACGAACGACACGCAGGCGGTGCCCGAGCAACTGGAGCCGCAGTTGTCGCTGGTGTCCCGCAGCAGGTCACGTACCGGCAGGCCAGCCTCGACCACGCGCACGTCGAGCGTGAATTCATCAGCCACGGCGGGAGCGCCCGTGATGTTCTCAGCCATGCGAATCACTCCTTCTCTTCCGTCGGGTGGTGCATTGCGCCCTGGCCCTCGCGGGGCCAGGAGATGATGATGCGGACGTGCCGCTTGGTGACGACCCGGCCCTCGGGCAACCCGGTCTCCGGGGTCTCGACGGGGAAGGCCCAGATGCGCGGACCGGGGCCGCCCCGATGGTCTCGGTCCCACGCACGGATCTGGTCCGCCATCGTCCCGGCCAGAGTGGGAGCGTCCGGGCCGAAGGCGTGGACCCCGAACTCGAACGTCGGCCGGTCAGGTTCGTCGCCGGTCTTCCGCACGGCGAGGTAGGCGAAGCTGCCGCCGTCGACCACAGCCGGGCAGGCCATCTTGTTCTGCGGAGCGACCAGACCGGTGTCAAGCTTCGAATCCACCGTGAGGAGGCAGAACCCGTCCAGGGCAGTAGCCAGCCACATCTGGAGTGTGTCGAACGGCTCTCCCGGCTCGATCGTCACGCCCGTCCAGGATTCCGCCCGGTCGGTTTCCAGCGCACCGTTCAGCAGATCGGGGTCCGCCGGCCAGTCGTCGTCGAACCGCAGGCCGATCTCCTTGCCGTGAAGGAGCAGCAGACGCTCCTGGTGTTCCCCGGCGCCCTGCATGGTGACGAAGCCGCAGATCTCCGCCGACCGGCTGACCAGGTGGTCGTCCTCCTTCTCGAAGGCCACCGACCGGGTCAGCCCCCGCATCCGCAAGGGAACGACAAGACGCCCACCGTCGGCGAGTTGGTCCACCCAAGCGGGCGGGACGTCCCAGCTCCCGACCGTGACGACGATCCGGTCATAGAGGGCGTGCTCGGCGCACCCCTTCTCGCCGTCCGCCGTCACCACGTTGACGCGCCCGTACCCGGCCTCTGCCAGGAACCTCCTTGCGCGGTCGGTGACATCCGCGTCGATGTCGATGGTCGTGACCTCGCCGTGCCCGCCGACCAACTCCGCCATCAGTGCGGCGTTCACGCCACCGGACCCGATCTCCGCCACGTGCATCCCAGGGCGCAGCTCAGCCTGTTCAAGCTGCATTGCCTGAATCTGCGGCGCGGAGACCGAGCTGACGGTGATGCCGTGTTCGTTCCGCTTGGTCACCACGATGTTCAGGGCGTATGCCTCCTCCAGCGGCACCTCGGGGGCGAACACATGCCGGGGGACGGCCAGGAACGCCTCGGCCACCCGGTCGGTGCGGATCGCGCTCTGCTGACGCAGCTTGGCGACGAGAGCCGACCGCAGGGAGTCGGCAGTAGCGGTGTTGTTGGTGTCCATCTGCGGGAGGTTAGACACGTCGAGGGGGCTCCTTCCGGCCTTGTGGTTCTTCTGCGCCAATTACGTGAAAGCAGGGCGGGGTGTTTACGCCGGTCCAGGTCGCGACGTCCGGGCGGCCCGGGAAGTCGCCGTGCCGGATGACGGTGGTCACGGGCCCCGGGGCGCGCTGTTGGCGGAACTCGGCTGAATACCGGAGCAGGAGGTCGACGGACTTGGCGAGGAGACGCAACGAGGCTGCCGGGTCATGCACTGGGTCCTGTGCGACGGCGCGGGCGTGCCGGACAGTGTTCTGTGCGATGTCTTTCGCCCGCGAGTCCTCCAGGGCGTTGGCGTACCTCTCTGCCGGACCGGCGAGCAGACCGATGTACTGGCGCAGGCGTCGGCGCAGGGCGTCGGCGGCCTCGCCGGTCGGCCTGCCGCTGGCGAGCGCGAGCGCCAGCGCGCTGTCGCCGGCCATGTCGTAGCCAGTCGGCGTCTGTTGCATGGCGGTCACTGTCCTGTCTCCGGGGGCGGAGTCGGCTCGTACCCCTTCGGGATCTCGCAATGGTCCCGGAAGGCGTCCCAACCGTGGGAGGCCCTGGCGACGAGCCGGGCCGAAGGGTGGCCCGGGTTGGTTCCCTCGCCGGGAACGCGGACGGGAAGGGGCCTACTCTCCGGCTGACTGGTCATCTCAGGTCTCCGAAGCACGCTCTCGTGGGAGTCGCCGCCGAGACCGCCCGTGTGATGGCGGGCAGCGGCGTTACGGGGGCTCAGCCACCGCGGGATGGAGGAACGGGCCCCGGTGACGGCGCCACGCCACAGTCCACCGCCGCGACGGCCGCCGCTCCAGGACGCCGAGCGGCCGTTCAGCGGCCATTCAGCGGCCCCACTCCGGGGAGCCCCCACGTGATTCCCACCACCACACACCGCCCTCCGCCGTTGCCGCATACGGTGAGCGAAGAATTCGGATCAGGGGGCAGTCGGATGAGGACTCCGGCCAATCAGATGCTGTTCGCCGCCCGCGTGGCCAAGGGCTGGTTCAGCCAGGAAGCGGCAGCTCAGGGGGTCAGCGAGGCGGGTAAGTCGGTGTTGCGGGACTCCGGCTACGAGGTCAGCGTCCGTACGTACCGGCGCTGGGAATCAGCGAACCCGGGCTGGCCCAGGCCGGACCAGGCGACCGCCCTACGGGCAGCGTTCGGGCGCGGCCCGGAACACTTGGGATTCGTCGCAGGCCCCGCGACACTGATTGACATCCAGCCCCCGGCCTTGGACAGGATCCCGCCCGTGAAACGCCGCGAAGCCCTTGCCACCGGGGCCGCCGTCATCGGCCTGCCCTGGCTCAGCCCGTCCCCCGCCCGTGCCGCCACTGACCTACGTGTAGGGCGTGAGGAGATCGACCTGCTCCACGCCACCGCTACCGACCTTGATGCCATCGACCAGCAGTTCGGCGGCGACCGGCTGTGGCGCTCCGCCCGCATGCAGCTGATGTGGGTGCACCACGTGATAGACCACGGTGTTTACAACGATGACATCAGCCAGGAACTGCACACCATCGCTGGTCAACTCACCACATCGCTCGGCTGGTTCTGCTACGACGCCGAGCAACAGACCGAAGCCCGCGTGTACTTCGCCGAAGCGCTCAACACCGCGATGATCTCCGACGATCATCCGCTGGCCACCAGGACACTGTCGAACATGGCCCGCCAGTCCGTCGATCTCGGCAAGCCCCGTGAGGCCATCCGGTTCGCGCGCACCGCTGAACGGCACACCGCCCAGTGGGATGCCCCACCGCGTGTGGCCGCATTACTGGCCATCCGCACAGCACAGGGCTACGCCCGGCTCGGCGACGAGATGAACACCTCCCACGCCATCAAACGGGCCTGGCGCGCGTTCGACCAAGGAATCACCGACCGCGACCCGGAGTGGACCCGTTTCCTCAACGAGGCCGAACTGATCTGCCTGGAGGGCATGTGCCGCTCCGATCTCGGGCAGCACAAGCGAGCCGTGCGGCTCCTGGAACGGTCCTCCGGGCTCCAGGACGTCGAGCACTCCCGTAACCGAGGTATGTGCCTCGCCCGACTCGCGCACGCCGCTGTCCAGGACCACGACCTGGACCGCACCACGGCCGTCACCAAGGAGTCGCTACGCCTCATCGAGGGCGGACAGTCCTCCACCCGCAACCGGCGCCAGCTCGCGCTCGTCCGGGACAGCCTCCAGCCACACGCCAAGAGCCCACAGGCCCGCGACACCATCGAACTACTGACAGCACATATCGCCTGACCAGAAAGGGATCCTGGACCCTATGCCCGCCCGCACCCTGCCCGACCTCACCTTCACCCGGCACATTCCCGACGCCGCGCGGAAGATCTCTCCCGAGCTGACCGATGTCTACGCCGAGGTCTACAGCGTCCCCCCGTACACCGGCGACCCGTTCTTCTCCGTCGCCGCCTTCACCGACCGGCTCACCGCCGCGTTCGGCATGAACGGCTTCGAGGTGGTCACCGCGCACCTCGCCGACGGCACCCTCGCCGGATACGTACACGGCGTCACCCTCTCCCCGGACCGCGCCTGGTGGGTTTCCCTCGCTGGCCAACTTCCCGCCGACGCCAAGAAGGCAGCCGAGGCCGCCCAGGTGTTCTGGCTCCGCGAACTCATGGTCCTGCCCAAGCTCACCAACCAGGGAATCGGCCGGGCCCTGCACGACCAGATGGTCACCGGCCGCACCGAGCCCTGGACCACCCTCACCTGCATCGCCGACAACGAACCCGCCCGCTCCGCCTACCCGCGCTGGGGCTACGAGGTGGTCGGCCGCATCAAGCACGCTCCCGAGTCCCCGGTGTACGACGCGATGCTTCTCCGGCCCTGAGGGGACTGACCGCTCGCCTGTACGTGCGCCGACACGGCGGCGCGTTTCCGACGCGGGCCGGGGAGGGCGAGGCTGGGTGACGGTACCAGCTACCGGCCGGCTACGAAGGTGCCCTTCGCGGGCAGCGTGACCAGGAGCCCGCGCTCGCGAAGCTCCCGCACCGCGCGGCGCGCCGTCCCGACCGCGACGCCGTACTGCTCCGCGAGGTCACGCTCCCCGGGGAGCCGGGCACCCTGCTTCAGCCGCCCTGCCGCGATACGGGCAGCGATGTGGTCCGCGACCTGGACGTAGACGTAGACCGGCGCTTCCGGGTCGACGATCGGGGCGAGCTGCTCGGGTGCCATGGAGGTCACCGTAGGGCAGGACACGGGGGCGGCGCCCAGGAGTTGGGGCGCCGCTGCCCGACCGCGCCGACTATTGCTTCGCGACGAACGACCCCATGCCGGGCGTGGTGACGATCAGCCCTTCTTCGCGGAGGGCAGCCGTCACCTTGCGGACCGTCCCACGCGCGACACCGAATTCCTGCTCCATCCGCACCTCGGAAATCTTGTGGTGCACCGGGTACTCGCCGCTCGCGATACGCCGCCGGATCTCATCTGCGATCTGCGCCCACTTGGGCTGCGTGGGGTCGTACTCCATCACGCGGGTGACTGTATGCACTGATATCCGACTGCTCATAGACAAGAGTATCCCTGCCTAGGGATGGACAGGATTGAATAGGTCCCCTAGCGTGGCGGTCACAAAGGACCCCCGCGACCGTAGTGGCGGCCCGGGGGCATGGCCAACAGCCAACAGGAGCTGCTGACATGACGAACCCTATCGCGCGCTTACTCGCCCGAGTGAAGACCCTTTTCGCGCCCAGAACCCGCACCGGCCCCGCTGCCCGCCGAGGGGCGCACTCCCCCACGTTCCCGGAACAGCGGTGCCCGTACGTGTACCTCTGGATCGGGGCGCACGGCATCAACTTCGTCCCCCGCGAGCCGGAGGAGGCCGCCAAGTGACCCCGGAACCCGGAACGTTCGTCATGGACACCCGCACCGGCAACGTCGGACAGGTCATGGGCCACCAAGGCCCGTACCTCCAGCTCCGCCCGCCCGCCGGCGGCCGCGAGTGGGACGCGGAACCCGACGCCGTACGCCCCGTCACCGACGCGGAACGTCTCAGCGCACAGGTCCGCGCGGTCAACCACCGCAGCCAGAGCCGCGCATGAGCGCGCACACGGTGATCCGGTACGCGGACTGGACCATCGGCCCGGACCCGGGGCCGGTCACGTTCGTGATGCGGTGCGCGGCGTGCGCCGCATCGTCCGCGCCGGACGAGGACTTCGAAACGGTTCGCGAGTGGGCCTTCCGGCATGCGGGACGCAACCCGTCGCACACCGCCTACCGCGAGGTGATCCACCGCCACTGGCGGGCAACGCTCGTCCGCTGACGCCGAACACAAGCCGCCCCGGCCGCTCCTCGCGGAGTGGCCGGGGCGGCTTGGCGGAGCAGAGCTCACTCCCGGGGAAACTCATCCGTTTCCAGCGTCATCCCCAGCACCGTGTCGGTGAGGTCGATCGGCTCGCCGAAATCGATGGTCGAATAGCCGTGGTACTCACCATCCTTCGGCAGCGTGTAGACGTGACACTTGCCGGTGTACGGGTCGGCGATGACGTACACCGCGATCTCAGCAACCGCGTAGGTGTCCTTCTTCACGCCGTAGTCGTTGCGCGCAGTCCCGCGGGACACCACTTCGAGGACGAACTCCACGTCCTGGTAACGCCACTTCCCCTTCTTGTCGGGCTTGGCTCCGGCGGCGGGCTTAAACAGATCGGGACAGAACACGTTGCCGCCGCCCGGAAGGTCGAGGCCTACGTCCATGGGGAACCTGTTCCCCTTCCGGCCGAAGCGCTCCAACATCTGGCCGCGAACGTCCTCGATGATGGCCGAACGCGCACCCGACTTCGGCGACATCGTGATGCGCCCCTCAACGAGCTCGCCCCTGTAGACCTGGGGGACGATCTCGTAGAGCAGCTCGAACATCTCGTCCGGACTCGGCTCATCACTGTCGGCCATCTCGATCCCGTCTCGATGCGCACGGCACGCGGGATACGCCCGGAGCCGAGCCCGTGGCGGCGTCGGCGGCCCAGCCCGCTCAGCCTCCATGGAAGCCATCACCGTCCCGGGGAAACCCGTCCGTCATCAGCATCATCCCCAGCACCGTATCGGTCAGGTCGATCGGATCGCCGAAGTCCACGCTCATCCTGCTGCGGTACACGCCGTCCTTCGGCATGGTGTGTGCGTGGCACAGACCCGTGAACGGGTCGGCGATGACATACACCGGAATCCCACCCGCCGCGTACGCCGCCTTCTTCGGGCCGTAGTCGCTGCCAGCAGTCGCCCGCGAGATCACTTCCAGGACGAACTCCACATCCTGGTACCGCCAGTTGCCCTCCCCCGCCGAATCGGCACCGTCGGAGACCTTGCAGATGTCTGGACAGAACATGTTGCCGTACCCAGGAAGGTCGAGGCGGACATCCACCATGAGGCGGCTGTCCGGCCCGAAGCGGTTGCCCAGCTGGAACAGCACATTCCTGATCACATCCCAGTGCGAGTGCCGCTTCGGCACCATCTGCACGACCCCGCCGACGATTTCCGCATGACAGCCACCCGGCGTGATGTCGTAAAGAAGCTCGAACAGCTCCTCCAGGCTCGGCCCACAGTCACCCAACGCCATCCCCTCCCCACACCTCAACGAGGGAAAGGGCCTCCGGACCCGGTCCGCACGCGTTCGCTGTAAGCGTACATACGGAGGGGCAGGGAGTCCGTCGAAGAAGTCCGGCGGGATCAGCTTTCGCGTACGCGAACGGCGTCGCGCAGTACCGGCCAGCAGCCCATGCCCAGCAGCAGGGCCACCGGGTGGCCCCAGCTGGCCAGCGGGTCCGCGAACTCGACGAGGTCGGCGGCGCACATCAGGCCGGCCACGCCCAGCAGCGCGGCCTTCACCCCGCGCGGCACGAATCCGGCGAGCGCGCCCACGCAGGCCATGACGCCGAAGCTGACGCCGTAGTCGAGGCGGTGCAGCGACGCCTCGGGCAGCCGGCCGGCCGCGACGGCGCCCGCGACCGGCAGTTCGGTGGCGAGGGTGGCCACGATGTGGCCGAAGAGGAAGACGCCGGCCGTGCGCAGTCCGCCGACGCGGCGCTCCAGGGCACCCAGGACGAACGGGAAGGCCAGCCCGTACGCCGTGAAGACGCCGCCGGCTATCCACAGGGCGCTCGCGATCAGGACGAGCAGCGGGCGCTCGGCGAGGTGCGCGGCGTCGGTGCTGGAGTCGCGCAGGAGCTGGTTGACGGTGGCCTCGTCGCCGAGGTCGCCGTAGATCGCGGTGCCGAGCAGGACCATCGCGTACGCGAAGGTGAAGGGGGTGCCGGTGGGACTGGGCAGGGCCCGGCGCAGCGCGCGCAGGGCACCGGCGAGCGCCGGGCCGGCGCCGCGGCGCGGCCGGGTCCGTGTCCCGGCGGACGGCATCCCGGCGGACGGCACCTCGGTGGCCGGTACGCCGCGCGCGGGCGCGTCGGCCGCCGGTGCTTCGGTGGGGTCAGCGACACTCACGCGCCCAAGCCCCTTTCCTGTGCCCTCCATCGGCTGTCGGGCGGCAGGCTCCCGCCGTACCGCCCCACACCGTGAACATTAAGGTGCGCAGATGTACGGCAAATCAACTGCCGCCTGTGAGACCTGTCACCTTCGTCAACCCCTGCCCCAGCCGGCGCGTCCCCCGAGCGATCACATCTTCTGGAGGCCCGTCTTGACCGTCTCGACCACGCTTCCCGACCCCCCGGCGGCCCCCGTCACCCTCGACCGCCGCGACGGCCCGTACGGCGAGGTGGTGCTGCGCCGGCGGGGGGAGGTCCTGGAGATCATCGCCAACGGCTGTTTCCTGATGGACACTTCGGACGGCCGCTCCGAGCGGCTGCTCGTCGACGCCGCGCTCGCGGCCCTGCCGGCGGACCGCTGCGCGCCCGCCGTGCTGATCGGCGGACTGGGCGTCGGCTTCTCGCTCGTACAGGCGGCGCGGGAGCCGCGCTGGGGCCGGATCACCGTCGTCGAACGCGAGCAGGCCGTCGTCGACTGGCACCGCTCCGGGCCGCTCGCGGAGATCTCGGGGCGGGCCCTGGCCGACCCGCGCACCGAGGTCGCGCACGCCGATCTGCTGGACCGACTGCGCGCCGCCGAGGGCGAGTTCGACGCCTTGTGCCTGGACATCGACAACGGGCCGGAGTGGACCGTCACCGACGGCAACGCGGGGCTGTACTCCCCCGCCGGTCTCGCCGTCTGCCGTACGGCGCTGACGCCCGGCGGCGTGCTCGCCGTGTGGTCCGCGCGGCCCTCGGAAAAGTTCGAACAGGCCCTCCGGAATGCCGGGTTCGCCGGGGTAAGAACCGAAGAGATCGCCGTTGCCCGGGGCGTCCCCGACGTCGTCCACCTCGCGCTCCGCCCGCCCCTCGACGCCGCGTAGCCGTCCCCTGCCACCTGCCCGTACCCTGCTTGCCACAGCCGCAGGTTCGTAGGCGAAGCACGCTACGGGAAGACGCTAGGGGCGGGGCGCATGGAGCAGACACACATCGGCCCGAACGGCGCCTCGGCCTCCGCCGGGGCGCAGCGTCGGGTCCTCGTCGTCGAGGACGACCGCACGATCGTCGACGCCATCGCCGCCCGGCTGCGGGCCGAGGGTTTCCACGTCCGTACGGCCGGGGACGGGCCCGCCGCCGTGGACGCCGCCGAGGCCTGGCAGCCGGATCTGCTGGTGCTCGACGTGATGCTGCCGGGCTTCGACGGGCTGGAGGTGTGCCGGCGGGTGCAGGCGCAGCGGCCGGTGCCCGTGCTGATGCTCACCGCCCGCGACGACGAGACCGACATGCTCGTCGGTCTGGGCGTGGGCGCGGACGACTACATGACCAAGCCTTTCTCGATGCGGGAGTTGGCGGCGCGCGTGCATGTGCTGCTGCGTCGCGTGGAGCGGGCGGCCCTGGCCGCGCACACCCCGCGCAGCGGCATCCTGCGCCTGGGCGAGCTGGAGATCGACCACGCGCAGCGGCGGGTGCGGGTGCGCGGCGAGGACGTGCACCTGACGCCCACCGAGTTCGATCTGCTGGTGTGTCTGGCGAACACGCCCCGGGCCGTGCTCTCCCGCGAGCAGTTGCTCGCGGAGGTGTGGGACTGGGCGGACGCCTCCGGGACCCGCACCGTCGACAGCCACATCAAGGCCCTGCGGCGGAAGATCGGCGCCGAGCGCATCCGTACGGTCCACGGTGTGGGCTACGCGCTGGAGACCCCGGCGGCATGACCGGCGGCGCCGGTCGGCCCCGGTCCGCCGCGCGGCCCGGGATCGGGGCGCGGGTCTGGGAGGCGCTGCGGCCGCTGGACCCCTACCGTTCGGTCAAGGCGGCGCTGGGCGCGCTGGTGATCGGC
Source organism: Streptomyces gamaensis (assembly GCF_042656465.1). NCBI lineage: Bacteria > Bacillati > Actinomycetota > Actinomycetes > Kitasatosporales > Streptomycetaceae > Streptomyces > Streptomyces gamaensis. The sequence goes on from NZ_JBHSPB010000007.1 coordinate 384,993, forward strand.
TCGGTCGTCATAACGACGTTCCTGGTGTTCGTCGCGATCCACTCGGCGACCGAGCTGCGGGTCATCACGGTCTTCTCGATCATCGCCTCGCTGCTGATCACGCAGTTCGTGGCGCACGGGCTGACGGCTCCGCTCGACGAGATGACCGAGGTGACCCGGGCGATGGCCCAGGGTGACTACACGCGGCGGGTGGGGGCCGGGCGGCGGGACGAGTTCGGGGCCCTGGCCGAGGCCTTCAACCGCATGGCCGCCGATCTGGAGGCGGTGGACACCCATCGCAAGGAGCTCGTCGCCAACGTCTCGCACGAGCTGCGCACTCCCATCGCGGGGCTGCGGGCGGTGCTGGAGAACGTCGTGGACGGCGTCTCGACCGCCGACCCCGAGACGATGCGTACGGCCCTGCGGCAGACCGAGCGGCTGGGGCGGCTGGTGGAGCAGTTGCTGGATCTGTCCCGGCTGGACAACGGGGTCGTGCCGCTGCACGCCCGCCGCTTCGAGGTGTGGCCGTATCTGGCGGGGATCCTCAAGGAGGCGAGCATGGCCAACGGCTCCGGGTCGGGTCCGGGCGCCCGTAAGGACGTCCATCTGCACCTGGACGTCTTCCCGCCGGAGCTGACCGCGCACGCGGACGCGGAGCGGCTGCACCAGGTGGTCGCGAACCTCGTGGACAACGCGGTCAAGCACAGTCCGCCGCACGGCCGGGTCACGGTGCGGGCGCGGCGCGGCGAGGGCGCCCAGTCCCTCGCCCTGGAGGTGCTCGACGAGGGGCCGGGCATCCCGGAGGCCGAGCGGGACCGGGTCTTCGAGCGCTTCAACCGGGGCCCGGCCGGTCAGCACGGGCCGGACAGCGACGGCGGTACGGGCCTGGGCCTGGCCATCGCGCGGTGGGCGGTCGATCTGCACGGCGGCGGTATCGGGGTGGCCGAATCCCCGCGGGGGTGCCGGATCCGCGTCACTCTTCCGGGCGGACCTCGTGATCAGCTTTGACGTAGGGTCGGGCCCGGAGGCGCGCATTCTCAGGAGTGCGGGCGCGCTTCGGCGAACCCGGGAAACCCCGGCCGATGCGGAACCGGGTGTGTTTCCCGCCAAGTCATGCCCCGAAACCCGTCGACGAATGTGACTTGCGCGACTGCTGGCCGGGGTGGCCTGCAGGAACCGCGTGGACAGGCGTAGCCTTTATTCCCGCTGTCCACCACCTTAGGAAGCGGAAGAGGGCGGTTGCCGCCGTGTCGCCACAGTCCCCCAACACTTCGAGCGTCTCGACCGAGCAAGACGGGCCGGGCAAGAGCCCCGCTGACGTATTCGGTCCCAATGAGTGGCTCGTCGACGAGATCTACCAGCAGTACCTCCAGGACCCGAACTCGGTCGACCGAGCCTGGTGGGACTTCTTCGCCGACTACAAGCCGGGCACTGCGGCGGCCGCGCCGCCGCAGGCAGTGACCGGGGGCGGCGCCCCCGCCGCGCAGGCCCCGGCCGACCGGGCTCCGGCTGCTCCTGCCGTGCAGCCGGCCCCTGCCGTCGCGAAGCCCGCCGCGCAGGCTCCGGCTGCCCCCGCTGCCGCGAAGCCGGCTCCCGCCGCCCCGGCCGCCGCGCGCGGCACCCCGACCGCAGGCGGTCAGGCTGCGGCCCCGGCGCCCGCCGCGCAGGCCCCCGCTGCCGCGCCCGCCGCTCCAGGA